>NZ_JAFLPN010000022.1:0-72953 GCF_029870785.1 Brevibacillus sp. AY1
TTTTTAAAAAAGGATAAAGAAGAGATTGGAGCAGTCTGTATATTTTTAAGATGAGCAATTATGAAATTGATTCACATAAGAGGCTAATTCTCCATCACTGATTAAAATATTCCTTTCAAACGGAGGAGCAATCGATACATTGCGAACCTTAATTTCATCTAACACTTCAAAAAACCTCGAAGCAAATACAAGACGATCATATTGCAGCCATCGTTCGCCAACATTTTGACGCCGGATCGTATACTCCTTCGTTTCAGATGAAAAAGCAACGTCATATTGGATGAACCCGTTTTCCGTGCTACTGATTAAATCATAAGTCAACCTTTTTCAAGTCGGGCATGAGGTTCTATGTTCATTTCACTTCTTATATTTCCCCAATCATCTGAAAACCGCAATTGCGAAGCATGGTTGTTGGCCGGAAAAATAAGAGAAAGATCATGAAACCCAGAGGTAAAGCAAGCTCATTTATCCGAAAGGTAAACGCACCCAAAAGATAGTATCCAACGATTTTAAATCCAAGGTTTGACTCGATCTCTTCTCTGTTTTTATAACGGTACATAAGCAGTACCACGATGATTGCCGTCAAAGTGATAGATATAATCATGTACACTTCCCTTTTCACCTATATTCAATAAGGAATAACCTGGAAATTATTGTATCACAACCTTGCTTCACTAAGGTTCTTTTTCCAAAAGAAATAACCCCCCAAACCACTTGGCGGGCAAAGACAAATCCACTCTTTAAGCTTCCTCTAACGAATCAATAACCTTCTGAATGTCCCGCAGACTTACAATCTCATGGGAAGGGACGATATCGCCCGTGAGCGGCATGCCGTGTCGATTGATCCACATATTGCGCATCCCGACTGCATGGGAACCCTGGATGTCTGTCGTCAGCTTGTCTCCTACCATCACGCCTTCTTCTGCTGTGATCTCCAGCAAGCTCATGGCGTGCTCGAAAATGGATGGTGCAGGCTTGCCTTGACCGAAATCACCGGAAATGATGATGTGATCGAAATAAGGCGCGAGCTCGGGTACGCCAGCCAGCTTTTCCTGTTGCAGATCAGGTGATCCGTTGGTGAGGAGAAGGAGCTTGTACTTCTCTTTCAGCTGGTCCAGCACCTCGAAGGTTTCTTCATAAACGATCGGTCGGCTTCTTCTTTCCGCAGCGAACATTTCTCCTAGCTTGTAGCCAAGCTCTTCGTCTTCAATGCCCATGGCCCGCAGACCGCGTGTCCACGCTTCCTTTCGGTAAAGCGGGACAAAGGACTGGAGCTTGCGAAACTCTTCCTGCTTCCCTTCCGCAAACTTAGCCCACAATCCCTCAAACGGATTGATCCCAATCATTTTGGTAAATGGAAATGCCTCGAAGGCTTCATAGATGGCCCTAGCTTCGCTGCGAACCGCAGCTTCCAGACGCTCTGTGTCTACCTCGTAATGCTTGGCTGCTTCTTCGCAGGTCGCTTGAAACGCTTCCTTCACGCTTCGCTCGTCCCACAGCAACGTATCATCCAAATCAAATAGAATCGCTTTAATAGCCATTTGTCGTAAAATCTCCTTTTCCCCTGTATGGTCTCTCTCGCTTCTAAGATCACGGAAATAGGCCGTCTTTCAACCTTGAAGCAATTTGTTTTTGGTTCGTTCTATTTGGATCATACCATGCAATCCGTTCGTTCTGCTTGCTTCTTTACAATAATCGCTTTGCAAAGCAATGCCGGTTTTTCCCTCCGTACATCGGGCGAGTAAATTGAAGGGTAAAGCCTGCCGCCTGCAAATTTTTCATACTCGCATGATTTTCAGGATGAACGGTGGAATACAGGTACAGACACCCTTTCTCCCGCGCACGTTTTTCGCGCAGCTCATGGAAATGTCTCTGCAATCCCAGACCTCGAACAGACTCGTGAACCACCGTTGAGTCCAGTACGCCAACAAGCGGCAATTCCTGCTCCGACACCCCGAATTCTCGTCCTAGATTTTGTTCGCTCATTCCCGGAAAAGCCAAAACCGTATAGGCTGCGAGCTTCCCATCCAGGTAGGCGCCATAGATTTCACCCTTCTCTTGAATGAGCTCTTGCAAGTAGCCTTCTTCGTCCATCGCAAACAGATCCTGCGCAGGCAGACGAGAGATGACATCCTCCATCAGCTTTCTTATATCTTCTACATCCCCGTGTCCTAAACGACGTATTTGTAATTCCATACCTTCTCTATTACGCATTCGCAGATTCCCTTCAAAACCATAGGTAGTTGCTTCATCCCCATTCTACCACAAGGAAGATGTGAAGGACCCTTGCCAAAGGGTTGCCATTCCTTACACATCTCTAGGCACGGGCGTCAAAAATCAAAATATTTGTATTTTACTTGAATTTAAATATGATACCATATTCCCAAAACGAATTGACGAGGTGAAAGTTGTGATGTATCCCTCTATCCCGCCGATCCCGGAAGTGTCAACTGCCAACATGTCCGTCTTGCAAGAATGTGGCGAACCCTTGCTTGCGCTTTCTACGCTTTCACCTAAAATAGCTGTCTACTCGGCTTATTATCATCAGGGGTACGATGGCGCACTTCCTGAAATCTACCTGCGGGAAAATGCCGCCAAGCGATTGATCGCCGCCGCTGAAAAGCTGCCTGCCAGCTTTCATCTGGTCGCACTGGACGGCTGGCGATCCACACAGGTACAGGCTTCTCTCTATGAGCAATTTCGTCAATCTCTCTTGCGTCAGGGCTGGCAGGAAGGAGCTGCACTCAAAGCTGAGCTCGGCAAGTTCGTTGCTCTGCCGACTACAGATAGGCAAAAGCCTTCTCCCCATCTCTCTGGGGGTGCGATCGATCTGACCATCGCGGGACCGGACGGCTGGCTGGATATGGGTACGGATTTCGACGACTTCAGCGATATGGCTGAGACCCGATATTTTGAGGAAATCTCAGAGCCTACCGAGCAGCAAAGAGCCATCCGGGACAATCGTCGTCTGCTCTACCATCTCATGATCGAAGGCGGATTTGTCAACTATCCAAAAGAATGGTGGCACTATGAATACGGCACCAGAAGCTGGGCGGTACGCACGCAGCAAGAGCCGCGGTATGGAGGCATCCAGACCATTCACGAAATATCGAAGTCATAACGATAGCAACGCGGCTGTCCCCCTTCTACACATTACTCGGGACAGCCGCTATTTTTCGTTCCTGCCTATGATTTTGCTTGTTCTGCTCGGGGAGCTTTGTTCCCGATCTTGTAAATGCTCACGATCATGATTCCGATGGTGACTAGCATGACGATCAGAGCGGGTTGGAAATTGCCGAACAGGTCGACCGTCAGACCGAAAAATGCAGGACCGAGCGATCCAAGGGGAAACATGCAGCATCAGCAAAATGACCTCATGACCAGCTGATCATTTTGTTAGAAAACTTGGCTACGCCAAGCTTTTGGCGGAGCCTTAGTTGCACTTATACTATCTTCCGCTAATCTTTTTAGCGCTTTAGCGCACTCAACACTTTCCGATAGTAAAATAAAAACTGACCTTACCGGCGCGGTAGGGTCAGTCCTGAAAGGCCTTCTTATATTTCGTCTCCAGCCGACCATTTCATGCCAGCATGAAGCGGGTAGACAGGCTCGGGCAATTGTTGATAGCGAAAAGTGGTGACATCCAGAGTGGAGAGTCCAGGTGAATCGACGGTCAAAATTCGTACGGCATGCTGTTCAAAAAAGGCGCGAAAATGCTGGCTTGACTTGAGGCACACAAGCTTGTAGCGGGTGATGTCGATTCCGTGCAAACGGAAAATCTCGTCGTCCATCACCTGCGCCCTTTTGGAGCAGACGATGACGTCTACGTTCCCGATCACCAGACGTGCAGAGCGCCCCATCCGTATAAGTGACCCCGCTCCCATCGGAGAGGTTCGGATAAATGAGCCATCCGTTACTGCTTTGACGTAAGCTTCTGCTTCCACGGGCTGACCATGCAGCTGGTCCGTTTTCCCGCCAAGTCGAAGCTGGATCGTTGCCCCCGGTCCTGCCTCATGCGCCATGCGAGCAGCTTCCGGGTCGTACAGCATGCCAAAGCAAGTATGGGGCTGGTTGGCCGCAAGCAGCGCCGCGAGCAGGTACGTCCCATCCCCCGGTGTACCAGCCCCCGGATTATCGGACGTTTCATTGATCACCACCGGTTGCCCCTCAGCAGCAAGTGCAGTGCGGATTCCCGTGTCAGGTGACGGATGCTTTTGCATGAATGCTTCTCTGCGCGCCCAAATCTGGTTCGCTACCTCATCTGCCGCTTCTTTCGCCAGCTTATCGTCCCCATCAGCTGTCACGAGTACAGATGCCCCTACATAGGGTGTGTCCGTATACGGAAAACCGTGAAAAAACGTGCAATCCAAAATGCCTGGTCGCGCTTCCCATTCCTCGCAGAGCCGATTCACCTCTGCTGCAGGACCTTGGTTCGTAGTGGAGGTAGGCACCAATAACGGCAGTCTGGTCAGGTGCATCACTGGTTTGATCCTGCCTGAAACCAGCTCGAACATCCGCTGGATCACTTCTGCTCCCCTGTCGTATTCATCCGTGTGCGGATACAGATTGACGCCTAGCAGCAGATCGGCTGCTTGCACAAAAGCTTCATTCAGATTTCCGTGCAAATCCAGCGCTGCCCCGATCGGCAGCTCTTCTCCGAACTCCTGACGCAAACAGCGCATGAGATCCTCTTCGATCTGTGCACGATGCTGTGCTACACCTGCTCCGTGCAGACTCAAGCAGATAGCGTCAAACTCCCCCGCTGCTTTCAAACTGGCTACCAAATTCTGCTTCAGCTGCTCCCAAGTGTCCTCTTCGATGATCCCTGATGGATAAGCAACCGCTGAAAAGGTCGGAACCAGCTCTGCGCCCAGCTCCTTACCTTTGTCGATCATCCCGCCTATGTAGCTGCGCACGCCCGTGTGAGCACGGATGATATCCTCTCCATACAGCCATTCCTGCTGCCGGAATGTGGCTACATCCGTGATGCCAGAAGCAAACGTATTGGTTTCATGGACCAGCTGTCCAATAGCAAATCTCAATGTTGGCCCCCTCTCTTGCCCGTGCGATCTCCTCATCCCGTCAGGCTTTTCATGTAAAAAACGGTCATGACCGTTTTGTCATCTGTGGCAGACTGGCCAGCAGACGTTGCGAATACGCTTCCTGCGGCTCCGTAAACAAAGCTTCTGTCTCATTTTCCTCTATCAGTCTACCATGATACAGCACGCCGACACGATCACACATATACCGGATGACCGACATATCGTGCGAGATAAACAAGTAGGTAAGCCCCAGCTCCTGCTGCAAGGACTTGAGCAGATTGAGGATTTGCGCCTGAATGGAGATATCCAGCGCGGAAGTAGGCTCGTCAAGAATGAGGAATGCAGGCTCGGTAATGATGGCTCGGGCGATCGCAATCCGCTGACGCTGTCCGCCGGAAAATTCGTGCGGATAGCGTGTGAGATGATCCTCATGCATCCCTACTCGTCTTACCAATTCCCTCAAATAGTCGTCTGACGATTTTTTCAGTCGCTCCTCACGCGGCAATGCGCGCAAAGGCTCGGTGATAATTTGCCTGATGTTCATGCGCACATCCAGGGAAGACTGCGGGTCCTGAAAAACAACCTGCAGGCTGCCCGGTTTTGGGCGATGGAAGCGATTGTTTTTCCACAGCTCCTCTCCAAAGAAAGAGACAACTCCTTGAGTGGGTGCCAGCAACCCGCAAATCATATTGCCGATCGTACTCTTGCCGGAGCCGGACTCCCCGACCAATCCGTAGGTTTCGCCTTTTTGAATATGAAAGCTTACCTGGTCCACCGCCTTGGTAGTGCCAAACGATTTTTCTAGCTCTTGTACGGTCAGCATCCTATCGTTTTCCCTCCCAACAGGCGATCCGATGGCCATTCAGGCCCTCAACGACTGGCGGTTTCTCCTGGCATCGTGCCGTCCGCTTGGGGCAACGATCCCAAAAGACGCAGCCGACTGGCCGTTTCCTAGCGTTGAAGGATTCCCCCTCGATGACCTTCAAAGGCTGGCTTTTCGGCTTTCCTTCCGGCAAAGCCTCGATCAGGGCGCGTGTGTAGGGATGGTTGGAATGAAACAGGACTTCCTCGGTTTTTCCAGACTCGACCACCGTTCCCCCGTACATGACATACACCCGATCACACATATTCGCCACCACGCCAATATCGTGCGTAATCAGCATGACACTCGTCCCTGTTTGTGTGCTCAGCTCTTTCATCAGCTTCAACACCTCGGCCTGCACGGTCACATCCAGCGCAGTAGTCGGCTCATCGGCAATCAACAGCTCTGGCGGTGACGACATCGCCAAGGCCACCACCACACGCTGACGCATGCCCCCGCTCAATTCATGGGGATACTGGCGAAACACCTTCTGTGGGTCCTTCATCTGCACTGCTGCCAAGGCCTCCACTGCCAAGCGATCCGCTTCTGCCTGAGTCACTCCCTGATGCTTCCGAATGACGTTTGCCAGCTGTTTGCCAATGCGCATGGTCGGATTGAGTGCCGTCATCGGTTCCTGGAACACCATGCCGATTTTTTTCCCGCGCAATCCCTGTATCTCTTTTTCCTTCATCCCCAGTACGTCCTGCCCCTTGAAACGAATGCTTCCCCCTGTATAGGTCGCATTGCGATCAAGCAAGCGAAGGACCGACTGGGCTGTCACTGATTTTCCCGAGCCCGATTCCCCGACGATCCCGACGATCTCTCCGGGCTCGATGGACAGCGAGACGCGATCGAGAACAGGCATGGTGCCGTATAGGGTGTGAAAGGACAAGGACAGGTCTGTTATTTCAAGCAGCATCGTGTATCACCTACCTCGCTGATCTGGGATCCAGCATGTCGCGAAGCCCATCCCCGATAATGTTGAAGCTGATTGTGACGAGAAAGATGGCAATCCCCGGAAAGGTCGGGTACCACCACTGATCGAGAAAATAACGCCAGCCTGTGCTGATGATCGCACCCCACTCTGGGGTCGGCGGCTGCACCCCAAGTCCCAAAAAGCCCAAGGTCGCCACCATCAGGATCGCATCTCCCAAATCCAGTGTCATCTGAATAATCACAGGTGTAATCACATTGGGAATGATATGACGGACAATGATCCACGTATCCGACAGCCCAAAGGTCTGGGCCGCTTTCACAAACAGCTTTTCCTTCACGACAAGCGTCTCGCTGCGGGCAAGACGGACAAAAGCCGGAATCTTGACAATCACGATGGCCAAAATCGCATTCATCAGGCTCGGCCCCATCGCAGCCGAGAGCGCCATCGCCAAAATCAGCGTGGGGAATGCGAGTATCACATCCATGATGCGCATGATGATCTGTCCGATTTTTCCGCCCAGGTAGCCGGCAACTGCGCCGAGAATCGTCCCGACCAGCCCAGCCACAATAATGATCGATATCCCCATTCCGAGAGACAGCCGGGTGCCGTAGATGACACGGGCAAACAGGTCTCTGCCGACTTCATCCGTACCAAACCAGTGCTCGGCTGAAGGCTTCTGCAAGGCCAAATCCATACGTACCTGGTTCGGATCATTGCCCGTCAGCACGGGTGCGAGCAGAGCGATCAGAACAAACATTATAAAAATCACGCCCCCGACCATCGTCAGCGGATTCTTTCGAAATCGACTCCAAAAGATTTGGACCGTCCCGGGCACTCGCTCAGGAACAACTGCAGGATGGCTGGCTGGTGATGTTTGTGGCGTTTGCATGCTGTTCCTCCTTATTCACGAATTTGTGGATCCAGCACCATATACAGCAGATCCACCAGCAGATTGATCAGGACATAGCCGATGGCAATCAGGATCGTAAAGCCCATGATCGCAGGAAAGTCGAGGCTGCCAATGGAATCCACGACATATTTGCCCATGCCCGGCCAGTTGAAGATCGTCTCTGTCACGACTGCTCCTCCTAATAACGAGCCGATGGACAATCCCACGACCGTAACTGCTGGCATCAAGGCATTGCGAAGCGCATAGCGAATGATCAAAAAGCTGGAGGAAATACCATTGGCACGCGCCGTTTTGATGTAATCCTGCTGCAAAACATCCAGCATTGATGCGCGAATCTGGCGGGTGATCGCCGATAGATGGACGAACGCCAAAATCGAGACTGGCATGATGAGATGAAGCACACTGTTGGAAAAGGCCTCCATGTCCCCGGCGAGCAAGCTGTCGATGGTGTACAAGCCCGTAATGGTAGGCGGTGCATCGATGAACAGGTCAAGCCGCTCAGAAGCAGGCAGCCACCCAAGCACACCGTAAAACAGAATAATGGCCATCAAGCCACTCCAAAAAACGGGAAGCGAGACGCCACTTATCGAAAAAATCCTTCCGATATGATCCCACATGCTGTTGTTTTTGACGGCTGTCAGGACCCCAATAAATACGCCGAGAATGATCGCGATCAGAAATGCGTACAGAACCAGCTCTAGCGTGGCGGGAAAGTATGTAATCAAATCTTCGATAACAGGCTGCTGAGTTCGCAGCGAAGTGCCCAAATCCCCCGTCAAAAGGCCTTGCATATAGTTCAGATACTGCTCGTAAAGCGGATCGTTCAGGCCCATCTGCTCGCGCACTCGCTGGTAGGTTTCCTCCGTCGCCTTGACCCCAACGATCATCCGGGCAGGATCGCCCGGAATGACGTTGGACATCAGGAAGGTGATGCAGGAGACGCCAAAGATGACGACGATCAGCATGAGCAGACGATTGCGTATGACTGCCCACATCCATCCTTCACACCTTTCGTTTATGGACTGACAGACATTTCATCCAGATTGTAGATGCCTTCCAGCATCGGGTTGTACTTGAAGCCCTGTACCTTCTTCGACATCGGCAGCAGGAATTGGCGCTGATCCAGATAAATGTAGACCGCATCCTCGTTGACGATTTTGGTCACGTCCAGGTACAGCTGCAAACGTTTTTCCTGATCCTGGATCGAGGCAGCTTCACGCAGCATCTTGTCGACTTCCTCGTTTTTGTAGAAAGAACGGTTGCCAGACAGCCCCCAACGTTCGGAATCAAACCACGGCGACATGAATTCCCACGGGTCTGCAGTATCGGGACTCCACATCCCCAAGCTCAGGTCAAATTCGCCCTTGTCGAGCATTTCACGCATGGTCGCGTAGGCTACCTTGTTCAGCTTGACTTGAACCCCGATTTGTGAAAAATCGTTTTGCAATGCCAGTGCGATCGGCTCCCATATTGCCCGTTGGTCGGAGTAAAGCAGGGTCAATTCCACACCGGACTTGCCAGATTCGGACAACAGCTGCTTCGCACGATCGAGATCATAGGTGTACATTTTGGCGTTCTCGTCATGTCCCCACAAGCCTTCCGGAACAGGTCCACGCAACTGGATCGCGGTGTCCTGCTGCACATTTTTGATGATCGCCTGATAGTTCACCGCATAGTTCAACGCTTGACGGAACTTAACATCCTTCAACGCTTCGTGTCCTTTGCCGATGTTCATGTACACATAGTCCACCGTAAGGGATGGCGACTTGATCAGCTGGACATTTTCTTCCTTTTCCAGGGCCAGCTGCTGATCTACCGGGATTCCCTCTGCGATATCGATCTCGCCTTTGATCAGCTTTAGGCGAGTCGCGGAAACATCCGAGCTGACTTGAAAGTAAACCGTCGTGATCGCAGGCTTGATGCTGGAATGCGGGTTGGGAGTGTATTTGTAATATTGCGACTTTTTATACTCTGTCAACTGATACGGACCGCTTCCCGCTGTATTTTCGGCCAACCAGCCTTGCGCCAGATCGCCGTCGCGCTCATGCTCCATCACTTTCGGATTGATGATCGAAGCATAGTTGTTCGTGAAGCGCGGCAGGAAAAGCGGGTACGGTTCTTTCAGCTGGAACTCGACGGTAAGCGGATCGATGACCTTCACTTGATCGATCATCGCAAACGAATCGGATGGACCTTTACCTACCTTCAAGAGGCGATCAAATGTGAACTTAACGGCTTCGGCATTCACCTCTGTGCCATCGGCAAACTTGTGTCCCGACTCCAGGGAGAACGTAAACACTTTGTTGTCCGGGCTTACCTTCCACTCTTTGGCCAATCCCGGCACCAGATCTGTCTTTTCGCCATCGTACTCAATCAGCCGTTCATACGAATTGTACGTCAGCTTCCATGCCGAGTTGTCCATCGAGACAGCCGGATCGAGCGGTCCCGGTTCTGCTGGAATCGCGACGACCAGCTTCTGTTCCTTCGACGCGCTTTCTGCCTGCTGAGCCGTTTGAGCGTCTCCCGGAGCCGCACTCGGAGTCTCCTGCTTGGAACAAGCCGCAGCCAAAAGCATGAGCGTTGCGAGCAAGGCCATTCCCCATCGTTTCATACCACTTATACCCCCTTCATTGATAAAACTGAAATTTCTGTATATATTTAATATTTAAATCAATTACCCCATAAAAAACAGGTATCCTATTTTGCATTTGGTATCATCTTTTGACCACTTCACGTATATCCCCTGCTTTTTGAGATTTTTCCGCATGATATACTACAGAAAACAAGCTGCCAACGCTGTTTCACGATACGATGCAAAGGAGGTTTCTGGATGTATCAACTATTAATCGCGGACGATGAATTCGAAATCAGAAACGGACTCAGCCAGTACTTCCCGTGGGACGAGCTCGGCTTCGAGATCGCAAGTCTCGTTGAAAATGGCAGGGAAGTGCTGGATGTCGTCGCCAAACAGCCGATTGATGTCATCCTTTGTGATATTCAGATGCCCGTCATGAGCGGGATCGATGTCGCACGTGAGCTGCACCAGCAGAACTCACCCGTCAAGGTCGTCTTTCTCAGCGGTTACCGAGAGTTCGAGTATGCCCAGCAGGCCCTTTCCTACGGCGTGAAAAGCTACATCGTCAAGCCGACCAAGTACAATGAGCTGGAGAACGTATTTCGTAAGCTGAAAATCGAGCTGGATCAAAGCAAGGGATCACAATCCCCATCCACAAAAGTGCCGGAAGAAAAGGAGTCCGCTGCCCCGGAGACTGTCATCGCCAAGGTAAAAAGCTATCTGGAGCAAAACTACCGGGAAGCCACACTCGACGATGCCGCCCGTCTTGTCCATATGAACCCCTACTATCTGAGCAAATACTTCAAGAAAAAAACAGGTGAAAATTTCTCTGACTATCTGATCCGCGTCAAAATGGAGAAAGCCAAGGAGTTTTTGATGGATGTCAACAACCGGACCTACACCATCAGCGAAATGGTCGGATACAGCAACGTGAAAAATTTTACCCGTACGTTCCGCAAATATGTGGGCAAAAGCCCGAGGGAGTTTCGAAATTGGGAGTAAAGGAATGGCGTATGGACAAACGAAAAATGTACCATGCCTTTTTCATCAAAAACCTCGCTACCTTCCTGATCCCGATGATGATTCCTGTATTCATCCTGGGAACGCTCACCACGATCATCATCCAGCAATACGTCAAGGAAGAAATCGACACCAACAATATCAATCTGCTCAAGCATTCCGAGGAAAAGGTCAGGCTGTTTTTTGACGAGCAGGTCTTGATGAACATGCATTTGGTCGCGCGGGAAATGGATGTTCCCCTGAAAAATCTGTTTCAGAAGGAACACATCACCGCAGAAGACCAGGAGCGCCTTTCCAAGCTGCACAAGCTGTTACACTCCCCTGCCATCTCACGATCGTATATCGACTCCATCTACATTTATTTAAAAAATGACAAGCAGCGTATCTTCACCTCTGCCGACGAACATCTCGTCGAATTGCAGGATTTCCACGACCGCACCTGGTTCGACACCTTTTTGGAAAATAACAAAGGCAAGGCACTGGTCTGGTCAGAGCCCCGCGCTGTCACGCGGTATGAGGTGGAGAACCGCGTCACCAGCTCCAAATTCATCAGCGTGTATAAAAAGCTTGCCGTCTCCGATAACGACGATGGCGTCATCGTCTTTAACATCAAGCACGATTATATCGAGTATTATTTATCCGAGTTCTCGCTCCTCAAGGATCAGAGCTTGCTCATCGTCGACAAGAATCAGGAGGTCATCTTCCGAAAAAACGTTCGTGACTATCTGAATCTGAATGTAAGCGAGCTGATGGCCAACCACTCCTCCTTTTTTCCGCTCAAGATCGGGGAAGAGTCCTACATCGTTTCCATGCACAGCTCCGAGAAATACGGCTGGCGTTTTTATTCCATCGTCCCGGAGTACTCCCTGTACGGGCTGCCTAGACAATTAAGCATATTGGCCCTCTCGATGCTGATCCTCTCGCTTTTGTGTGGGACGGCTCTCGCCTATCAGCTGAGCAAAAAAAATCGCCAAAATATCAAGAGCATTCTCAACCTCTTTCACGCTGCGGAAAAAGGACTTCCCTTGCCGCCTTTGCCCGAGAGAGGAAACGATGTGTACAGCTTTATCGTTCAGGTCACACTGAAAAATTTTATCGAGCAAAACTATTTGAAAATTCAATTATCCGAGCAGGAATACAAGGCTCAGGCGATGGAGCTATCCGCTCTGCAATCCCAATTAAACCCGCATTTTTTGTTCAATACGTTGGAAACCATCTACTGGAAAGCGGCCAGTCTGACCGGAAGACCCAATGTCCTCAATCAAATGGTCGAAAATCTGGCTGATATTTTGCGCTACTCGCTGGAAGGTGAAAGCAAATGGGTGAAGCTGCAGGATGAGGTGACCTATACGCTGAGCTATATCGAAATCCAAAAGGTGCGCTACAAGGATACCTTTGACGTCGTTTGGAAGATGGATGAATCGATCAGTGAGATACGGGTGTTGAAGCTGATCTTGCAGCCTTTGATCGAGAACAGTCTGTATCACGGAATCAAGGAAAAGCAGAGCTATGGCATCATCAAGATCAAGATCAGAGCCCTGCAAGACTCGCTCGCGATCCAGGTCATCGACAACGGGGTCGGGATTCCCAAAGACAAGCTGCTCCTGATTCGGGAAAAGCTGGATGGCTCTCTCGATCAGTCCAAGCATATCGGATTGTTCAATACGCATCGGCGGCTAAAGCTCGCTTTTGGAGACGAGTATGGCCTGCGGATCAAGAGCAAGGCTGGATGGGGGACGGTCATCTCGCTGCGTATCCCGTACTAGTGTGAATCGAGATCACATGGAAATGGCACTGCTGTCAATTTAATGATATAATATCGTCAGAATAATGATATTTAAATAGGGGTTGATGTCATTGAAAATAAAACCATCGACTACAATTCGCCAAGACTATAACGGTTTCTCAAAATACTGCCATGAAATAGATGAGCCGGTCATTCTTACACGGAACGGAGAAGCTGATCTGGTTGTGATGAGTCATGAAGCCTTTCAACGTATGGAAGCCCGCATCAAACTACAGTCGAAGTTGTTAGTAGCTGAGAAGCAAGTAGCTGAGGGAGAGCCTCTGTCTGACCATGACCAAGTCATAGCGAGAATGCGGAGGAAGCTGGATGACGCAAAGGAATAAAGTCGTCTATTCTCCTGCTGCAATCGATGATATGGATGAAATTTTTTCGTTTTTAACCCAAGAAAATGTTTCTGCCGCAGATCATTTGTTGCAAAAACTGGATCATCGCATTTCAAGTTTGGTAGATTTCCCAAATATGGGCTCTGTACTATCAGAAGATGAATATTCGCTCATACAGCGAGGATACCGTTTTATAGTGGTACATCCCTATTTGATCTTTTACCGGATCATGGAGGATACTGTCGTTATTCATCGGATTTTGCATGGACGACGGGATTACCTTCGAGAATTGTTCGGCTCTTTTGAATAAGAAATAGGATGTTACTTTATTACCAAGACATTTCTATTCAGAGAAACGAGGAGATACATCGATGACAGCACGCATCGGATTGCCTGCACCTGACTTATCCTTCCCGCTCGCTTCCGACTACAGCAAGGAGACCACCAACAGCTACGGTGTCATGGACGAGGCCTCCAAAGCTCCTCTGCGGGCTACCTTTATCATCGACCCGGAAGGCATTGTCCAATATGCCGTCGTCTCCAATTCCAAGGTAGGACGCAGCGTAGATGAAACGATCCGTGTCATTGAAGCTTTGCAGTCTGGCGGTCTGTGATCGATGGACTGGAAACGCAGAGAGTCGACGATCTCCTAACAAAACCGAAACGCCCGTGCGATTTGCAAGTCGCATGGGCGTTTTTTGATTAGATGCAGGTCAACAGCATTTTTTCAAAAATGCTTTAGCATTTTTTTCAAAAATGTTCTAGCATTTTTTTCAAAAATGCTTTAATCATACCTCTCGTCTTCGACACGCATTTCGCCTTCGATGATCCATTCCAGCTCTGTCTCGAAATTCAGCAGGATTTCTGCTGGCAGCTGCTCGACCATCTTCTTGATCTCTTTTTGCTTCATAGCATCGTCCAGTGTTTTCGGCTGTTCCTCCAAACCCTCATACCAAGCACGCACCTCTGCAAACAATGCGTAAAACGACGCTTCGAACTGATCGGCATCTTCTTCAGCATCCTCTTCGACGCTTCGCTTCATCTTCTCCCAATTGTCCAGCATGAGCTGAAATGCTTTTTTCATGGCACTCTCCACGCTCCTCTTCTGTATTCTACCGCCTATCCATTTCATTGTATTGTACATAGAAGCTGACAAGCCCTGCAAAAATAAGGGTCGGATGATCAACGTTTCGTTTTTTGCCACTTTTGATAGCCCGGTTGAGTCATAAAAAAATCCTCATTCACTGTTATGATAAAACTATCCTCATCGAGTAATCAAAGGGGGGAGAACCCTGAACAGACGATGGAGAAGTCTAGTCACCTCTCATAGCATGATCCTCACCAGTGTTATCTGGCTTTGTCTATGGGTCTTACCACTATCCAGCCATGCAGCTGGAGCACCGGCAGACCTTCAGGCACTGATCGACAAAGCAGCTCCGGGAGAAACCGTCACCATTCCTGCTGGCGAGTATGCCGGACCGTTGCGGGTGACCAAACCGATCACGCTGCAAGCATCAGGTGAAGTCATCATCCGTTCTGCCACAGATGATCCTGTGTTGACTATCGAGAGCAACAACGTGACGGTAAGCGGTCTCCAATTGCAGGACAGCCGCATCAACAACCCACTTGCCACGCTGGTTGTTCACGGCAATCAAAACGTGATCGAGCAGATCCAAATCGACACGATGGGCACGGGCATCCAGCTGCTGGAATCAAGCTTTAACCAGCTGCGAAACATTCGCGTGACAGGACATGTCCTGGACCCAAGCGAGGTAGCTGCGGATATCGGTCACGACCACAGCGCCCATCAACAACTCACCAAGCCCGTTCAACAGCCTGGAGCGGAAGCCAAAAAGGGAAACGGCATTGATTTGCGCAGGTCCCACCAGAATCAAATCATCGGCAACCAGATCCTCAACCTCTTTGACGGGATTTATCTGGAAAGCAGCCAAGAAAACATCATTGAACAAAACCAGGTGGCAAAATCCCGCTACGGTATTCACCTGATGGGGACATCCTCCACACGCATTGCGAACAACATCGGAAATGGCAATGTCACTGGCGCCATGCTCATGGATACCAGCACCGCCACTGTGACCAACAACCGTTTTCTGAAACAGAAGGACAATCCCAATTCGCAAGGTATCCTGCTTTTTTCTGTCACAGACTCTGTTCTGGAGGGAAATCACATTGAAGGAAATCGCGTGGGGTTGTACCTTGAGCAATCTACCGGCAATTCCGTTAAAAACAACGCGCTGACCCTCAACTTTATCGGAATGCAGGTAAAGGATACGGCAGACAATCAGCTTATGTCCAACCAGTTTGTCTCCAATGTCATTCAGGCTCAGGCTCAGGACAGCAAAGCGGATTCGTTCGACGGCAACTACTGGGACAACCTGCAGGCACTAGACGTCAATGGTGACGAGCGAAGCGATCTTTCCTACGAAATGAATCCGTTTTTTCTCGCTTTGACGGATGCTGTCCCACCCTACCAGCTGTTCTTCCAATCTCCTGGTTTTGTCTTTTTGGAGAGTCTGTTTTCTGTCGGAGGCGATCAGATTCGGGACACAGCTCCGCTGATGAGTCCCGTCATCCAGGATGATCTGGAAGGACAGCAGGAAGCAACCGTTGGCCAGACAGGGCTTTTGGGTGCCGGACTTCTGATGTTCAGCTTTTTATTTATCTATTTAGGAGTGAGAAGAAAATGAAAAAGTGGAAAATGGCCATCATCTCTTTATTCGGAATGGGACTTTTGCTCATGGGCTGCGGAAAAGAAGAAGCGCAGCCTGTAGCGATTCAGGAAGGCGTAGACAAGTGCGATGTCTGCCACATGATGGTAGCCAACGATCACAATGCGACACAGATTCTGTTGAACGACGGACGTGCCTTGAAATTTGACGATATCGGATGCATGAACGAATGGGCACATCAGAATGGCGTAGAGCATGTTCACACCCAATTTGTTCGCGACTACAACACCGATGAGTGGCTGAAAGCCGAGGATGCCTCTTTTGTCTACGATGCCAGCTTCTCGACTCCGATGGGCTATGGCATTCACTCCTTTAAGGACAAGGCGACAGCTGAGAAATTCGTGCAGGAGCAAGGCAAAGGCACGCTCATGACCTATGCTGATCTGTCTAACCACGGCTGGGCAAGAAACATGACGCAAAATCATGGTCACGGTGATGCCAATCATGCTGGAGAAGGTCAGCAGCATGGAACTCAGGACAGCAACTCCATGCACGGTAATACCGACAGCCAAAAAACACACAACTAACGGAGGAAGTGGGGAACGTGCACATGTATCACATCGCCAGACGGGAACTGAAGATGGGCTTTCGTAATCCCTGGTCCTACTCCTTCATGGCCCTGTTTACCCTCTTTACTCTTGCCTTGATGGTGATTCAATCCCGCTCCTATCTAGAGGGCTACACGTATACCACCGGAACCATGCTGACACTGGTACTCTATCTCTTGCCATTGATGACGATACTGCTCTCCTCCTTTTCCCTCACAGCGGAAAAGGAGGAAGGCAGCTGGCAGTTGCTCTCCACCTACTCGCTCACCACGACTTCCTTTTTGCTTGGCAAATATTTCGGCCAGGCACTGGTGTTGATCGTCATCATCTGCTTTGGCTACGGACTGTCTGGATTGGTCGGGATAATCATAGGCGCAGGCTTTACCTTTTCAACGCTCCTGCTCCTTCTTTCCTTTTCGATCTGCATCATCCTGATGTTTTTAGGGATTGCCATGCTGATCGGTGCCATGAGCAAAAACCGCTGGCAGGCGCTCACGCTGGGTGTCAGCATCTGGTTTTTTCTGATCCTGGCCTGGCCGACGCTTTTGATCTCAGTACTCAGCTTTGTGCCGTATACGTGGATCAAGCCCGTGCTGCAGGTCGTTACCCTGTTTAACCCGGCTGAATTTGTACGACTCTTTTCCGTCGTCTGGCTCGGCGGAGGATCGATCTTTGGACCCGAATATTATAAATGGGTGAACTGGTTTGACTCTCCATTCGGAGCTGTCGGCTTTGTCACTCTTTGCTTCATCTGGATCAGCCTGACGATGCTTGCAGCCATCTTTGTCTGGGAAAGGAAGAGGAGTCATGACTGAATTCGGATTGGTAATGAAGCAGGTAGAAAAAAAGATCGACAAAAAACAAATTGTCCATCCATTCGATCTGCGGATTGAGCCCGGCGAAGTGATTGCCCTCTGCGGTGGAAACGGAGCAGGGAAAAGCACGATTCTGCGGATGATTGTCGGGATCTTGCGCCCGACCTCCGGAACCATCGAGCTGAATGGATTGAACTGGAAGGAACAACGTGTCGAATACCTGGAGCAGATTGGCTATATGCCTGACCATTTTCAGTTTGCTGCCGGATTGACTGCGAATGAAACGCTCTCTTTCTACGCTTCCTTGCGAGGTGTACCTCAAGCGAAGGTGGACGAGGCACTGCGGGCCGTGGGGCTTCAGGATGCCAAAAACAAGCGGGTGACTCAGTTCTCCAAAGGCATGCAGCAGCGGCTCCTGTTCGCCCAGGCCATCATCGCCAATCCGGCGCTGGTCGTACTGGACGAGCCCACCAACGGTCTCGACCCATACTGGATGGACGCATTTGTCGATCTGGTCAAGGGCTTGAAGGACGCCGGGCAGTCGGTCATCTTTTCAACCCACCAGCTTCAGGTTGCTGATGCTGCTTCAGATCGTGCCATTTTTTTGATGAACGGCCAGATCGTCCAAGCTGGCACGATCGATGATTACAAGGCGCGCTACGGTGCTTTGGGCTTGCACGGAGCTTTCTCGGATTTGTTTTCACGACCGGTGCCAGAACCCCCGTCTCCTGGCACCAGCAAACCCGGCAAGCCGATTGTCACGATCAAAGGACGAAAGGACAACCAATGAAAACAAGGCAGTCCGTTCGCTTTCTCCCGGATGAGAAAGGAATAGACTGCCTGTTTGATCTGAGTAATACCTTCTTAACCGCGCAATCGATTGACCCAGAACCCGCCCTTTAGATGCTTCGGCTCAAATGCGACAATGAATGCCTTGGGCGAGAGACTCGTGATCAGCTTCCACAGCTTCTTCTCGTTGCTTCTTTTCGCCAGTACCTGCATCATCAGGCGAGGACCGTCTCTGCCCTCTGCTACCCACGAGGTCACTCCATAGCCACTCTCACGCAGCTTTCCTGGCAGATCCATCTCCAGAGAATCGACGACCACCTGCACCGTCACATAACCCAGCGCCAGCTTCTCCTCGATCTTGCTGCCAATAAAGACACCCATGCCCCAACCAATACAGTAAGCTGCCAGATTGATCGGATTATCCAGATTATCGAGAACAAGACCCAAGCCTTTCAGGTAAACAAACACCTCAACCATAGCCAAAAGGGAAGCCATGACCCGGTAGCCTTTTATCACCATCAACATCCGCAACGTAAAAAACGAGACATACAAGATATTGATTCCAATGATGATCAGAACGAACTCCATTCCCGCGATTCTCCTTCTTTTCCGAGTTTCGTTTTCCTTCTCAGAGAAAAAGACGGGTTATCTCCCCGTCTTTGTTGCAAGCATTGTCCGATCAGCCGATCCCTTTTTTCTAAACCCGTCTTTACGACTGGTTGCGAAGTCGTGTATCCAGCACGAAATTTCCGAATGGAATCAAGGATGCGATAAAGGCTCCGATCGAAAAGAGAACGGACCATTTGTTTTTGAAATGTACATGTGCCAATGCCAGACAGTACAGAACGAACAGTAAGCCGTGCAGAGAACCAGCAATCATCACTGCTTCCGGAACATCAAAAAAATACTTGAGTGGCATGGCAATCCCGAGCAGAAGCAAATACGAGATTCCCTCAATCAGGCTGACGGCACGAAATCGTCCGAGAGCAGTTTTTAGCATGAGAGGATATCCTCCTTGATAGTCCAATTTCTATCATTATAAAATGAAAAACTATCAAAAGGAGGATAATTCACCATTGTTCATAATACGTTCAAAACTACGCCATTCCCCCATCCGGCTTGGGGTTTACAGCAGGCCGGATGACCTGTACACGGTCTTTGCCCATCATCAGGATAAAGAGCAGCGCGAGTCCGGCAGGTACCAGCGCCCACATGAAGGTACTAGCAATCGAGGTAGCCAAAATTCCCGTGATCGTATCCAGTACAGGCTCGGGAATCGCTGCACGGGCCTCCGGAGCCAGAATGGCACGCGGATCATGGATCAACCCTGCCATCGATTCCTGACCGGCAAATGCAGCCGACATCTCGTTTTCAAACATGTTGCGCTGCAAGATCCCGAAGATCGTGATCCCCAAGGTCATCCCCAACGAACGAAAGAATGAGCCAGTCGAACTCGCCGATCCGCGCTGCCGCATGTCAAAGCCGTGAATCACAGCCATCCCCAGTACAGAAAAGGAAAATCCGACACCAAAACCGGTTAGGATCATGTAGGTCGTCAATAACCAGCGTGGAATATCCGGCGAGATCGTCCCCAGCAGATAGATGCCCGGGATAAAAAAGACCGCCGAGATCAGCATGATATTGCGGAAGCTGGTTCGCGTCGTCAGCATCCCGCCGATCTGGCTCCCGACTACGGAGCCGAGCATCATCGGCATCAGGATCAACCCGCTATTGGAAGCCGTACCGCCAAACACACCCTGAATAAAAATCGGCAGGTAGACCGTCGCGATGATAAAGGCCGCCCCGTACATCAGGGATACCGAATTGGAAGCGGCAAACAAACGCCGTTTAAACATAGCGAATGAAATGATGGGTTCCGCAGCTTTTTTCTCCACCATTATAAACACGATGAACAAGACGATGAAAGCAGCAAAAAGTCCCAGAATCTGCACGGAATCCCAAGCGTACTGATTGCCTCCCAGCTCCAGGGCGAACATCAGGCTGACCACTGCTCCTACGAGGGTAATCGCCCCCCACCAGTCAATGCTTTGCTTCCGGTGCTCCAGCGATTCCCTGTAGTTGAAAGCGATCAGCCAAAACGACAAAATCCCGATCGGCACATTGATGTAAAAGATCCAGTGCCAGCTGATGTATTCCGTGATGTACGCACCCAAGAGCGGTCCGAAAACACTGGACGTGCCAAACACCGCTCCGAAAAGCCCCGTCATTTTCCCGCGCTTTTCCGGTGGAAACAAATCAAAAATGATCGTAAAGGCAATGGGCATCAAAGCGCCGCCGCCGATCCCCTGAATGGCACGGTAAATACTCAACTCGACAATACTGCTGGCAGTACCGCAAAGGATAGAACCGAATAAGAAGACGATCAATCCGAATATGTAAAAACGCTTGCGTCCATACATATCAGACAGCTTCCCGAAGATCGGCATACCAGCCATCGTCGCTACCATGTACGCAGAGGTCACCCAGACGAACTTATCCATGCCACCCATTTCTCCCACAATCGTCCCCATTGCTGTCGCCACGATGGTATTGTCCATCGATGCGATCAGCAAGCCGAGCAGGAGTCCTGCTACAACAAAATTTACCCTACTTTCTTTGGCACTCACGTCATACCCTCCCTATCCATCGCTGCCTGACAGGAAGCAGCAAGGCAAAGGACAAAGAAACACTTCCACCAAATCGCCCAACCTTGATTCAGGGAAGTGTTTCTCCGTCAATCTCGTTTCGAAACAGAATTAGTTGGTTTTCAGTACATCGTGATCAACGTAGCGCTCTCCGTTCAGCTCACTGATCACATTGATCGCTACCTTTGCCCCGTCGCCAGAGGTGATGATCGTATGTACGCTCACGCCTGCACACGTACCAGCGGCCCAGATACCTTCGATGTTGGTTTTTCCTTGAGCATCTACATCTACTACGTTCTTGATGCGCGGCTCTGTACCTTCCTTGATAGTTACACCGATCTGGCTAGCCAGCTCCACAACTGCACCAGTAGCGAGGATCACATGCTTGGTTTCATACGATCCTTGTCCTTCCACTTCTACCACCAGACCTTGATCCGCTTTGGAGACATTGGTCACCTGCGCCGTTACGATTTCAGCACCGAACTTTGCAGCTTGTTTTTTACCCGTTTCTACCAAGTCTGGTCCAGAGATTTCCATAATGCCATAGTGATTTTCCATCCAAGCACGTTTGGTCATGCTCTTGTCGTTGTCGATCAACAGTGTTTTCTTGCCTGCTTTTGCAGCGAACAAAGCCGCACTGCCGCCAGCAGGGCCTCCCCCGATAATCACGATATCGTACATGGAAATCGCTCCCTTCGTTTTTACAACATTATTATATACTTTGTATAAAAAAAGAAAAAGTCCTTGCTGCACTTTATTTCGCATTAGGGTTCCACTTTTCCTTGGAAGAAATGTATGCATGAACAGCTGAGGGTATTTCCCCCCGTAAGTAAAGCCGGGGGACACAGCGTTCTTCAAAAAAAAGAGGCATGACACCAAACCATCTGCTTGGGTCATGCCTCTTTTTCGCTATCTATTTTGATTCGCTTACACGTTAAACGCCATAATCCAGATCGATCCACCGATGATCGTCAGTACGATGAACAGACCGAGGATCAGCGTCTGCACGTTCCAGCGCGGTTTTTCTCCCTCACGGATATGCATGAAGAAGAACAGCTGAACGACAAACTGCAGGATTGCCATGATCATGATCGTGATATAGGTCGCTGTCTTGCTGAACAACGGGTTCATTACCAGTACGAGCGGAATGACCGTCAGCACGATCGACAGGATAAAACCGATCACATACGACTTGAGTGAGCCATGACTTTCTGCATGACTGCTGTGGTTTCCGTGGTTCGCCATCCTACATCACCCCCATCAGGTAGACGACCGTAAACAGGAAGATCCATACGACGTCCAGGAAGTGCCAATACAGGCTGAGTGTGGTCACTTTGCGACGTGTCACAGGAGTCAGACCGCGACGACGAAGCTGTATGATGATCGCCAGCATCCAGAACAGACCAATCGATACGTGCAATCCGTGCGTACCTACGAGCGTGTAGAAAGCCGACCAGAATCCACTCGTTGCGATTGTCGCACCTTCATGAACCAGATGGATGAACTCGGTAACCTCCAAGTAGATGAAGGAGAGACCGAGCAAAGCCGTCACGATCAGCCAGCCGATCAGTTCTTTTACTTTTCCTTTGTTCATCGCCAGAATCGCAAGTCCACTGGTAAAGCTGCTGGTCAACAAAATGAACGTGGAGGCGATGACACCTGGCAATGCAAACAGTTCCGCACCCGTAGGTCCACCAGCAAAGCTGTGGTTCATGACCGCATAGGTCGCAAACAGCGTACCGAATAAAATACAGTCAGTCACCAGGAAGATCCAAAAACCGAGTACCTTTAACTGCTCGTGTTCTTCATGACCATGCTCGTGATCATGTGCATGACCATGCTCATGGTTTTTCGCCACTTGTTGCATTAGTATACCCTCCCCAGTGAAGCCTCGGTGCGTCGCACTTCATCCACCGGTACGTAGTAGTCGGTATCGTATTGGAAGGAACGCGCCCACATGGTGAGAAACACGCCGATCATACCGATCGCAGCCATCCAGACCCACTCCCAGACAAAGCCAAATCCGGCAATAAACCAGAAGACAGACATGATAAACGGAAGCCCGGAGTTTTTCGGCATATGAATCGGCTCCAAGTGAACCGGCTCTTCTTTATAGGTTCCGTTCGCTTTTTCTTCCTTCACTCTCCAGAAGTCGTCGGTCTCTTTTACTTGAGGAACGACAGCGAAGTTATAGAACGGTGCAGGCGACGGAATCGACCATTCCAGCGTACGACCATTCCACGGGTCGCCTGTGGTGTCTCGTTCGCCATGCTTGATGCTGTACAGGATTTGCCATACTTGGAAGACAAAACCTGCCCCCATCAGGAACGCACCTACGGTAGAGACCAGGTTGAGCGATTCCCAGCCATAATCCCAGCCATATGTGTAGTAACGACGGGTCATACCCATGAAGCCAAGCGCGTATTGCGGCATAAAGCAGACATAGAAACCGATGTTCCAGAGCCAGAAGCCCCATGCGCCCAATTTTTCATCCAGCTTGAAGCCGAACAGTTTTGGCCACCAATAGTATATCCCTGCAAGGTAACCAAACACGACCCCACCGATCAAAACTTGGTGGAAGTGGGCAATCAGGAAGTAACTGTTATGGTACTGGTAGTCAGCAGGTGCTACTGACAACATAACACCTGTAGCCCCCCCTACGACGAAGCACGGGATAAAGGCAATCGTCCACATCATCGGCTGCTTGAAGGAAATCTTGCCTCGATACATCGTAAACAGCCAGTTGAAGACCTTTACACCGGTCGGTATCGCGATAAGCATCGTCGTGATTGCAAAGAACGCAATGACGCTCGCACTCGTACCCATTGTGAAGAAGTGGTGAGCCCAGGTAAAGAAGGACAAGATAGCGATCCCCATAACGGCTGCGACCATGGACTTGTAGCCAAACAGCTTTTTCTTCGCAAAGGTCGCTACAACCTCGGAGAAGATACCAAACGCTGGTACAACTACGATGTAAACCTCAGGGTGACCCCACATCCAGATCAGGTTGAGGTACATCATCGGGTTACCGCCGCCATCCATCGTGAAGAAGTGAGCGCCGGCAAAACGGTCAAGATAAAGCAATGCGATCGTAACAGTCAAGATTGGGAAAGCGAGAATGATCATGATACAGCTGGAAAATACGGACCAGCTGAACATTGGCATTTTCATCAATTTCATGCCAGGTGCACGCATTTTCAAAATGGTGACGATAAAGTTGATCCCCGTAGCCAAGCTACCGATACCGGAGATCTGTATCCCCCAAATCCAGAAGTTCTGACCTGGACCAGGGCTGAATTCATTTTGTGAAAGCGGTGGATACGACAGCCAACCTGCGTCCGGGGAACCCCCGATGACGAATGAAAGGTTGAACAGCATCGCACCAAACATGAACAGCCAGAAGCTGACGGCGTTCAGGAAAGGGAAAGCGACATCTCGCGCCCCGAGCTGAAGGGGAACGACCATATTGAACAAACCGAACATCATCGGCATCGCCATGAACAAGATCATGATCGTACCGTGTGTCGTAAAGATCGCGTTATAGTGATCGGAGTGCAAGAACTCCAGATTCGGGAACGCCAGCTGGACACGCATCAAGATCGCGTCCACCCCACCGCGGAACAACATCAGGAGGGATGCGATCAGGTACATAATCCCGATCTTTTTGTGGTCGACTGTAGTCAGCCATTCGCGCCACAGCCAGCCCCATTTTTTATATTTGGTTAAGACGAAGACGATTGCGACCATGGTCAGGGCAATGGAGACCATCGCACCGTAGATCAGCGGATCGCCCGTAACAAAGAACCAGGAACAAAACTCCAAAAAGCTCTCCCACATCAGGTATTCCTCCTCCCTTTCTCCTAGTGATTCATCCCAGGTGTCATATTCATATTTGGCATCTGAGGAGCCGATGTTTCATCCTTTTTATCGCCATACGTTCTGATCTCACTCGCATCCACCGGATGTCCGTGACCGTATTTCGCAACGATTTCTTCAAACAAACCTTCTGGGAAGGATGAGTAGGTCGCAACTTCCGTCAAACCAGGCTTTTTCAACTGTTCATAATCTTCCTTGGTCATGGCCGGCGTGGTACCCTTAACCTCTTTTACCCATTGGTCAAATTCTTCTTGCGTGGTTGCTTTTACATTGAAATTCATGTGAGCAAAGCCTTCACCGGTGAAGTTCGCTCCACGACCCTGGAATTCACCCGGTTCGTCCGCTTGCAGATACAGCTCTGTCGTCATCCCGGACATGGCATAAATCTGACCGCCAAGCTCAGGCACCCAGAAGGAGTTCATAGGGGCTTCAGCTGACAGATGGAACTGTACAGGTACGCCCGCAGGAATCTGCAAGTAGTTGACTGTCGCGATGTTTTGTTCAGGATAAGTGAACATCCATTTCCAGTCTAATGAAGTAACTTGAACCGTAATGGGCTTCACTTCTTTATTCGGTGACTCTTTTAACGCATAAGTATCGCGCACAGTAAAGTAACCCAAAATGGCGATAATCACGATTGGAATCCCCCACCAGATGATCTCCAGTGTCGTGCTGTGATCCCAGTTTGGCTTGTAGGTTGCCTTGTTATCAGGCGTATCTCGGTATCGATAAACGATAAAAGCAGTAAGCGCGATGACCGGTACGACAATGACCGCACACAATATAATAGAGATCATGATGAGATCATATTGTGTCCCCGCTACTGGACCTTTGGGGTTCAGTACTACATAATCACTACCGCAACCGGCCAGCAGGACACTCGCCAGCGTTGCCAAGACTCCGAACTGAAGTCGTCTCAGCCATTTTCCTCCACTCATTCTCCCAATCCCTCCTCGTTGACAAAAACAGCCATAACTTAATTGGAAGTCTTTTTTAATCAATGTGAACACATCTCGTTTGCGCACTCTCATGTTATCAAATCAAACTTGTTTTGGTACTGCTTTTTCACGACGTTCAATATTTCGTAGTTTTTCTGTTACAAAGTGTTCACTTCGAATTCACGAGTTGATCATAATATTGTTACGATTATCCTGCGTTTGATAAATGGTTCCAGCGTTGCCTGCAGATTCCCGTTCACTTAAAGGAAACAAACAGCAAAAAAGCCAGGAAGCGGATAATGAGTTCCGCATTCCCAGCTAGTTGGGGCTTGCATTCGTGCACTTATTTTTTCTCTTTGATCTGTACTTCAATCGGAATGATTTCCATACTCACATTCAGGATCGAGGAAGCGTACTCCGTAGCATCGTAATACCCTTTTGTATCCTTGTTTTTGGCGAACACCACGCTTACGCCCGTTCCCTTATCCTTCTTGTCGCCGAGGACAAAGGCCATTCCTTGCGCCTTGTCAGCTGTATTGTCTGCCAGGTCATCCAGCAACGCATTCTTTGCAGCGTCCAGTCCAAAGATATTCGTGTTCAGTTCGTTTCCTTCATAATATTCTTTCCCTTTTGGGATCAAGGTTTTGGATTCGTCGAGTGCAAACTCCTTCGTGACATAGTTGTACTTGTCTCCTTTTTCAATGTAGGAGACCACCAGACCTGTATAGACACCCTTCTTGTCCAGCTTTGCCTTGGAGGCGTCGACCAGAATCATGCCGCTTTCACCAATTACCTGAATATCATTTCCTGTGACGACCATGGCAGAGTTTTCGTCGATTCCAAAGCCGTAATCGATTTTCTCATGGACAAGAGCCACGACCAGACGACCGATGCGTCCACGCTTGCTGAAATGCTGATCGACAATACCCCCATCGAAGAATCCGAGACCTTTTGTGACCCACAAGCCCGGTTTGGATTCGTCATAGGTGACGCCCAGCTGTAGGGCTTCCAGAGAAGTCGCATTTTGGATCATCGTATTGGACATGATGGCCGCCCCAGCTGAAGTACCTGCTACCAGACCACCATCCTTGTATATCTCCCACACGGCATCCAGTGCCTTGGTATTTGATCCATCTGGATTGTAAAACGCTTTGGTGATGCGCGCCTGATCACCGCCAACGAAAAAGAACGCTGTGCATTCGGATATCTGGGCGACAACCTCATCATTGTTTACTTTGTCTGCGTAATTCTTTTCCGTAATTTCGATGATGCGTACTTGATCGGCTGGAACGCCGTAATCTTCAAAGTCCTTTTTCATTTCATGGGATGAGCTCATCGAACCGCTCGCCGTCGGGAAAATCCCTATAACCGCATCGTCCTTGCCGCCTGCCAATTCGATCATTCGGTTGTACAACTCGGCATTGTCCGATTCATTCGCACCCCCGATGATGACCAAGCTTCCTTTAGCCGTTGCTGCCCCCTCCTCTGCAAAAGCTCCCGGCACAGTGAAAGCAAAAAGCAGCAGTGCAGCCAGCATGACAGTCAGCCATTTGAACCCTTTGTTTGAAACCATACCCATCATCAATTCCCCCTGTTTCCTTCAGTTTTTAATTGAAACACAGGCTCTACTTTCCCTACATGCTCCCCCTTCCTGTTTTGAATCACAGGTGTATGAAAGGCTTGCAGCGCCACTTCTTCATGGGGTGCAAGCTCACCCATCTGTTTGAGCACTTCGACAGCTGCGGGGTAGGCAGATCGCCAATTTCCGTCTGTTACTTTAATGGCAATACCGATTCCCTTCTCCATGAGTCCCAGGCAATAGACCCCCTCTGCACCGCCTTTTGCCAGTACTCGCCCCTTCGTGATCTGCATCGCTTCTGTGCAGAACTCGTTGGCTCCACTGACCATTTCCGGATATTGCACCATAGCCTGGGTGATACGCTTGATAGCCTGTTTCAACGAAGGCGGCTGGATCTCCTCAGGGTGGGCCAGCCTCGCAAACACATACGCCAGCTTGGATAAAGGAATGCCGAAGTTCGGTACGCCACATCCATCGATTCCCGTGATCACCTGCTCCTCTGGCAGCTCTGCCAGCTCCAGCAAGCTCTCCAGCACCTTTTGCTGTACAGGATGCTCCATGCGATGATAGCTGTCGATATCGCTCTCCAAATGCATCGCGAGCGCCAGCATCCCGGTATGCTTGCCTGAGCAATTGTTGTGAATCGGGCTCGGCTTGATCTGTTTTTGTACGAGTTCCAGATAACGCTCCTGACTGTACGGCGGATGAGCGCCGCACTGGAGATGCTCCTCCTGCAGCCCGATGCGAAACAGCATAGAGTTTACGACCTGCGTGTGCTGTTCTTCACCGTTGTGCGAGCCACAGCAGATGGCAATCTCCTTGTCATTCATGAGAAAGCGGTCCGCCGCCCCCGATTGAACGAGCGGAATCGTCTGAATCGGTTTTAGCGCAGAGCGGGTATACGTCATTCGTGAGACGTCTCCGACACGGTACAGAAGATTTCCCTGCCAATCGACAACTGCGATGCTGCCTGTATGTTCACTTTCGATATGATTTCCGCGTTTTATGACGACCAATGTTTCTTCCATATTGAGTTCCTCTCCTTAGGTGTAGAGATGACACGCTACCCCGTGATCCTCTTCAAGCTGAATCATGGTCGGCCTCACTTCTTTGCAGATCGCTTCTGCTTTGGGACACCTGGTCACAAACGCGCAGCCCGCAGGTGGATTGGACGGCGAAGGCACTTCACCGCGCAACAGAATCCGCTCCTTTTTTCTGCGAGGATCGGCAGCAGGGATAGCAGACAAAAGCGACTGTGTATACGGATGCAAAGGCTTGGCGTAAATTTTTTCCGCTGTTCCCAGCTCTGCCATGCGACCCAGATACATGACTCCCAAGCGATTGCACAAATGCTTCACTACAGCCAGGTCGTGAGAAATAAACAAATAGGTAAGCCCGAACTCTTCCTGAATATCTTGCAGCAAATTCAAAATTTGGGACTGGATCGACACATCCAGCGCTGAAACGGGTTCGTCAGCAACGATGAGCTGCGGCTTGAGGATCAATGCTCGGGCAATGCAAATGCGCTGCCTCTGGCCACCGGAAAATTCATGCGCATACCTTTTCAAATAGGAACGGTTCAACCCGCACACGTCCATCATGTCCGCAATCATTCGCTGCCTTTGTCCAGAATCTCCAATCTGATGGGCTTTCAATGGCTCTTCCAAGATTTGCTCGATCGTGAAACGAGGATTCAAGGAAGCATACGGGTCCTGAAAGACCATCTGCATATCCTTGCGCTTCTCCCTCATCTGCGGCGGAGAGATGGTTGCCAAATCCTCGCGACCAAACCACACCTGTCCGGAAGTAGGCTTGATCAGATTCAGCACAGCCCTGCCGGTCGTCGATTTTCCGCAGCCGGACTCGCCTACAAGCCCAAACGTTTCTCCTCTGGTGATCTCAAAGGAAACGTCATCTACGGCTCTGACAAAGCCCTGGGTCCGTTGAAAAATTCCCTTTTTCACGGGGAAGTGCACCTTGAGGTTATGTACTTCCAATAGCGATTCCGTCATGTTCGTCCTCCATTACTCGGCATACAGCCAGCAGCGGCATGTATGGCTTTGCTCCAGCTCTAGCAGCTCGGGATGTTCTTGCTCGCAGCGTGCGATGGCGTCCGGACATCTGTCGCGGAATCGGCAGCCCGGGATGACGGTATCCGGTGTAGGGACCTGTCCTGCAATGGAAAAGAGGCGTCTTTTTTTCTCCTCCAGATTGGGGATGGATTCGAGCAGACCGCGCGTATACGGATGCTTGGGATTGTGAAAAAGCGTATCCACATCTGCTTCCTCGACAATCTCCCCCGCATACATGACGATGACTCTGTCGCACATCTCCGCTACGACTCCCAGATCATGGGTGACCAGCAAGATCGCGGTCTGCGTTTTTTCTTTCAGCTCCCGCATGAGGTCCAGGATCTGCGCCTGGATCGTCACATCCAGCGCTGTCGTCGGTTCATCCGCGATGAGCATCTGCGGATGACACGCAAGGCCGATGGCGATCATCACCCGCTGACGCATACCACCCGAGAGTTCGTGTGGATAACTGGCATAAATCTGCTCGGCACGCGAGATCCCCACCAGCTTGAGCATTTCGATAGAGCGCTCCTTGGCTTGTTTCTTGGTCAAGTCCGTATGAAGCAGAATCACTTCATCCAGTTGGCGGCCAATCGTAAAGACTGGTGTGAGCGACGTCATCGGTTCCTGAAAAATCATAGAGATTTCATTGCCGCGAATCTTGTTCATTTCCTTTTCCTTGAGAGAGAGCAAATCCACGCCTTTGTAGCGAATTTCACCCGATACGATTTTTCCGGGAGGAGTCGGGATGAGTCTCATGATCGACAGCGAGGTCACGCTTTTGCCGCAGCCTGATTCCCCGACCAGCCCTAGCGTCTCCCCTTTTTTCACATGAAAGGAAATGCCTTTCACGACGCTATATTCTTTATCCTCATTGCGAAATTGAACGGTTAGCCCTTTTACTTCCAGCATCATTTCCTGCACGCTCGCTCACTCCTTCATTTTCGGATCTAGCGCGTCCCTCAGACCGTCGCCCAGCAGGTTGAAGCTAAGCACCGTGATGACGATCGCAAGTCCCGGAAAAAAGGTGGGGTGAAACAGGTTTCGACTGTTGTCCTTCGCCGCACTCAGCATCGCCCCCCATTCGGGAGCCGTGATGTCGCCGCCCAAACCGAGGAAGCTCAGTGAGGCTCCGATCAAGATGGCCGTACCGATGCGCATGGTCAGATACACCATGACGACTGACATCGTGCCCGGGAAGATATGGCGCATGATGATGACGGAGTCGCGCACACCGATCGATTTTGCCGCCTCGACATAGGTCATTTCCTTTAATGCCATCGCGCTTCCCCGAACGATGCGGATAAAGATCGGGACCGTAAAGACCGCTACCGCAAAAATAATGTTGGTCACACCCGGTCCGAGCAAAGCAATGACAGCGATCGCCAGCAAGATCCCCGGGAAAGCCAGCAGGACGTCAGTGAACCGGGTGATCCAGCCGTCTATCCATCTGCCGTAATAGCCGGCGACCAGTCCCAATATTGTACCGATCACGGCACCAATCGCTACCGAAACAAAGCCGATCAGCATCGTCTCTCGCGTACCCAGGAGAACACGCGAAAGAATATCGCGATTCTGATGATCGGTACCAAACCAGTGCAAGCTGGATGGAGGCTGGTGCTTGTAAGCATTGATCAGCTCGATTTGCAGCTCATCCGGCTCCACGCTGACAGGTATCGGAGCGGCGAGTGGTTGATTCACCGCAATCGGAATTACGGTAGAAACGCCGTCCACGGACATCCTGACCGTCCCGATCCCCTCCCCGACTGCCTCGATCATTCCCTCCGGGGTCACTTCCACAACGCTGGAATCGGAGGACTGGAATACCAGCCCGCTCATCTGCCCAGCCCCTCCCTGCGTCGAAGAGCTGCTATTGGAAAAGCCATCGTTCGCAACCGGTTTGGATACTTCGACAGCCTTGTTTTTCTCCGTAAATGCCAGGATGTCCGCAAGTCCTGTCACTTCATTGCCATTCGTCAAAACCGCGGCAACCTCCACTTGGGCGCTCTCCCCCAACTTCAGGGAATACTGCGGGGTTTTGGCGAACAACCGTGACACATATACCTGTCCGTCATCCTGACTGGACACGACCACTTTGAAACGCGAGGCTAACTCGCCAGTTGCGATCAGGATCGATGTGGAGCCATCTCCACTGGCATTGACTAACACTCCATCTCCCGTTTTTCGTGCAGCCGCAATTTGACGATTTTCGCTTTGCAAGGTGAGATTGGTTACATCTTCCCCCGTCTTTTTGCTGCCATCACTCATCCACAGCACAAGCGGCACACTCACACTGGTGATTTGATTGACTTCGATTCCCTTTGCCTGATATTGATCCGTGACAGGACGGTGCGGGTCAAAAGGTGCCAGCCAAGGAGCCAACAGGCCGACGACAATGATGGCCATAACGGCACCAAGAGAGATCAAAGCGACTCGTTGCTTGCGAAACTTGCCGAGAAACGTTCGAAAAGGAGATGGCGGTTTGCGTTCATTGGTCTGCATAAGGACTCTCCTTGCTATTCGTAACGTATTTGAGGATTTAACAAACCGTAGCTAATATCCACAATCAGGTTGACCACCAGGAACTGAACTGAGAAGAGCAAAATCAGCGCCTGGATGACAGGATAATCGCGCGTCAAAATGGAGTCGATCAGATAGGAACCCAGGCCAGGCCACGCAAAAACCTGTTCCACTACGACTGCTCCGCCAAGCAAAAAGCCAAATTGCAAGCCTGTCATGGTCACCACCGGAATCAATGCGCTTCGCAGAACATGCGTCAATACGATGGTCCACTCCTTTTGTCCCTTTGCACGTGCGGTCCGGACATAATCTTCACGCAGCACTTCCAAAATACTCGATCTCGTAAACCGGGCAATAATTGCGGCAACGCCGAGTCCAAGCGTGAGTGAGGGCAGGATCAGATGACCGATGCTTCCGCTCCCGCTCGTGGGAAACCATCCCAGCTGCACCGCAAAAATCTGCATGAGCATGAGGCCAAACCAGAATTCTGGAATGGACAGCGCGGTGATGGCGGAAACCATCCCGAGTCGATCCAGCCAGGAGTTTCTTTTGACTGCCGAAATAATTCCGACGAATAGCCCGATGACAACCGCCCACAGCATGCTGGCGAACGTCAGGATCAGCGTGTAATTGAAGCGGCGCAAAATCTCATCGGAAACATTCGCTTTCGTCCGGTAGGAGGTGCCGAAATCACCATCCAGCACGATGTTGCTGACGTAGCGTACATACTGTTCATAGAGCGGATCGTTGAATCCCTCTTTTTCCTTGAGCATTTCATAGGTTGACGCATCGATTTCATTGCCATAAAGAATTCGGATCGGATCGCCGGGGGTCAGATGAACAAACAGAAACGATAGGATCGAGACCATCACCAGCATCGGCACTATTCCGACTGTTCGTCTTACGATAAAGGAAAACATGATGCTCACCTCTTCATGGAAGCGTGGAGCATGCAGTCCCCAACTTTCATTGAGGACTGCGTCCACAGCACGTTTTGCTCTATTTCTTTTCTACGTTGTCTACGACGACTGTATCGCTAGGCAGGACTGTGACACTCGTGACGCTGCTTGCCTTCGCTACGACATTGTCCGGCACATGCAGGAACACCCAAGGCGCATCCTCCACGATGATCCTTTGCACTTCTGCGTATTTCTTCATCGCTTCGTCTTTATTGGCGATCGTGATCGCTTCATCCAGAAGCTGGTCTACCTGCGGATTGCTGTAAAAGCCTGAGTTGTTGTTGGCCGGGCCGAAGCTTTTCGTATGGAAGTTGGGGCGAATGCCGTAATCCACTTCCCCCGTACCAGGCGACCAACGACCGATCCACAGATCCGTACCCTTGTTGTTGTCCAGCATGTCAAACAGTGTACCGCTCTCGAAAGCCTGTACCTTCGCTTTGATTCCTACTTTGTCGAGCTGCATCGCCACATTTTCGGCAATGGCGATAAACTCACTGGAATTGCGCGTCCACAGCGTCGCTTCGAATCCGTCTTTCACTCCTGCTTCAGCAAGCAGCTTTTTCGCCTGATCAGGATTGTATTCATACACCTTTTGCTGCGCGTAGCCATACGTATTCGGGGCGATTGGAGAGTCCGCCACTTGACCGTAGCCGTCAAGTACCCCTGCAATCAGATCATCCTTGTTGATCGCATGGTTCATGGCTTGTCTGACACGCTTATCCGCGTACTTCTTGTCTTTCATGTTGATCCCGACGTAGTACACGTTCAGGGATGGAGCCGTAAATACGTTATAATTGCTGTCCGATGCAATTTCCTTGGCATTCAGAGTCGGCAGCTTGGAGATAATGTCGGTTTCGCCTGCCTTCAGCATGTTGATCCGCGTACTCGCTTCGGTCACAGGCTTATAGACAATGGCTTCCACCTTTGCTTTGGCATCTTTGTTCCAATAGTTCTCATAAGGAACGAGCTTCACATGCTGGTTGTCTTTCCACTCGCCGAACTGGTACGGGCCTGTTCCCACCGGATTGCGGTCCAGATTGAAGCTGGCGTCAGCCTGTTTCTTTTTTATTGCCTCCATCGACTTCATCGAAGAGGCAGGGTGTGCCAGATAGGAGAGCATGGTGGAATTCGGCGAAGTCGCCACGATGGTCACATGTGTCGGGTCTTTGACTACCACTTCCTTGATAAACGAGAAGAAGTTTCTGCGTGCCATGCCGTTCTTTTCATCCAGAACAAAGTCGAGGTTGGCTTTCACGACTTCCGCGTTGAACGGAGAACCATCGTGGAAGGTGACGCCCTCGCGCAAGGTAAAGGTGATTTCTGTCGCATCCTCGTTGAAGGCGTACTCAGTCGCCAATTGAGGAATCGGCTCCATTTTGTCGTTGAAGGTCATCAGTCCTTCAAACATCGTGCTCTGGACAGAAATGGAGTTGCCATCGGTGACATTCTGCGGGTCCATCGAGATCGGCTCGGCCTCCATCGCAAGTGTGACGACCTTGGGCTCTTCTTTTTTCTCTGTCTGTGTAGTCGCCGGTGCCGGGCTGCTCTGTTGTGGTGCAGCAGTATTGCCTGCGGGCTGCTCCTGTGGTTTTTCAGCCGTTTGAGAGCACGCCGCCAATAATCCTGCTGCCAGAACACAGCTTAAGCCGATACGTAGATGTCTGCTTTTTTTCATGAAATTTCCCCCTCCTAAAAATGAATGGCTGTCATCGACCTTTTTAGCAAGGACTGTGCCAATATTCAAAACGCCCCCAACCCGCCTGTTTATTTATAATTTTCACTCTTTTCTGGACATATTTGATTTTTCTCGACTATAATGGTTGAAAAAATCGATTTATAAACACCCATTAACAACCATTTAAAACCCATTCTGTTCCGCAAAGGAGATGCGCTCTTGTACACAAAAGAGCTGATTTTATTAACAGGAACGACGGAAACAAGAAAAACATTGGTCAACCAGCTGCAGGAAGTCATTGGCGATTTTGTCCGCATTCATCATTTTTCGATCGAAGAAGGAATTCCGCACGTTTTTTCCAATCAGCTCATCATTCTCTCTACTTCCATCATCGAAGAAGAAACCGCCCCCTATATCGGTAGCGGCTGCAAAGTGGTCGTCGCCAAGCGAACGGTGAATTTTGAGCATATCGACAAGCTTCTCTTTCTCCCCGAGAATACCGATGCACTATATGTAAATGACGCTCCGGAAACGGTCTATGAATCGATTGAAACTCTGCTCCAGATGGGGATTAACCACATTCGCTACCACCCTTTCTATCCCGGCAAGAAAAACTACGCCGAGGTGAAGATTGCCATTACTCCCGGTGAAATCAATCTGGTTCCCCCATTCATCCAGGAGGTGGTCAATATCGGCCCCAGGCTGATCGATATTACGACGCTCATGACGATCTTGCAGCATCTCCATCTCATGGAAAAAAAGGGGGACATTGTCTCCGAGAAATACATACGCAAAATCATCGACCTCAGCCAGAAGCTATCCAAGACCACCAAGGAATCCGACAGGCTCAACAAGCACCTCAAGCAGGTGCTGGACGGCGTAAACGACGGGATATTGGCGGTGAACAACAAAGGCGTCATCACTGTTTTCAATGAAAATTTAGCCCATATGCTGGGGATGCATTCGACTAAAGCCATCGGACGAAATCTGCAGGACATTTTCCGCAATCCGGAGTTGATCGGGTTCATTCTCGATGATTCACGGGAGGAGTGGGGCTGGTTCTCCATCTTTCAAACCGATGTCATCGTTCACCGATTTTACCTGGAAACAGAAGGGGCCATCGTGGCCACCTTCAAAAATGCTCACGAAACCATTGAAGTTGAAAAAACAATTCGTCGGGAGCTTGTAAAAAAAGGCTACATTGCTAAATACACCTTTCAGGATATACAGGGAGTCAGCTCCAGCATTCAAAAATGCAAGCAGATTGCTGCCAAGATCGCCAAGACCAATTTGACTGTGCTGATTGAGGGAGAGAGCGGTACCGGAAAAGAGCTGTTTGCGAGCGCCATTCACAATGAATCCCTGCGTCAGGACGGCCCTTTTTTGGCAGTAAACTTTAGCGCACTGCCGGATGATCTCGTTGAAAGCGAATTGTTCGGCTATGAAGAAGGAGCATTTACAGGGGCAAAAAAAGGAGGAAAGGTCGGACTGTTCGAGCAGGCAAACGGAGGTACGCTATTCCTGGATGAAATCGGAGATATCAGCTTGAAGCTTCAAGCCCGGCTATTGCGCGTCCTGCAAGAAAAGGAGATCATGCGCATCGGCGGCAACAAAATCATCCCCATCGATGTGCGCATTATCGCGGCCACCAATAAAAATCTGCTGCACATGATTGAACAAGGCACCTATCGTGCCGACCTCTACCATCGCCTCAAAATCTTGTTTATCCATCTGCCTGAGCTGCGCAATCGCAAAGCGGATATTCCGCATCTGGTAAAGGTGTTTCTTCGCCAAAGCGGGAGAAGCCACATGCAGATCATGCCTGAAGTGATGGAGCATCTGATTCGATATCAATGGAATGGCAACGTGCGAGAGCTGAAAAATATCATCGATTACATGCTGGCGGTGTGCGACGAGTCGAGCATCACGTTGGATGATCTACCCAGCGAAAGCTTTTTTCAGCCCACTGCTGCCAACGCTCTCAGCCGTGAGACATTGGAGGAGCTGCCGAGCGATACAGAGGAATTTCTTTTTATCCTGGAAACGATTTTTACGAACAACCAACTGGGTGAATCGATAGGGAGAAAAAAAATCGCAGAAAAAACGCAAGCGTGGAAAAAGGATCTGTCCGAACAACAGCTGCGCACGAGGTTGAAAGCTTTGGAAGCGCGTGGCTTCATTCTCACTTCGCGGGGGAGGACAGGGATCAAGCTGACGAGCTCGGGATTGGAATACTTGACGAAAAAAGAAAATCGCCCCTTCTAAAGGTGGCGAGAGATCCCTTCTATACTGTTCATTTACTGTGCCTTCAGGGTCATGAGGCGGAACACAGCGCTCAACAGGAAAATGTTCATACCAGCAATCAGGCATCCGATCGAAACCATCAGCGGGAAATTTTCCGATCTGAGATCGCTTACATTGAACACCAGCAAAAGCATACCGACGATTGTTGCAGTCCAAGCCATCCATTTTAATGTATTCGCAGCTTTATGATCTTGATTATTCATGTTGCATAACCCCTTATCATCCGTAGTAAGATAGCGCTTCCTTATTTGTTGCTTTGATTGTAACATAAAATTCACTTTTTGTTCATGCTTTGTTCAATTTTTTATTAGAAATTTGTCAAAAGTTTTTCCGTAAACCTATTGGCTAGGCGATTGTTATTCTTTTCCTCTGTGTCAAAAACGTGAAGGTTTAAAAAAAACCTGCGTCGTCCACGAATGGAAAACGCAGGTTTTGATTTGGGCTACGCTGTTTAACGAATTGGCTGCTTCCATCACTTCCGGATGGCGCTTCAACCACGTGCGTACTCCCAACGAAAACAGAGTAAGAACGAACAGCACACGGAACAATTGAAAAGCGGACACCAATAACGGATCTGCTCCTATCGTCATCGCAGTAAGGCTCATCTCCGCGATTCCTTCAGGAGCGACAGCCAACAGGTTGGTCGCCATGCTGGTCTCAGTCAGATAGCTCATGGTGAAGGCCAGCAGGATTACCAATAGGATCAGAAGCATTGCTTGCATCAGGCCAAGCAGGAAATATCTGCGATGATTTCTGATATCCTCTCTGCGGAAGCCCAAGCCAACGCTAATTCCGATCAAAATCTGTGCCCCAATCACCCTGCCCCATGCCGGGAGTCAGTGTAGCGGTCTCAGAAGCATGGGACAGCCAGGTCACGATGAACGGCACACATAGCACCACGGCGACAGCGCGGATCGAGTGAAAAATGGTAATGATCTGTTGATTTCCTCCCACCGACTGCCCGACTGCTACCATCTCCGACAAGCCACCGGGAATGTTGCTGAATACAGCCGTGATGCCATCGACCTTTCCTACCTTATGGAGCAGCCAGGCATTTCCCAAGCCAATCAACACAGTCATACACGTCGTAATCAGCATCAAACCGAGATGACCTGTCATAGCCTGCCAGATTTCAGTCGTCATGTGCAAGCCAAGCGATATGCCGATCACGACCAATCCGATATTTCGAAAGGATCGGGGAATCCACAAGTTTTTTACGCCAAGAAAAATGCTGATCACCGTGGTGACCAAAGCACCGAGCAACCAAGGCAGCGGACTGTTCAATCGTCTTCCCGTGTTCGTCGGTCAGCGCTTGGGTAAAGAGATGCTCCTTTCCTTTCAGCACAAAGCGCGGCAGAATCGCATAGCCCAAGCCGTTTGCCACCATTTCGGTACACGTATCCGCCTTGTCGACCTCCATCCCGACCATGGGAGGCTGTGCATAGTGACCCGTCCACCGATTTTCCAACAACGCCAGAAATAGCGGATCGGTCTCGTAATCGATCCGCGGCAGATTGGGGAGCTCCTGCAGTTCGACTGCATCTTTAGAGACCACGCAGATGCTCTCCTCGAACAGCAGCAGCTTTCGATCTGCCCATTTGTAGTCCCCGCGTACGAAGCCGACATGCACATCCTGGTTGTACACGGACTTGTAAACCTCTTTGCTAAAGCCTGTTAGCACTTTTAACTCCACACCAGGATACTCCTGTGAAAAAAGCTTCAACAGGCGCGGAAGCTGGTACCTGGCAAAGTAGTTGGAGACACCAAGACGTAGCGTACCCGTTACGGTTTCTTTCATGTTGGCGACATGTTCCTTGATTTTGCGCAGGCGAAGCAGCATTTCATCCGCACATCTGGCCAAATACTCCCCCTCTGGTGTAAATTGAACACCTCTTGGGCCCCGTTGCACGATCTGGACGTCGAACTCTTTTTCAATCTGACGCAGGCGTTTGGTGAGAGCTGGCTGAGAGATATACAACGCATGAGCTGTCTTCGTAATATTTTGTTCCTGATACAGCATGTGAAGGATTTGCCAATCCCGATACTCCATAGGCTATACATTCTCCGCATTTTTATTGGTGGTAGGATTCGAATCAGGCTTCGAGCCGTGACGCTTCATATAAGATCCCAAAGCAATGACCACAAGTGTCAAGGCAACGGGCAGGATAGTCGGCGAAAGCGGCACATACTTCTCTACGTACAGCCCGACCAGCTTGTCCCCCATAATCATTTGACCCGCTGTAAAACCCAGCATCCCTGCTCCAAGCAACACGATGACGGGAAAGCGTTTCATCAGCTTCATCAGCAAGCGGCTTCCCCAGATAATCATCGGAATACTGATGGCAAGCCCGATCACGACCAGGAGCATGCTGCCTTTTGCTGCACCAGCAACGGCAATGACATTATCCAAGCTCATAATCATATCCGCAAAAATAATCGTTTTCAGTGCTCCCATCATCGATGAGCTGCTCTCGACTTCACTGTCTTCCTCTTCGCCCTTCAACAGCTCGATCGCGATCACCAGAAGCAGCAGACCGCCCACTACCTGAACAAGCGGAATTTTCAAGAGCCAGATCGCTATAAAAGTCAGGACGACCCGCATTCCAACAGCCCCAAATGTTCCCCAAAAAATGGCCTTTTTCTGCAGCTGAGGATTCAAATTGCGGCAAGCCAGTGCGATCACGACGGCATTGTCGCCACTCAACACCAGATCGACGATGATCAGCTGCAGGACACTAAGTAGAAATTCTGTCATGATTGCTCCCCCATAACAACGTAAATAGTTACCTTTATCATAGACTTATCATTCGCTACACGCAGTATGATTTCAATTATTTTCCTGTATAGGGTGAATGCTAGGAGGCGCTTCGGAACAAATAGAAAAGGTCATCATCTCTGTGGTAGGATAACGACCTTTTGTGCTTGTTCTGATGCAGTTTTTCAGTCTTTGTCTTCGTCACGCGCTGTTTCATATCCGCAAATGCAAAAATGCTTCTGTTCAGCTCCGGATTGCGTTTGCCTTCGCGCGCCCACTTCTCGCGTTGCTTGCGTGCGCTGCTTTTTGCCATGCTGGTTCACTCCTTTATGATGATTGGCTTGGTGTTATCATACGGCTAGTTTTCTTCAGATGCAACCCTTACAAGCAATAAAAGATCTAATGAACCGACCACACTCCCATTCAAATAAACGAGATGCGGTCAGTTCATAGAAGATTTTTTTGATTACTTAAGAGAATCACTTCCATAAATAATTTTATGGATTTATCCGCAATATATCTCAGCTGTTGCTCATACTTTCCGTCTTTTTTTATAGATTGGATAAACTGGGATATGTCTGCTGTTTGATGTATTAATAGGTCAGTGGTTTTCCTAGAAGGATTACATATCAGATTTCCATTTTCCAGCTCATAAAAGATGCTTTTATTTCGATTGTGAAGGATTTGGTGTTCTATTGCATCCTGAAAATCCGTAAGGGTGAACATTATCAATCCCTACCTTTACAGCGAACATTCTAAGGTAAAAATCAATTGCGTTCGTATTTCTCTGATAAACTTTTAGTTGTATCGCTTCATTCTGCCTCTTTACAAACTCTAGCAGTTGTTTTCCATACCCTTTATTGTGTTGAGTCACATCAATGAACAATGCTGCTAGGTAATTGTCAACCATTGATACAAAACCTAAAACCTTCGTGCCTTGTTCAATAACATATGTCTGCAGATACGGGATTGCTGCAAGGGAAATCATCCACCATACATTGGCAATTCTTTGACCAGACAAAAAAGGCATTTCCTGAAACGAACTGGATAAGGGACCAGCGGTTTGTTGTTGGTAGCGAGAATATGGTTTCTTCGCCTGGTCTCACATCCGGTATCGATGCAACCCTCTATGTGATCTCACAACAATTGGGCGAATCCATGGCTGAAAAAATAGCTAACGAAATGAATTATCCTTCTTACCATTTTGTCAAAAATCCAAAGGTTGATCCTTATTATATTGATCTGAGCGAATCTGTTTATTTGTTCAATCAAGCATTCCAATGGAACCAGAAACAGACAGGCGTGCTGCTGTATGACGGGATGGATGAAGGGGAGCTGTCAACGATTTATGATACGTATGCCGCTTCCGGAACGACTAAGGTAATTTCCCTTTCAAATTCGAAACAGCCGATCGTGACAAAATATAAACTTAACCTTATTGCAAAATATCAAATAGAGAATGGTCCGGAGCTGGATCGTGTGATCGTTCCGGTAAGCGATGCAAAAACCTTGGCAGATAAGATTGTAAAAGAGTGGTACGAAAAAGGAAGTGCCTTGGAGCCAGAATTCTTGCACAGCGATTCAGCAGACAGATTTATGTTCGATGCGCCGCTTGAAGATTTGTCGCGGCAGGAAGATATTCAGACAGCTATTTACGGAGCAAAACGTCTGGAGTATCGCGCTGACTACTTGAAATTCGAGGGTATCCCGTTTTCTATCGAATCCTTCGGCGTTCCGCTTTTGCTTACAGTAGTAGCTTTACTGACAGCATTCTTTATCACCGTAGCCCCGATCCGGATGTCGGACCGAGTCTACGGTTTTCCCACTTTTCTTTCAGCCTATTCTTTGGCTACAAAAACCGGCGATTCACTTTCTTCCCTTCATAGGTGAACAGTACCTGGCGATCCTCGATCACGGATTCCAGATGGACATTTTTGCCCCAGAGATGGTACACGTATGGCAACGTCTTCTCCACATATTTGACATCCAGCTCCAGCCCCTCGAAATGATGCTTGAGATACAGCTCGCCTGTACGCAAATGGTCGCCATCGTGAACCATGACGTAAGGGAAGCCTCCGTTCACGCGCGTCTCCGCCAGGGCATCCCGCACCTGCTCCCACTGTTTGTCGGTTACGACCCACTCGTTTCCTTGCTTGCCAAACATATATAGATCCAGCTTGCTGACGAGATCTTCTGTGAGGAAATTGCGGATAAAGCTGATATCGGACTCCAGCTCCCGCACCTCAAACAGCTTCGCGCGCCCCTCTCCAGGCTTGCGTCCAAATCGCTCCTGTTCTTCCTTCGTCGGATTGTTCCAGCGTTCCTCGATATCCTCAAAGATTTTCAAGCCGAGATGGTACGGATTGATGCTCGTCGTGGACGGCTGGATCACGGAGGAGTGCAGCTTGGCAAAATCAATTGTCTCCGCCTCGGTGAGCTCCATCTCCCGCAGGATGCGCATATGCCAGTAGGTCGCCCAGCCTTCGTTCATGATCTTCGTCTCCAGCTGCGGCCAGAAATACAGCATTTCATCTCGGATGATCGTCAGGACGTCGCGCTGCCAGTCATCCAGCACCGTGCTGTACTCCATGATGAACAGCAGCAGGTCTTTCTCCGGTGAAGGCGGGAATTTGCGCACAGCAGGCTTCGCTGCGGCTTCTTGGTCCTTCTTCTCCTTCTGATCCAGTCCCCACAGATCGTCGTAAGGGCTGGTGCGCTCTCTTCCCTTGTTCACAGGCTCCTCCGGCTCCCGCTTCCAGCGAAGCTTGGGACGCATGAGGCTGGGATCGATATGCTCCTGGATGGCGAGTGCCGCATCCAGCAGATTTTCTACTGCTTCTTTTCCGTACTGAATTTCGTACTGGCGAATGCGCTCCGAGCTTGCGGCCATGCTCTCGACCATGTCGCGATTGGTGTTGGAGAAGCGCATGTTGTTCTTGAAAAAGTCGCAGTGAGCCAAAACGTGTGCCACGATCAGCTTGTTCTGGATGAGCGTATTTCCATCCAAGAGAAAGGCGTAACACGGATTGGAGTTGATCACCAGCTCGTAAATTTTACTCAGGTTCAGATCGTATTGCAGCTTCATCCGATGAAAGGATTTTCCGAAGCTCCAGTGCGAGAATCGCGTCGGCATGCCGTACGCACCGAATGTATAAATGATATCAGCCGGACAAATCTCATAGCGCATCGGAAAGAAATCAAGGCCAAACCCCTTGGCGATTTCCGTTATTTCATCGATGGATCGCTCCAGCTCCTTGCGTTCTTCGTTTGTCATACATTCCCCTCCTCTTTGCCACACCTGCTATATGTATATGGGGAATTGGGGCAAAAGAAGCCATGTTTGCGGAATATGTGATATGTATTGAAGGATTGCCCAACGCATGGATGCACTGGGCATTTCCCCTAAAATTTTGTCCAACTTGTGAATTCGTATGTGAGAGAGCGATAAAAACACTTACATCACAAGAATTTTTTTTGCTATAGTAACAAACAGACAGGAGGTATACAGACATATGAGTGTACGTTGACGGTTGATGAATTTCTCATTTAATCCCATATTTATTCTGAAAATTCGGTAAATAATAGTCCACTATTTTTACTAAAGGAGTTCGAACAAGTGAGCAAGGAAATGAAAACAGGGCCTATTATGGCGGCCCTATTAGTTGCAGGTTTTTTACGCTCTTTGGCTGCCTCTAAGCTTGCTTGCTGTCCTATTAGAAAACTTGGCTACGCCAAGCTTTTGGCGGAGCCTTAGTTGCACTTATCCTATCTTCCGCTAATCTTTTTAGCGCTTTAGTGCACTTAAACTTTCCGATAGTACAAAAAAAGGCGCCCCCCATTCTGGAGACACCTCTAGTCGTCACATGCATGACACTCCATCACTTACCTTTGAAACCAGTCGCGAACACCCGAATAAATCAAAGCGCCAGAAAAGACAAGCATGGCGATGATTCCGATGCCATCTGCCACTGGATCCAGTCCGGAAAGGAAAGAACCTTCCAACGGCGTTTTCAGCAAGCCATATCCGCCAAGCAGACCGCCTGCCAGAGAAAGCCATTTACTCATATCCAGTTCACCTCCTGGTACAGTGGAGGCTTGGTAACCCACTGTATTGCTTCATTATATGCCTGGCGATGAGAGAGGTTTGTACGATTGTCCGCTTACACAGTTCATGAATTTGCAATTGGGCATGAACCGTCCACATGGGGTACAATGAAAGAGGATCGACGATAGATTTACTAGCGGATGCGACCATCTGCTTTACCCAAAAAGGAGTGGACCACTTCATGAAGCTGTTTCTGATGCTTGGCAGTATCAGCGGATTTTTATCGGTGGCGCTGGGGGCATTCGGTGCTCACGCGTTAAAAGAAAAATTGGACGAATATTCACTGGGGATTTTTCATACGGGTGTTACCTACCAGACAACTCACGCATTGGCCCTGATCCTCGTTGCCCTTCTGATCAAATGGTACCCTGATTCTACGGGTCTCACCTGGGCAGGCTGGAGCTTTTTCGTCGGAACCTTGATTTTTTCGGGCAGTCTTTACACGTTGGCGATGACAGGAATCAAAGTATTGGGTGCAATTACCCCAATCGGAGGCGTCCTGTTCCTCATCGGCTGGGCACTGCTGGCTATTCATGCCTGGAGGGCAGTTTCTTAAAAAATTTAGATACACACGGATAAACGCCCATCTCAGATAACAACTTCTGCATACGGGCGTTTTTATTTTTGAGGAGGATTCTTATGCACCGTTTGCCTGATTGGGCGCTATCCTACCTGCAGCGCTTGCGACTGGAGCAAAAATCACCCGATCTTTCGTTTCTCAGTGAGCTTTCCCGCGCACACATGCAAATTTTCCCCTACGAAAATGTGAGCAAGCTGCACTTCTCGCAAGGAACGAACCGAAAGCTCGTCCCCTCGCCCGAAGAATACATAGCCAATGCCATTCGCTATGACTACGGCGGCACATGCTTCGCCAACAACGGATCTCTCTTGGCCCTGCTGCATGCCTTGGGCTATCAGGGACATCTCGTTCCTTTGTCCGACACGCATACGGCTATTCTCGTGAGAGGGCTGCTGGACCATGATGAGCCTGTCTACGTCGATATGGGCGCCGCCGCTCCAATCTTTGAACCGGTCAGATTCCTCACTGATTCTGAACAGAAAGCATCCCGCTTTGGGATCGACTCTGTGCGGATCGTTCCGGATGCCGTGCAGCCAAACCGCTTCCGCTTCAAGCGCATGAGGCGCGGAGAACTGGTGAGCGAAAAGTGGAATTTTGACCCCAGTGAAGCGAGAGAATTGCACGATTTATCCGAATCGATTGAACGTACATACCAGCCAACGGCCACATTCAAGGGCTGTCTGCGCATCCAGCTCTTCCAATTGGAGCGCAAACGCGGCATCTCCTTGTTGAATAACTCTCTGTATATCATGAACGAAGAAGGCGACGAACAAAAAACGCTCTTGCGCAGCATGGATGAATTGGAGGCAGTTGTTTCTGAGGAATTCGAACTACCTCGCATGCCCGTCCGGGAAGCGGTCGGCATATTGCTGCAATTTGGAGTAGACGTGTTTGCCCCAGAACCTTAAGAATACCTCTTCCTCATTCACAACGACAGGACATTTGCCATATGCTGTAGAGTTATTACCCCACTGAAGGAGAGAAACATATGGCAAAGTCCTCCTACTCGCAACCCTCCTATTATTTCGGAATGCCAGATATGTACATGCAGATGGGGTATTACCCCTTTCCTACACCATCCGCTCCTGAACAGACGCCGAATCAAGTGATGATTCCCTATGCCATGTCCATGTCTTCACATTGCAGATATTTTTTGGGCCAGACAGAAAAAATCGATATCAGCGAAGGCGCCCAGGGCTTTGGAGCTTTGGTCAATCCGCTTCGCTCCGGCGTGCAGCTCTACGTGAATGACTGGTACGTCAGCAACTTTTCTACCCAAGCGGTGGAAATGAATATCTGGTTCGGCCCTGCTCGTTCCGTAGTCGGTGCAAAAGCCTCTAACCAGATTACTCCGGGTTTTGTGCAGCTTTCTCCTTGCCCTGCTCCACACGGACAACTCCTCTTCTCTTCCGCTGATTCCGCCCGGCCCTCCAACGGTTCGATAGCTTCTACGCGAATTCTCCCTCCGATGACGACGATTGGTGCCGAGAAAAACGGGCATTGGATTCTATCACCCGGCACTGCGATGATGGTGCATGTTCCCGCTCAGACTGAACGAGAATCTGCTGAAATGGTGTTCGCGATCGGTTGGTGGGAGCAGCCTGTATTCGGTTGACCTTGATCATCGGTTCCCAAATAAAAAAGGAGTGCATCTAGCACTCCATCATGTTTTTTATCAAAATTATGCAACCACGTTGAAAAGCCAATTATCCTATGCTAAGATGGTAATTGGTGTTTGTGATTAAAAACGAGTATTTAATTATCTCACTTTACTATTTTATCATATCACATTCACATTCGGTTGTCAACGACCTTGCAAAAACAAATCTGGATACAAAAAAGGAGCGGTACAATGAGCGTGACTGACCAAGACAAGCGCGAAGAAGTGGAGCGCGTTTCACAGGTCATAGCAGTGATCAACAATCGAATAGACGCACTGGCCCAGCAAGTGAGCGAGGTGAGCACGGACATTGTCGGCATCCGCAAACACTTCTGGGATGATGTGACAGTCAACTTCGAAGACGTGACAGAAGCAGCGGAAACCTATGCCAGCATCAAACAGCAAGCAGAGGTTCTTTCCGAGCGGGAGCGCTCCCACCGACATGCCCTGAAGCAGTTGAAGACGATGAAACGCCTCGTGCAAACCCCTTACTTTGGGCGAATCGATTTCGTAGAGGCAGGCGAAGACTCGGCTGAATCCATCTATTTGGGAATTGCCTCCTTATTGGATGAAAAGGATGAGCACTTTCTCATTTACGACTGGCGTGCGCCGATCTCCTGTCTGTACTACGATTATCCGCCAGGACCCGCCCAGTACGAGACACCAAGCGGCTCCATTGCGGGGGAAATCACGTGCAAACGCCAATACATGATCCGCGATGGCCAATTACTCCACCTCTTTGATACAAGTGTGACGATTGGGGATGAGCTGCTGCAGGAGGTCCTGGGCAAACAAGCTGACACCCAGATGAAAAGTATCGTCGCCACGATCCAGAAAGACCAGAACCAGATCATCCGCAATGAAAAAAGCAAGCTAGTCATCGTCTCCGGTGCAGCTGGCAGCGGCAAAACCTCCGCAGCCATGCAGCGCATCGCTTACCTGCTGTACCGCTATCGCAAAACCCTTCAGGCGGAGCAGGTTGTCCTGTTTTCGCCCAACTCTCTTTTTAACAGCTATGTCTCTACCGTGCTCCCGGAGTTAGGCGAGGAAAACATGCAGCAAACCACCTTTCAGGAATATACCGAGCATCGGCTGGGCGCTTATTTTGATTTGGAGCATCCGCTGGAGCAGATGGAATACGTCCTGTGTGCCATGCAGGAGCCTGAGTACAACGCGAGGCTGGAAGGCATCCGCTTCAAGTCTTCAGCGCTATTCATGCAGGTCATCGATCATTATGTCGAAAGCCTCAAGCGATCCGGGCTGCACTTTCACGACCTTACTTTTCTCGACCGTACGCTGATCCCGTCGGACCAAATCCACGACTATTTCTACTCGCTGGATCCATCACTTCCGATCCCTAATCGGATGAGCCTAGTCGCCAGATGGCTGCTTGCGGAATTGAAAAGGCTCGAACGCACAGAACGTAACAAGCCTTGGGTGGATGATGAACTGGAGCTTTTGGACAAAGAGGATTTCGTCAAAGCCTACCAGTCCTTGCGCCGAAAAAATCAATATCGCGACGACTCCTTCGACGATTTCGACCGTGAACGTGATCTGCTGGCAGCACGAATCGTGACTCGCCTGTTTAAACCACTTCGCGCCGAGATCCAAGAGCTCGGTTTTATCGACTCACAGGCTGTCTATCGTCAGCTGTTCAGCCAGCCTGAGCTCCTCTCGTCCTTTTTGCCCGCTGCGGATTGCCCTGAAGACTGGACTACCATCTGCGCTCATACTTTAGAGCGGCTCGACCAAAAACAGTTAGCTTACGAGGATATTCCAGCGTTTCTTTACTTAAAGGAGCGGCTGGAAGGCTTCCAAACAAACACCCTCGTTCGCCATGTCTTTATCGATGAAGCTCAGGATTACTCACCGTTCCAATTTGCTCTGATTCAGCGCCTCTTCCCGCGGGCCAAGATGACCGTACTGGGAGACTGGAATCAGGCTATTTACGCGCATGCCTACGACAGCAGCAGCTTTGAGGGCGTATCCTCCCTCTACGAGCCTGAACAGACCGAGATGTTTTTGCTGACCAAAAGCTATCGATCTACGCGGCCAATCGTCTTGTTTACCAGACAGCTGATCGCTGGTGGAGAACAGATTGAGCCCTTCCATCGAGACGGCCTTGTGCCAAGTATTACCTCGGCTGCCCATGAAGCAGCGCGAATAGACATGATTCACTCACGCATCCTGGAAATGCAAAAGAACGGTCATCAGACCATCGCCATTATTACCAAGACAGCGGCTGAAGCTGAAAAAGCCTATCAGCAACTGCACGAGCTCATTACGCTCCGCTTGATCAGCAGTCATACGATTTCGTTTGATACAGGCGTTCTGATCATCCCCTCCTACCTGGCCAAAGGAGTAGAATTTGACGCCGTCGTCATCTATGATGCGTCTCGCGCACAATACCAGCATGAGCGGGAGCGAAAGCTGTTTTACACAGCCTGCACGCGGGCCATGCACGAGTTGCATCTGTTCTACATCGGGGAGATCAGCCCGTTTCTTCTGGACATATCTCCTGACAGCTACGTTTGGAATCACTAATCAATTATTCAAAAAGGGGAGCAACAGCGAAAACTCACGCTGTACTCCCCTCTTTCTATAGGGCTGGACTATCCCGCACGATCCATCTGTTGGCTTTGCAGCTTTTGCCGTTTGAGATGCACATTTTTACCAATCCAGTAAAAGATCAGACTGAACACGGCCAGAAAAGCCATGAACAAAAACATGGTCGGCCCTCCGTACGCAAACAGGATCATCCCGCCTACCCACGGTCCGAGAAAGCTGCCTAATTCACTGATGCTCTGCGCTCCATAATACGTACCGCGCATCCTCGGAGGAGTGATCTGGTCAATCTGGGCATACTCGGCAGGAAGAATCAGGATCTCACCCAGCGTAAACACGACCATCGCGGTCACGAATCCACTCCATCCTGATGAAAAAGCAAAGCCCACCTCGCCTGCTGCCATCAGCACTGCCCCCACTACGATGCGTGAGAAAAGCGTATAGCGCTCCACAAAACGCGTCATCGGAATCTGCAGCAGCAAGACTGTCAGCCCGTTGACGCTCATCATCACCCCAAACAAGGCCACACCCTCTGCGATATCGCTGCGCAAATACTGGGACAAGGTAACCGACATCTGCCCGTGTACGGTCACCAGCAAAATACCGCCGATGACGAAAGCGAGCAGCGCAGTATCTCGACTGAGAACCTGCCACATCTGTTTGAGCCCTGGCTTCTCCTCCGCCTCGACCGAGGTCTGGGCTGATTCTTCGTCACCCACCCCGTACCTGCGACAAGCCACGCTCAATGCGATGGCAAAGACAACATAAGAGAATCCTGTCAACCAAAAGGTAATTCCACTTCCTGCAATCCCCAGAAAAGCTCCCACTATCGGTCCGATGGTTACCCCCAGATTGATCGCCATATACCGATTGGAAAAAACGCGAAATCGCTTATCCTCCGGTGTCAAATCCCCCATCATTGCCTTGGAAACTGTACTGAAGAAGGAGCCTGCCAAGCCTTTCAGCAGACTGATCAGCAGCAAGGCTATTGGGTGCGAGACCAGTACAAAGGCAATGAACGAAACAGCCATAGCCAGCATCGACAGAATCATCAGCTTCCGTCTGCCGAACAGATCGGATAGAACCCCTCCCAGGAAGCCGCCAAATGTCCCTGCCAGCGGCCCAGAACCGGCGATGATGCCAATCGCAGCGGGACCAAGATTTGTCGTTTCACTCAAATAAATAGCCAGGAAGGGCAGGGTCATCATTTGAGTTAGCATGACAAAAACGGTTCCCCCCATCAATAGATGGACAACGGGATGATAAGCCTGCCATGCTTCTTTTATTTTGTTCATCTGGTGTTTCCTCCTATTGCGAGGAAGGTGCGCAGAAGTTGCGGCAACTGTTCCACGAATGATTCTCGCAGGCTGTAATACGAAGCATTCATATTGCCTGTATAATGCGCACGAATAAGACCTGAACGTCGCAATGCCGATACATGATGATGCACCGTGCTTTTTGCAAGCGAAACCTGCTTTTGCAAATCCCCCAATGTGCAGGGCCGTTCTGCCAGACACCGTAAAATGTGCAGTCGTTTTTCATCCGCAAGACATTGGGTTATCGGCAGCAGCTCCATGAGGGGATCTGCATGCTCCCGCGCTGCGTCTGCTACCGGATACAGACAGGTAGCCAAACCGCGGTAGAAGTCGAGGACGGAGGATTGGGCAGAGTGATATTGCGGAACCAATACGACATGCTGCAATTCCTCTGTCGGTTCAATCCAGATTCCCTTCGTCGCATGATCGATCAACGCTATCGGCTCCATCTTATTGGCCAAATGCGCCAGCTCTCTGGCACTCCTCTCCAGATTGCCCAAAATACGAGGCTCCAGCTTGGAGAAGTAATGTTCATTCCAGCGCCGAAGCAAAGACAAACTGCGGTCGCGAATCTCCCCGAGATTCAAGGGAATCGTCTCGACCCAAGGTGCCAAGCGCTCGTAAATCTCTCCTGGCGGAATGCGTTCCAGCCAATCGAGGAAATCCTCTACTCCCGCTTTGGCTGGCGACTGAGCGACTAACAGAACGATCCGATGGAGCACCTCCCAGCGTTCGTCCGCCAGTTCTTGGGCAAAATCCGGGGGCAGCATTCGTGCAGTTTCTTCCTTCCAGCCCAGCCCCATCGGCAGATTCTTACGCTCCTTTTCATAAATGAAAGCATACAGACTGATCACACATTCATACGCGGCAGACCATTCGATTTTTATAGAATACATTTTATTCATTCGATCACCATCGAACACTTATTTTTTTCCAGTTTATCACATCTCATCTCATTCTGTATAGAAAAAAAGAAAAAGAGCCTGACAGCACATGCCGCAGGCTCCAGAAAATCTATCCTCATTCGTTATTTTTCTTCAGTCAGGCTCAAGAATTCATCGATATCGGCTACCGCCAGGTCCACCGCTGACTGCCAGAATTCCACAGTCGTCATGTCTTCGCCCATATGCTTCTGTGCCAAGTCCTCAACCCGCATCCGTCCTGTATCCTGCAGCAGAGCGTCGTACTTGGCCGCGAAGCTCTCACCTTCCTGCAATGCACGCGCATAGACACTCATGCTGAACAGATAGCCAAACGTGTACGGGAAGTTGTAGAACGGATACCCGGTAATGTAGAAATGCAGCTTGGAAGCCCAGAAATGCGGCTCGTAATCAGCCAGTGCATCGTCGTATGCTTCCTTTTGCGCATCCAGCATCAGCTGATCCAGTTCGGCTGCACGCACCAGGCCCTGTTTTCGCTTCTCATAGAAGTTTTTCTCGAACAGGAAACGCGCTTGAATGTTCATGAAGAAGGCGATCACGGATTGCAGCTTATCTTCCAAAAGCACCAGTCTTTCTTCGTCACTGGCTGCATTTTTTACCGCTGCATCGGCCAGAATCATCTCAGCAAACGTCGATGCCGTCTCAGCCACATTCATTGCGTAGTTTTGCGTGAGCGCTGGCAGATGCCACATTACCTGCTGGTGGTAAGCATGTCCCAGCTCATGAGCAAGCGTCGATACATTGCTGGCATTCCCTGCATACGTCATGAAAATGCGGGATTGCTGGCTGACCGGAAAACTGGTGCAAAATCCGCCCGGTCTTTTCCCAGGGCGATCCTCTGCCTCAATCCACGCCTCATCAAAAGCTCTTTGGGCGAATTGGGCCATATTCGGATTAAAGCGCCCGAAGTGCTCCACGATCATGGCTGCCGCTTCGTCATACGAAACCTTTTTGGTTTGAGAACCTACCGGAGCGCCTACATCCGCCCAGCCCAGCTTTTCTACTCCAAGCAGCTTTGCTTTACGATTCAGATAAGCGACTAGCTTATCTTTGCGATTGTTGATCGCCTGCCACATCGCATCCAAGGTCTTCTCCTGCATGCGGCCAATCTCCAGCGGCTCGCGCAGGATGGAATCCCAGCCACGATGGCGATAGAGCGCCAGACGAAAACCGCCGAGGTGGTTGAGCGCCATTGCACACAGCTCTGTTTCCTTGCCCCAGGCTTCCTGCCATTTGGCAAATACATGCTCGCGTACTTTGCGATCCGGATGCGACATCAGATTGGCCGCTTGGCCGACTGACAAGTGCTTCGTCTCGCCATCCAGCTCTACTTCGATGCTGATACGTCCAACGATCGTGTTGTACAGATCTCCCCAAGCGTGATAGCCGTCAACAGCTAGGTCACTGGCGAGTACCTCCTGCTCTGCGGGCAGTTTTTCCTTTGCTCTGCGGCGCCGTTCCTGGAGAGAAAAAGCGATTGGCTGGAGTTCTTCTTCAGTCAGCAATGCACTCCAGTTCTCTTCGTCTATGGCAAGCAAATGCAGCTCCCAACTGCTAAGAGCTGCAGAATACGAGGCCGAAATGGTTTTCACTCGACCATTCAATTGTTTGGCTGATTCGTCTTTCACATTTTGCGCGGTCAGGCAAGAGATGAATGCACCAGCCTGCTTAATCCGAACAGCCAAACTCTGCACCAGCGAAACGACATGCAGGAATGTCTCTTTGTTCTCCAAATGGAGATCTGCTTGTGCTACCTGTGCCTGTAGAGCAGCGATATCTGTTTCCAGCAAACGAAGAAAGGAGGCAAACTCCTCTGATTCACTTCCTCCTGGAAAGATCACATCCAAATCCCATCGTTGCGGCAATTGATTTTCCATTTCCTTCACCTCAGATCCACATTCTTTCCTTTAAACTTTCCTACACGATAAAATAATTTCTTTACAAATCTACGTAATCCTGCCTGTCTAGTATGCGAAATGTTTGTGCAGATGAACCTGCATCGAGAAGCGTTGTTAATGGTGGTTTTTTTGGGTACTGAAAAAATGACCCCCGATGCATGGCATTCAGGAGTCCTTTCATTCGCCTATTCAACTAAGGGCAGGATCACAGTGTCCCCTATTTCTTTCGTCAGAATTCTGCCTTGTTGTGTATCTGCAGCAGCCAGCAGCCGTTGAATCGGCTCTTCCACCGGTTCTCTGGACAACACAAACGTATCCCAGTGAATCGGCACCATCCACCGTCCGCCACTCTCCAAAAACATCTGCCATGCCTGCTCCGGTGTACAATGTGCCTGCTGATAGGAATCAGGCTTGTAAGCGCCGATCGGCATAAAGACGAGATCAATACTGCCATGCTTTTGAGGGAGATCTCTCATGGAGAGATAGGCTGTATCTCCTGGGTATAGAATGCTTACCCCGTTCTTTTCAATCAAATAGCCTTGATAGCCGTAATTTGTATTCCAAGGGTAGCGATTGCCCCAATGTCGGACCGGAATCGCCGTAATCGTTAGACCTTGTGAGGTTTGTACGCGGTGACCAGGCTCCATTTCCTCTATATTGCCAAATTTCATTCGTTTGATCAGCCTGCTGGTGTTCTTCGCTGTAATGACATACGTCTTCGGATCAGCCAGCTGCCTCAGAGTCGGCAAATCGATGTGGTCCATATGTGCATGCGAAAGCAAGATCAGGTCAATGTTGCCTATCTCCTCACGCGTTAATGCAGGAGGTGTAAACCTTTTTGGCCCAATGCGTCCAAGGCCCGGTACGCGTACTCCCAATCCCTCACTCAATACGGGATCCGTTATGATTTTCACACCATACAGATGAAGAAGAATCGTCGAATGGCCGATCCAGGTAAATGTCACTTCATCCTCTCGCCATTCAGACGGTCTAGGCTTGTGATCCAGCTCTCGGAAAGTCGCTTTAGGCAATTGCGACATGTGAAACCAGTAGCCATATAGCAAAAATCCGATCAGTCCAAGAAAAAGGACTGCAACAATGGCACCAATCCAGGCAAATAAAGTAAATAGCATGCAGCAGCTCCTTTACCAGTACCGAAGTTTCTTCATTATAACAAACGACCTTGTGTAAAGCACAAGAGCATACGGTGGAAACTTGCACTTTCAAAAGAAAAGGGCATATTTGATTTTTCCGTAATGGTGAATACAATTCGTTTTTGAAGCTGGATCAGTTCTGCAGAATCCCCCAGCTTTTGCTGCATGTTTTGGACCAGGGCCAAAAACTGGTCAAGTTGCTTTTGATCCAGCTTGTCGATGGTACGGCCACGTTCGATTTCAAAGACAGCTGTTTGCTCCAGCAATCCTTGGACTTTAATCGTATAGGTTTGTACCGTCCCATCCTGTGCGGTTACCTCACGTAATCGTAATGGTATACGTTTTGGTCGTACCGTCTTGCGCTGTGACGATGACCGGGATCGAATTCGCCCCTACGTTCAGCTGTACTTCTCGGGCTGTGCCGCTCGTCGCAGCAGCACCGTTCACTACAGCCGTCTGGAGAAGTGTACAGGGCACCCCTTTCCCCTACTGTGATGAAGGAATTCTTCCCATAGGTAATACCCATGTAACGAACACTCTGATCCAAATACCAGCTAACGCCAGACATATCTTCTGGATTACTGCCGTACGCACGCCAGCCTTTTTCTCCAACAGCAACGATCTTGTCTAGGTCTGGATTGTACGTGATAGCATGAAACTTCTCCTGCAATCGCCCCATTCTCGAGCTTAAAAGAATAGACGGCATTTGGTTGAAAAGGCAGGGGCATGGGGCTCCAGTTTCGAACTGTTTCAATTCTTCCACATCCTCACCCTAAAAAGTCACTATCTGAATGAGTATAAGGAATCGAAGGAATATCCGAAACTACCGAAAGTTAACCGATTATTTTCAAAGGTTAATCTGCTGCTTGCAAGCTTCCTGCAAACAAAAAAACAGTTCGATAAGGAATATCTCCCTAGTCGGAACTGCTTTTTCGTTACTTGTTTCTTTTATTAAATAGAAAGCTCGCAATCTCGCTTGCATCATCGATCGAATAATGCGGGAAATCCCCGTACCGCCCATCCTGCCAACAGACAATTCCCTCCACATGGGTTAGCCTTCTCACAAGCTCTTGATCCTCGTTCTTCCGTATAAGAACCAGCTTGGGATATGCTTCTTGCTTGAAGCCTTCCACCAGAACCAAATCGGCTCCCGCCTGCCCCATCCGTTCGATCAAAACAGCCAGCGGAAGAGGACGTTGCTCGATCATGGCTGTCTTGGTCTGCGAGGTGATCGCGACCAGGGATGCACCTGCCTCCCGATAGCGCCAGGTATCCTTGCCAGGCTGGTCGATCTCAAAATCGTGTCCTCCGTCATGCTTGATGACCCCAACACGCAATCCCTTTTGTTCCAACAGCGGAATGAGCTTGGTTAAAAGGGTCGTCTTTCCGCTGTTGGAGTACCCTACCAGCTGCATGACTATAGGTTGGTTGTAATTTGACACCGCCTACACCTCTTCTCGCCAGCTCGGTGCAGCGTGGACGATCACTTCCACCAGCTCTCCGGCCTGCTTGCCTTTGCCGCCAGCGGGTATGACGATCAGACACTCGCTGTTTTTGAGCGTCCCCAAATTCCCTGCCTTGTCATTGAAATCAGGCTGAGCCAGTAAAAGTCCGTCTTTTGTGGCTAATCTGCCTCTCAGGTAACGCGGATAAGGACAAGGTTTTTCATAGGAAATCCCCAGCTTAGCCTTGATCGAGCGATGTGATACAATCGGTTGGCCACCTTGACGCTGCAAAGCAGGACGGGCAAACAGCTCAAAGCCGACGAAGCAAGCTCCCGGATTTCCCGATAAGGCAAGTACGGGTTTGCCTGATAACAAGAGGCTCGTCGTCGGGCTTCCCGGGCGCATGGCGATTCGGTTGAACAAAAGCTCTACGTCAGGGTCATCGACCAGGGAAGCGATAACGTCATAATCGCCTACCGATACACCGCCGCTGCTCACCAGCATATCGACCTCTTGGATATAAGCTGTCAGCTTTTCTTTTGCCCCTGCCAAATCGTCCGGCAGTACCGGATATTGTACGGGGATTCCCCCCGCCTCCGCGATCAGCGCAGACAGCATGGTCGTATTGCTGTTGCGGATTTTACCCGGTGTGAGTGGTTCCTCGATTCCGACCAGCTCGATTCCTGTAGAAAGTAGTCCCACACGAGGCTTGCGGATGACACTGACCTGCGTATAGCCAAACGTCGCCAAAATCGCCAATGTTCCCGCATTGATCCGCTCCCCTGCTTTGGCCACCACCGATCCCATCGCGATTTCTTCTCCGCGCCGGGAAATATTTTCACCGACTCGCATTCCACGTTTGACGCCTACGACCTCCGAGATCTCACCCGGATTTTCGGTTTGCTCAAACATAATGACCGCGTCAGCGCCAGCAGGCATCATCGCTCCTGTCATAATTCGTGTGGCACATCCCGCTTCTAGAGGGATTATCGGTACCTTTCCCGCAGCGACTGTCTCCACGACTCGCAGACGAACCGGTTGTTCTACTGTAGCATGAACAGTGTCCGCGGCTCTCACGGCAAATCCGTCCAGTGGCGAGCGGTCAAAGGGCGGCATATCGCAAGTGGCAACGATGTCATGAGCCAAAATCCTTCCATACGCCTCTTTGATCTGTACCTGCTCCTCATCCAGCGTTGTCAGCTTCTCCAATAAAGCTTGCAACGCTTCCTCCACCGTCTTCATTTGTCGCGAAAAACGCATTTCTGTTCCTCCTTCTGTCTTCTCACCAGGTCGCCTATTCATCCGTAATCAGCCCACGCTCACATCGAGATCTTCTATCCGTTTTTCTACATAATTAAGATCCTTGTTCGCGTTAAACGAATCAGCCTTCTCGACTTTGACTGCCGTGTTGTACTCCGGAATACCTGCGTACATCTCGTATACGCCCTTTGGGATCAATACGTTCCCCTCCGGCCAGTAGACCTGGATATTCCCACGCTTGGTTGCTTCGTATTTGGCCCGCCCCTGGAACGTGCCATGCCTGTTGTACACGACGACATTTTCACCCTCGGCAATCCGCAATTCCTTGGCATCGTCCGGATGGATCAGAACATCGTAGCGATCTGCATTGTTGAACGGATCGGTACTGCTGTACACCATCGAGTTGAACTGCTTGCCTCGACGCGTCGTGACATAGAAATGCCCTTCAGGCTTCGTCAGATCAGGCACCTCAATCGCAAGCAAATTGGCTCGCCCATCGGCTGTAGGACACACGCCGTCTTCACACAGCCAGGCACCGCCCCATTGGAAGACGTCTCCCCTGTTCTTCAAATGCTGTATTCCATCGTAGTTTGGATTTGCCTTCGCAATCTCATCACGAATCTCTTGCGCCGAAGAAAAGTGCATCAAATGCTTTTTCTCAGGATTGACGCGTGCAGCCAAATCTACGTAGATTTGCCACTCCGCCCGTGCCTCCTCAATGCGTGGGCCTTCGATTTCTGCGCTGAAGTAGACCATTCGCTCTGTACTGGTGGAGGTTCCTCCTCCCGGTTGCTCGTAGCGAGTCATCGCCGGCAGGATAATCACCTCTTCCTTGGCATCAACCAGCGTGGAGGTATTGAGAATAATATCCTGATGCACCCGAAGCTCCACACTCTCCAGACATTTCTTCATAAAATCCGGGTTTGGCATCGTCTCCAAAAAGTTGCCGCCACTGGTATAAAACACCCTGGTTTTGCGTTCATGTCCTTCAGGCAAGAGAGCGTTTTCAATACTAATCCCGACGATATCTCCCTGCCATTTGGGGATCTGAAAGCCCCACAGCTTTTCTATTCTCGTCCAGCTTTTTTCTTCAAAATCACCGCCTGGCAGGCTGAATGGGTCAGCTCCCATTTCACCAGAGCCCTGAACGCCTGAGTGTCCGCGAATCGGCATCACACCGCAATTCTTTCTGCCCAGGTACCCGCGCAGGACCGCCAGATTCGCCACTTGCGAAATATTGTCCGTCCCAAATCGATGCTGGGTCAAACCCATGCTCCAGACGAACACACCCGATTTGGCCTTTGCCAGCAGCACGGCAAATTCTTTCATCCGTTCGCGCGTGAGCCCTGATGACGCTTCGAGCTTCTCCCACTCCTGAATCATGGCATGCTTTTTCAACTCCGCCATCCCATTGGCATGCTGCTTCACAAATGCATGATCAATCGCAGATCCGGGCTGAGCTTCCTCCATTTCAAACCAATGCTTCATGACTCCGTTCATAAAGGCGATATCCCCGCCGATGTTCACCTGATAAAAATCATCGACGATTTTGGTTCCAAACAGCGCACTGTCCGCTACAGACGGAATCCAGTACTTTTCCATCGCAGGCTCTTTGTAAGGGTTGATCAAAATGATCTTGGTTCCGGCTTTCTTGGCTGCGTACATGTATTTGGTGGAAACCGGCTGATTGTTGGCAGGCACAGAGCCCCAGAAGACGAGCACATCCGTGCCGATCCAGTCCTGGTAGTTGCAGCTGGAGGCGCCTATGCCCAGTGATCGTTTCAGCGCAGTCTTGCTCGGCGAGTGGCAAATGCGAGAGGCGTTATCGATGTTGTTGGTGCCGAGAAAACGAGCCATTTTGGCTGCGGTGTAATACACTTCGTTCGTGATTCCACGCGATGTCAGAAAGAATGCGAGCTGTTTGGGGCTAATGCCCTTGATTTTTTTGGCGATCCGATCCAGTGCCTCATTCCAGCTGATCCGACTGAATTTGTTTTCTCCCGGTTTGCGCAACATCGGATACGGAATACGGCCCAATTGTCGCAGCTCAACGCTGGACATTTTTTGCAAGGCACTGACGTCCTCAAACCACTTGGGCTCAATAGCCGGCATCGTGTTGAGGCGCAGCACATTGAGCCGCGTCGTACACAAATGGGGGCCTGTCAGAGTCTGATCGTATAGACCGGATACTCCGAGAGCGCATCCGTCGCAAACACCTTGGGTCAAAATCCGGTACGCGTAGCCGAGATTATCTCGATTTTCGTACACGACCTTCATCGTATCGCGAATGTGATGGGGTTTGATCTTGCCGAGTCCCATCGGCATCAATGACGCCCACAGGCTCGGCTGCCAAGAAGTATCCAGCTTGATCGGACCCTCATGTTTCGTTTTTCCCATAGCTCATACGCTCCTCGCGCTAGATTTGCCTACTCCACCTTTTCTTTCACGCTGAACTAGAAAAAACCACCATGAAACCGTCCCCCTCCCCCAGGATAAGAGCGTGTTCACGGTGGTTGTCTACGGCAGGTTCGCTACCTAGTCTCAACGTCGTGTCTGTGTTTTGCGAAGCCCGTTATCTAACCGGTGAACAGGGCCGCTGCTTCGTCTAGACTCAGGGTTCGTTCTTGAACTTCTTTTCAATGTCCCGATCAAAAACGAAAATGGACATCCCGAAATCACGTTCAATGTCAATATCGAGGAATAATTCGACGAATTTTGCCCCCAGGAACTCCTCCATGTCTAATGGTTGGTTGTTGCGGTACATTTCCTTGACCATCTCGGTCCGTGCCGCACGCAAGGTCTGCTTTCCGTCTTCCCAGGTAGCAATAAACTTTTCCACCGGAGAGAGATTGCCCTCCATTTCGCAAATCGCCCAGTTCTTGCAAAACGTGGTGTTGATCTTGCTAGGTCCCTTTCCCATATGACGCTTTCGGTACGCTCTGACCAGATTGCTAAATTCCGCTTCGTATTTATTCATCGTGGCAAGTCACCTTTACTTCTTCATTCTTATTATGACTTTACCATTGATCAACTTGCGAGTTCAACTGAGTTTTCTTTCCGTTTGGCTTCTTCTTGCAGTTTTTTAAGGTCAATTCGGATGACCAGAGAGATTACCAGTGCAACGACGAACATCGCTGCGAATACTGTCATCGTTCCGGTATAGCTCTGGGTGGTGTTGCGAACCCACGCTGCAAAAATCGGACCAGCAAGACCAGCTGCAGCCCATGCAGTCAGAATGTATCCATGAATGGCTCCGAGCTGCTTGGTACCGAACAAATCACCAATGTATGCCGGGATTGAAGCAAAGCCTCCACCGTAACAGGTCATGATGATGAACATTGCCACCATGAACAGGATCGGGTTCGTCATATTTGGCAACAGGAAGAACAGAACAGCCTGGATCACGAAAAATGCCGTATACGTATTCGGACGTCCAATGTAATCGGAGAGAGAGGCCCAACCAATGCGTCCTCCACCGTTGAAAAGTCCGTTCAGTCCAACCATCAGCGCTGCTGTTGCGACAGACATGCCAACCATTTCTTGCGCCATCGGAGACGCGACAGAGATTACCGCAATTCCACAAGTCACGTTGATAAAGAGCATCAGCCACAGCAAGTAAAAACGGCGTGTTTTGACCGCTTCATTGGCAGTCAATTGGCACAAGTCCTTCTTGATCTGCTTTTTACCTTCTGCTGCATCTGCAGAGAAGCCGGCTGGTACCCAGCCTTTTGGAGGCGGAGCCAGATATTGAGCAGACGAAATCATGACGACAAAATAGATGATACCCAGGATAAAGAACGTATTGGCAATACCTACGCTATTAATCAAGAAGTTCATGATCGGGCTGGCTACCATCGATGCAAAGCCAAAGCCCATGATTGCAAGACCTGTAGCCAAACCGCGGCGGTCAGGGAACCATTTTACCAGTGTAGATACAGGAGTGATGTAGCCAACCCCGAGACCAATTCCGCCAAGTACACCGTAGAAAACGTACAAAAGCGGCAGACTTCCAAGGTTGATGGCCAAGCCAGAACCTACGATCCCGGCTCCAAAAAAGAGCGAAGCCAGAATACCCGCTTTGCGCGGACCGTGTTTTTCTACGTAGTGGCCTAGAAACGCCGCTGACAATCCTAGAAAGAGAATAGCGATACTGAATGCCAGCTGAATTTCAGCCAAATCCCAGCCAAATTGCTGCTGGATTGGTTTGGTAAATACGCTCCAGGCGTACACCGAACCGATGGAAATGTGAATCCCGACCGCGGCCAACGCAATCAGCCAACGGTTTTTCACCTTTTGCTCCATAAAATTCATCTCCTTGGTATAAGTTCTAAGAGTGCCCTAGAGCATCTCTTGAAAAAAAGAAAAACTGCCGGGTTCATCCATTGGCTGTATGTCAAAAGACATGGATACAGCCAATGGATGAAACACAGCAGTTAATCATCAGCAGGAACGCTACATCAGCATCAACAAGCAAGTGTTTACTATTCATTTCAGATTGGCACAAAAGAACCGGCGACAGGGTCGCTATCCCGCGTCAATTTGTGTCCAATACATGTAATAATCATGAAAGTATTGTGACAACCCAAACCTTAAATAGTATACTACCATGTAAGCGTTCACTCGACAATATATTCTCGAAAAAAATAAGTTGGTATATAATCAAAACCGCTTGCATTCCATTTCACTCTAGCTTCAGGGAGGTAAACATGTCAGACCTGACCAAAACGATCCGCAGACCTGTCCTCAAAATTTCAACTGACCAGCACGGTTGGGAAGAGGACGAAATTGTTACGGAGTACCCTCTCACTATTTTTTTGAACGACGAGGAATTTGCCACGATCGTCTGCACGCCGGCAGATTTGGAAGAAATGGTCATCGGCTTTTTGGCTGCCGAGGGTGCCATTAAGCAGTACGCTGAGATCAAGCAGCTCACGATCGACGAGGGGCAAGGCTTTGCCTACGTGGACCTGCATCAGGAAACCATCCTGTCGCAAAGCTTTTATTCCAAACGCCGCATCACCTCCTGCTGCGGCAAGAGCAGACAGTCCTTCTACTTTTTCAGCGACGCCCGCACAGCCAAGGCTGTAGAGGAAGGCATCACCGTCACACCTGTGCAATGCATGAGCCTGATGAAGGATTTGCAATCCTCCTCCGGGATTCACCGCCAGACAGGAGGCGTACACAACGCAGCACTCTGTACACCGGATGGTGTCGTCCTGCAATATTCAGACATCGGACGCCACAATGCGCTGGATAAAATTTATGGAGAATGTCTGCGAAAAGGCATCTCGACTGAGGACAAAATTCTCGTCTTCAGCGGGCGCATTTCCTCCGAGGTATTGCTGAAAGCGGCCAAGATCGGCGCTTCCATCATCCTTTCGAAGTCAGCCCCTACTGAGCTCGCCCTGCAATTGGCAGAAGAGTTGAACATCACGGCTGTAGGCTTTATTCGCAATGACAAGATGAATGTCTACACGAACGCCCAGCGCATCCTGCTGGACGCCTAGCTCATACGGGCAAACGGGACTGCTTATCGCGGTCCCGCTTTTCTTTTCCTCTCTTCCTCGATGGCCATCTGGTATTCCTCAGGCGTGTTGGCATTGAAGACAGCCCATGGATCAAGCAGGCCAGCAGGCGTTTCATGCACACGCAGCTCAGCCAAGGTACTCATCAGCCGCAGCTGCTTTTGCCGCAGGGCATCCTCCCAGAACAGCTGTGTCCTGCGATGATACAAGGCCACAAGAGGATGAAGCCTTCCTTGCTCCTGCACCGCAATGACATCCCAATCCTGCACACCCTTCGCATAATCGAGCAGTCTATGAATCTGTTCTCGGTCCATAAAGGGAAGATCGCAGGAGAGGACGAGCAGCACCTCTTCCGTCGTTCTTCGAAAAGCAGTGACCAGACCGCTGACGGGGCCAGCTGAAGGAACTGCATCCGGAACAATCGTCACACCACGATAATGCGTGATATCTGCTGGTAGCTGTTCAGGATGATTGGAAACGATGAGGCAAGACAGTTGACACGCTGTCACTTCTCTTGCAAGCTCGGAGATCATGGAGCCTCCCCTCCAAGGCAGCAAATCTTTGGGACGTCCCATTCGGCTGCTCTTCCCACCTGCGAGAATGGCTCCACCAATCAACTCTTCTCTCATTTTTTTCTCCTTTTCACGTATAAAGGCTAATCGAGCATCCCCACTATCTTTCTCCTAACTCTTTCCCTACTTCCATTCACTTGTCAAGTGTGTTATTTTTTAAATATTCTCACAACTGAAAAGTCAGCTGCTGCTTCCCTGCTTTTTCTTGCAAGTATGCCTGTGCCACTTTTTCCATTTGTAGGAGGGTATAGCCTTGAGTTTATTACGCGACTTTCAGGAAATCACGCAACAAGTAGCAGAGGCGATTTCTGCCGCTTTGCAGATTGAGACCGAGATCGTAGACGATCAGATGACGATCATCGCAGGCACAGGATACTACGAAAAACGGATCAACAGCAAAGAAGAAGACGGGCAGATCGAAGCCGGGTACCTGTACGGCAGAGTCATCACGACCAATCAGCCCTATTTTATCGAGGATGCCAGGAACGATCCTCACTATGATCCCTCCGTGCTGCAAGGAATCACCCAAGAGCTGGCTGAGCTGTGCTCCCCGATCCAGTACAAGGGACAGGTGATTGGAGTCATCGGACTCATCGCCTTCAATGAATCCCAGCGACACCGACTGATCCACAACCGATTGGCCTACCTCACTTTCCTCCAGCGCATGACCGAGCTTTTGACGAGCAAAATCGCCGAACAAGAAGCGTGGAATCAATGGAAAAAGACGTTTGTTCAGCTGGAGACGCTCATCGAATCCATCCCCGAAGGCATACTGGCCATTGACGAAAACGGCATCATCACAACCTGCAACATGACAGCAGAACAGCTCATCCAGAAGCAAAAACACGAGCTGATCGGCACCCCCTTGCATGCCATTTGGCAGCATTCCCCTATGCTGCAGGTTCTGTCCAGCGGAATCGGCTACATCGAGCAGGAAGAAATCTATTCACTTGAAAATCACGACATGCATTTCATCGTCACCGCCCGCCCCATCCGGGTCAACAGCCGTGTCGCCGGCGTCGTCGCCTCTTTTCGCAGGATGGTAGACATGCGCCGTCTGGCTTACGTACTGACCAATGAACATAAAAACCTCTATTTTTCGGAAATGCAAGGTAAGAGCCGCGCTCTCTCACTCGTCATCAAGCAAGCCGAACAGGTAGCGAGGGGTACTTCCAACATCTTAATCACGGGTGAAAGTGGCACTGGCAAAGGGATGCTGGCTGCTGCGATCCACTCCTCCAGCTCGCGCCGCACGGGTCCATTCATCATCGTGAACTGCGGTGCAATTCCGGAAGCCTTATTGGAAAGTGAGCTGTTCGGCTACGATGCCGGAGCCTTCACCGGGGCCAAGCGCGAGGGCAAAGCCGGCAAATTCGAGCTGGCTGACGGCGGTACGATTTTCCTCGATGAGATTGGCGACCTGCCCCTCCATCTGCAGGTCAAGCTGCTGCATGTCCTGCAATCCAAGCAGGTAGAGCGTGTCGGCTCCAACAACCTGCGTCCCGTGGACATCCGTGTGATCTCGGCGACCAACAAAAACCTGGAGGAGATGGTGAGTGACAAGGAGTTTCGAGAAGATCTGTACTTCCGTCTCAACGTCATTCCGTTGCATATGCCGCCACTGCGAGAGCGCTCAGATGACATCCCGCTTTTACTGGATTACTTTTTGGCCAAGTACAGACAGCTCTTCAATCATCCCGTCCTCGATTTCACACCAGAGGTCAAAGCTGTGCTGCGCCACTACCACTGGCCAGGCAATGTTCGCGAGCTGGAAAACGCCGTAGAATACGCCGTCAATATGGAAACCTCTCCCTACATCGGTCTGGAAAGCATCCCTGCACGCATCAGACAGCACCAAAGCATCAGTGCGATCGCCACTCCAGGAGAAAGCGAGCTCCCGCTTAAAGAACGAATCCGACGTCACGAACGACAAATCCTCTCCTCCCTGCTGGAACAGCACGGTCAATCTCTGGAAGCCAAAAAGCAGATCGCCGAAAAGCTAGAGATCGGACTCGCTACTCTGTATCGCAAGCTGGAAGGGCATAAACTTCTCAATGATGAGAAAGTTTTCTAGTTTTCAAGAAATGGAGAATGGCTGGATTGACAGGTTTGCGCGCTTTTCCGGTTGGAAAAACCTTTGCTCACGTTGGCATTATTCTTGCTAGTCTTAATTTTCAGACATAGGTAAGGGAGGATTCTCATGAGTGGTCTCATGGTAAAGCTGCAGCACCTGGTGAAGCAATTTGGTACTCAGACCGTAGTCCAAGATCTGTCCCTCGATATTGAGAAAGGGGAATTTCTCACTCTGCTGGGACCCAGCGGGTGTGGGAAAACGACCACCCTGCGGATGATCGCCGGTTTTGAGCACCCCACCTCTGGCGAAATCATGCTGGACGGTCAGTACGTTCATAACCTTGCCGCCTATCAGCGTGACGTCAATACGGTCTTTCAAAGCTATGCCCTTTTTCCTCATCTCAATGCTTATGACAACGTCGCATTTGGACTGCGTGTGAAGAAAGTTCCAAAACAAGAAATCGAGAGGCGCGTAAAGGATGCCTTGAAGCTGGTCCAGCTCGAAGACTACGCCCGGCGCAAGCCCGATCAGCTCAGCGGCGGGCAGCGTCAGCGCATCGCTATCGCACGTGCCCTCGTCAATAATCCGAAGGTTCTCTTGCTCGATGAACCGCTCGGCGCTCTCGACCAAAAGCTGCGCAAACAAATGCAGGTAGAGCTGAAGCATCTGCAGAAGCAGCTCGGCATCACCTTTGTCTTCGTTACCCATGACCAGGAGGAAGCGTTGACGATGTCGGACCGGATCGGCGTCATGAACCAGGGCTTTTTAGAACAGGTGGGGACCCCTGCTGAAATCTACGAGCGCCCTTCTACGCGCTTTGTAGCAGAGTTTATCGGCGAGACCAACCTGCTGAACGGAAAAGTTCGGTCTCGTGACCATCAGCATATGCTGATCGAATGCGAAGGGATGCAGGTAAAGGCACCATCAGCAGCCGTCACGGAAGATGAATCGGTCACGGTCGCCATCCGACCGGAAAAATCGGTGCTTTCTCTGGAACCTGCCCACGATGCAGAGGTCGTCTCGCTCAGCGGCAGATTGACAGAGCGGATCTACTGTGGAGGTTCTACCCGCACTGTCGTCACCCTACGTAACGGTCAACAGTTCATCGCGCTGGAAAAGACGGACCAGCTCCTGCCGGCAGCCGTAGGAGATGAATTGTTTGTTCACTGGCAGCCCAGCCACGGGGTGGTGGTCACGCGATGAACCCTCCGGTTATCGAAAGTGCTCCATCACCCGAGTCCCCGGCTAAACCAAAGCTTAAACGCCATATCGACTACGGTAGAGCCTGGACGATTGGGCCTGTATTTCTCTGGATGGTTCTGCTGTTCCTATTGCCGATGGTCCTTGTTTTTGCCGTCAGTTTTTTTACACGGAGCTCTTTTGGGGGTATCGAATTCCCTCTGACGCTGGAAAATTATACGCGCTTCTTTGACCCCCTCTACTTCAAGATCATCTGGATATCGTGTGTTCTTGCCTTTTTTACGACGATTTGCTGTCTCGTGCTGGGATATCCCTTCGCCTACATCATCGCTCGCTCTCCCATGCAATACCGCAACATCCTGATGCTCCTCATCATCGTACCCTTTTGGACCAACTCTCTGATTCGAACGTATGCCTGGATCGTGCTTTTACGGACAGAAGGCGTCATCAATACCTTTCTCTTGCAGCTCGGACTGATTGAGCAACCGCTCTCTCTGTTGTACAACGAAACTGCCGTCCTGATCGGCCTTGTCTATACCATGCTCCCGTTCATGGTGCTGCCTCTGTACGCTTCCATCGAAAAGCTGGATCGATCACTCCTGGAAGCATCCAAGGATTTGGGAGCCAAGCCCTGGCAAACCTTTGGGCGTGTAACACTGCCGCTCACGACCCCAGGTATATTGGCTGGTTCCCTGCTGGTCTTCATCCCGTCACTCGGCCTGTTTTTCATCCCGGATCTGATGGGCGGAAGCAAGACCATTCTGATCGGCAACCACATCAAAAACCAGTTCCTGACTGCCCGGGATTGGCCCTTTGGATCAGCCAGCTCGATCATCCTCATGGTCCTGACGCTGGTATTTATCGCGGTGTACATCATGATTACCAAAGACAAACAGGGAAAGGAGCTGGTGTAAATGCGCTTCTCACTGGGAAGCAAGCTTTCCTTTCTCTACGCGTCCCTGATCTATCTGTTCCTGTATATGCCTATCGCCATCCTGATCCTTTACTCCTTTAATCAATCCAAGCTCAATGCGGTCTGGACAGGCTTTACCTTTGACTGGTACCTGAAGCTGATGCAGAACTCCGAGGTTCTTGAGGCGATGAAGACGTCACTGGTCGTGGCACTGATCAGCACCATTGCGGCCACCATGATTGGCACTCTCGCTGCCGTCGGGATGTATCGGTATCAATTTCGCGGTAAGACAGCGCTGGATGCTATGCTCTACCTGCCGATCGTCATTCCGGAGATCGTCATGGGCATCTCTTTACTGGCCCTGTTCTCCCAATTTGAGATTCCGCTTGGCTATTTCACCCTGATCGCCGCCCACATCACCTTTTCCATCCCATTCGTCGTGGTCGTCGTACGCGCTCGCCTGGCTGGATTTGACCGAAGCATCGAGGAAGCCGCGATGGATCTCGGCGCGACTCCTTGGGAGACCTTCGTCAAAGTCACGGTGCCCATCATCGCCCCCGGTATTCTGGCGAGTGCGCTCCTAGCCTTTACCCTATCGATTGATGATGTGATTATCAGCTTTTTCGTCGCTGGTCCATCCAGCTCGACTCTGCCCTTGAAGATCTTCTCGATGGTCAAATTCGGAGTCAGCCCCGAGATTAATGCCTTGTCTACCTTGATGTTAATCGTCACCTTATTTCTGGTCATCATTGCGGAACGCATCCGCATGAGGAAAAATTAGAGAAAGCTTACAGGGGGGCCAAAATGGTAAAGAGTTGGAAAAAAACCATCGCGTATTCTGTAGTAGCCGTAGCGTTGGCTGTGACTGCTGGCTGTAGCTCATCCTCCACTTCAGGTGGTACAACAGCAGACGGGCTGGACAAGGAACTGAACGTATTCAACTGGTCTGAATACCTACCCGAAGCCGTGATTAAAAAATTTGAAGAAAAGCATGGGGTCAAGGTCAACTACAGCACCTTCTCCTCCAATGAGGAGATGCTGGCCAAGGTTTCTGTCGGCAAAGGCATTTACGATCTGACAGTTGCCAGCGATTACTACATTCAACCGATGGCCAAGGAAGGGATGATTCAACCCCTTGATCTGAACAACATTCCCAACTACAAAAACCTGGCCGCTGAGTACATTAACAAGGACCACGATCCTGGCAATCAGTACAGCATTCCTTACATGGGAAATACGGTATCGCTCGGATACAATCCGGACAATATCAAAACAGAAATCACAAGCCTAGCTGACTTGTGGAAACCGGAGCTGCAAAGACAGATCGTGATGGTAGACGACCAGCGCTTTATTCTCGGCATGGTACTGAAGACACTTGGTTATTCAGGCAATGAAACCGATCCTGCCAAGCTGGAGGAAGCCAAGCAAAAAATGCTCGCGTTGATGCCCAATATCAAGGCTTTTGACAGCGACAGCCCCAAGACCTTGATGGTCAATGGTGAAGTGAACGTCGCCTTCGTGTGGGGCGCGGAGATCGCCTTGGCCCAGCGTGAAAAACCGCAATTCAAAACCGTGCTGCCCAAGGAAGGCCTGATGATTTCCTTCGACAACTTCGTCATCCCTGCCGGCGCCAAACACAAAAAAACAGCGGAGGCCTTCATCAACTTCCTGCTGGAACCGGAAATCAGTGCCGAAATCTCGCAGTCCTTCCCATACATCAACCCGAACAAGGCCGCTCACCCGATGATTGACAAGGAAATCATGAGCAACATTGCCATCTACCTACCTGAAGAAGAAATGAAAAAGGTAGAGACGGTAATGGATATCGGTGACGCAATCAAGCTGTACGACCGCGTCTGGTCTGAAGTAAAGAGTTCTCAATAATGAAAAGCAGAAGCCAGGGCATCCCCGGGCTTCTGCTTTTCTTTGCTTACAATTCTAAGTCAATGTCATCGACATTTACGCCGCCCTGGTCGGCATTTTGCGCTCCACGGTCTGCCATTTTACCGCCTTGATAGGCATTCTGACCGCCTCTGTCTGCTGCTTGACCTCCTTGGTCCGCATTTTGGCCGCCCGTACTAGCCGCTTGTCCTCCTTCATCAGCAGCGTTACCTGATGGATTTGCATAAATGTAGATATAAAATGTGATTCCGTCATTCTCTTAATTGCGAAACCAACCACTCGGCTGTACCTGCAGATTCACATTGATCTGCTTGACCTCTGTGTACGCCTCATAGCCGAAGGTCCCTAGCTCGCGTCCGATGCCGCTCATCTTGTACCCGCCCCAAGGCGCTTCGTTGAAAGTAGGATGATACGTGTTGATCCAGGTAATTCCTGCCCGCAGCTTTCGGATGACGCGTTGCGCTTTTGCCCCGTCACTGGTAAAAACCGCTCCAGCCAAACCGTATTTCGTGCTGTTAGCCAGACGGATCGCCTCCTGCTCTGTCGAGAATTTCTGCACGACGAGGACCGGACCAAAGATCTCCTCCTGCACGATTCTCAGATCATTGCGATCGGCCGCGAATATCGTGGGCTCGATGTAGTAGCCATTTTCTCTGCCTTGATCTGTCAGTCGATTTCCTCCGCAGAGAAGCTGCGCTCCTTCGTCACGTCCGAGTTGGATATAGGAAAGCACCCGCTCCATATGCTCTGCTGAGATCAGTGGCCCCATTTCCGTCTCGGGATCGGCCCCGTCGCCTACTACGATTTTTTGTGCACGCTCCACCAAACGAGCGACGAATGGCTCGTAAATGCTTTCCTCCAGAATCAGCCGGGAGCCAGCGGAGCACACCTCCCCTTGATTGGCAAAGATCGCAAACAGCGCATAATCGACGGCGGTCTCAAAATCAGCATCGGCGAAGACGATATTGGGTGACTTGCCTCCCAGCTCCAAGGAGAGCTTTTTCACCGTGTCTGCTGCATTTTTCATGATGGCGATCCCGGTCTCGGTGCCTCCGGTAAAGGCTACCTTGTCTACCAGCTCATTGCGGGAGATCTCATCTCCGACGACGCTTCCCGGTCCCGTGACCAGGTTGACTACTCCAGGTGGAAATCCGGCCTGTTCCAAACATTCAAACAGCATGATGGTCGTTAGTGGCGTCAGATCAGCCGGTTTCAAGACCAGAGTGTTCCCGGCTGCCAGTGCGGGTGCCACTTTTTGCGCGTTCATCACCAACGGGTAGTTCCAGCAGGTGATGGCGCCTACGACACCGATGGGCTCGCGAACGACCATCGCTTGAATCTCATCCGGGACATCATAGGTCTGTCCCTGCGGTTTGGTGCAAAGTCCGGCATAGTAACGAAACTGGTTGACAGCATCCGTCACGTCATAGCGGGATTCACGCAATGGCTTGCCGTTGTTGCGGGTATCTGTCTGGGCAAACTCCTCTGCGCGCGCTTCGATCAGATCCGCTACCTTCCACAGCAGCTCGGCCCGATCCCGTGCTTTGCTCTCCCCCCAACCGCCTTCATCGAACGCATAACGCGCTGCCTCGATGGCTCGCTTCGTGTCTTCACGCGTTCCTTTTGCCGCCAGGGCGATCACCTTACCATTTGCGGGATTGCGTACCTCAAACGTTTCTCCTGAGGAAGAAGCGACCCATTCCCCATTGATAAAAAGTCGGTTTGCCTTGTGTGTCATCAGCCAAGCCTCCTTTCTCGCACGCTCCTGATTAACGGGCTACTTTCATTTCTTTCGCCAGCTGGGCAATCCCTTCCTCGATGCAGGCAAGCACGTAATCCAGTTGCTCGTAGCTGATTACGGCTGGCGGCTCAATCCGGATGACGGTCGCGTTGTTGATCGTACCGCCGACGAGAATTTTCTTGATGAACAGCATTTTGGCCAGCGTATAGCCCAGGCTGTTGTTGGCGAATTCCATGCCGATCAGCAAGCCTTTGCCGCGTACCGCAACCAGTACTTCTGGGTACTGCTGCTTGATTTCATCCAAGCGCTGCATGATGTAATCGCCTTTTTCCTTGGCCACTTGCGGAATGTTGTCTTCGAGAATCGTCTTGATTCCCGCGATCGCTCCCGCGCAGCACAGCGGATTTCCACCAAAGGTGGATGAACCTAACAGGAAGGGGTTCTCTTCCATTTTGCCCCACCATTTTTTCTTTGCGACCATCGCGGCAATCGGCATCACGCCACCGCCGAACGCCTTGCCCAACGTCATGATGTCCGGTACGACATTCCAGTGATCGACACCAAACATGGTGCCTGTGCGTCCCATCCCCGTCTGTACTTCATCGACGATCAAGAGGCATTCGTAACTGTCGCAAATCTCGCGCAGACGAGGCAGGAAATCATCAGGTGGAATGTTGACGCCGCCTTCTCCCTGAATTGGTTCCACGATGACTCCTGCGACGGTCTCTCCAGTCGCGATCAGCATGCGAATCGCCTGATCGACCGCATCGGCATCGCCGTATGGAACGTGCTGGAATCCGGGAACAAGTGGCGAGTATGGCTCGCGGAACGTCGATTTGCCAGACGCGGACAATGAGCCCATCGTTTTGCCGTGGAAGCCTCGCTCCATCGAAATAAAGTATTTCTTCCCTGTCGCCAAACGAGCCAGCTTCAAGGCCATTTCATTTGCTTCCGTACCACAATTGACCAGATAGGTGTGCTGCAGATCCCCTGGTGTAATGGCTGCGACCAGCTTGGATAGGTAGCCGCGCAGAGGATCGACCATCTCCTGACTGTGCAGGGCGTAGCGCTTGAGCTGTGCTTCAACCGCCTTAACTACATTGGGGTGACGATGGCCCAACAGATAGACGCCATAACCGCCAAGGCAATCGACGTACTCGTCGCCCATCGTGTCGCGAAATACGGCTCCTTCATCCTCCCACTCTACGACGGAGAAGTCGGTAGAGACGGATTTGCGGTGTGTCAGGATCGCCTTGGTTACGTGATTGGTGAAGTTCTCCACGGAATCTGAAACGATTTTTTTCTTCTGTTCAATCGTAAGCGTCTCGCTCTCAATCAACTCCAGCATCTCTGTTGCCATAGCCAGCGACTCTTCACGGGATTTATGATGCATCATATCCACCTTCCTTGGTCTCTATTTTCATTCTTTTATCAAAGCAAGAACGATGCCATCCGCAATGGACCCAGAGAAGTGCGGAAAAAGCATAGAAACGCGAGAAAAATGGACTTCAAATGAGAATCTTTTCTCAAAATTGAGAACGAGACAAGCATCAAGAGAAATACCGTAAACACGTTACTAATAGTGTCAATGAACGACTCGTGAACTTCTGCCATAAACTACACCGATATGCCGACCTTTATGATACGATTAACTGGAATTAATATCCTCATCAGGATAATGATTCAATCCATATTAAGGAGGAATGGGGTATGCAGAAAATGCGTCAATCATCGAAAAGTGAAATCATTATTCCTGAAAATCCTGTTTCACATTTCCTGTTTACCAGCACCAAATCGGCTTGGCTTTGGCTGCTCATCAGGCTGTATGTCGGATATGCCTGGCTCACAGCCGGGTGGAAAAAAGTCCAATCCGATGCCTGGACGGGTGATAAGGCAGGTGAAGCTGTCCAAGGATTCGTGCAAGGATCGCTGGCTAAAGCAGCAGAAGGCAAGGATGTATCCTCCTGGTATGCCTGGTTTTTGGAAAATGCCGTATTGCCCAACGCCAAGCTGTTCGGATTCATGGTGGCCTACGGAGAAGTGCTTGTCGGCCTGGGCTTGATTCTCGGCCTACTGACAGGAATCGCAGCTTTTTTCGGCGGCTTGATGAACGTCAGCTTTCTTTTCGCAGGGACGGTCAGCACCAATCCGCTGCTCTTTGTCTTTGCCACCTGGCTCGTCATGGCTTGGAAGGTAGCCGGTTGGTACGGCTTGGACCGCTGGGCGCTCTCCTATCTCGGAACGCCATGGACGAGAGCTTCATCCAAAAATCACAGCATGCCTGTCCAGCGATGAGTCCAATATCCTTTGGGCGAGCATACCTCCCCTAGTATTAGAAAACTTGGCTACGCCAAGCTTTTGGCGGAGCCTTAGTTGCACTTATACTATCTTCCGCTAATCT
>NZ_JAFLPN010000023.1:0-71654 GCF_029870785.1 Brevibacillus sp. AY1
GTTCAAAGCTGGCAAATCATTTCATGATAGACTCATCAACGCTTTCGCTGTTCAGTTTTCAAAGAGCATTTTTTATTCACAATCGCTCGTGGGCGACCTTTTTATCTTAACACCATTCACCAGTCGATTGCAAGTGTTTTTTAAACCGCGCCTGACAACTCAGCGGCGACAACAACTAATATATCAATCGACAAGGCAGAAGTCAAGATTGTTTTAACTTTTTTTGCTCGTTTTTTTCAATGAAACTATCTGCAAAGTGCAGAAGTTAAATATACATGAACGTTTAATGGAAGTCAACACGCATACGCATACCATTTCATGCTTTACTTCAAACTATCCAGAACGGCTTCTCCATATCTCAGCAAAAGGCGGTGTACCTGTGACTCCAAAACCAACCTATGAGGAATATGAAAACGGGCAATACAATGAACTTTCTACAGTAGAATCACAAAGAAATGAAATCCTCCAGGAAGAATTCCCGGAAGGACCCTATGGCTCGGCAACGAACGAAGCGAAATTAGGGAAAGCAACAGGCTGGGAACCAGGACAGCATTCCACCACCACCCGCTTTACTTACGAGACGAGACAAATGCACGAAGATTTGCCTCGTCAGTACCCAGGTGCACATCCGACACATGATGAGCCAGATGAAATAGAATAGAAAAGACAGTAAAAAGCCCCTATAACAGGGGCTTTTCTACTTTGACACTTTGACATGTCATATTAGATTATTCTTCTGTTTGAACTCGCGTAGACAACGTACCGATTCCTTCGATGAATACGGAGATTTCATCTCCAACCTGCAGTGGTCCGACACCGGGAGGAGTACCGGTCAAAATCACATCGCCAGGCAGAAGCGTCATTACAGCCGATACAGCTTCCACTAATTGTGGGACCGTAAAGACCATTTGATTCGTGTTGGAATCCTGGCGCACCTCTCCATTTACGCGTGTCACGATCCGCAGATTTTGATAGTCTAACTTGGCAGCAATTGCAGGGCCGAGCGGGCAGAACGTATCAAAGCTTTTCCCACGTGTCCATTGCCCATCCTTCATCTGCAGATCCCTAGCCGTCACATCGATCGCGCAAGTGAAGCCGAGGATGTAATCGTCAGCATCCTTTGCCTTGACCTGCTTGGCCTCCTTCTTGATGATGACAGCCAGTTCACCTTCAAAATGAAGATTTTCCGTCAGCCTCGGATAAACAATAGGCTCTCCTGGTCCTACAACCGTAGTCGATGGCTTCAGGAACATCAATGGTTCGGCCGGCAGCTCAAGTCCCATCTCTTCAGCGTGATCCCGGTAATTGACCCCGATACAGACCACTTTACTGGGGGCAGTCGGCGCTTTCAGTGTCACTTCCTCAAGCGGCAGCTCCAGACCTGTCATAATCGGTTTAGCTGAATGGATCTTGTAAATATCGCCTTCGATGACACGAACCTTGTTCTCTTCTTCGACCATCCAGCCATGCTTGATCTTGCCATTGCGCTCATATCGAATAATCATGCCCTAATCCTCCCCCGGTACCCCTTCTATCTTTAGAATAAATCGTTCACTGCTTCACTCGGTTTCGATGTAATTTCTTCAATGACCGTTCCTTCCACCGCTGCGTTTACAAGAGCTTCTACATCCAGTGCCTCCTCAAAACGCGCTGCCAAATAGGCTTTGGGTCTCGTCACCGGATTTTTAGGCGTAAACACCGTGCAGCAGTCCTCGTAAGGCAGGATGGACAGCTCATAGGTATCAATTTTTCTTGAAATGTCCGTGATTTCGATTTTATCCATCGCAACCAGCGGACGCAGCATCGGGATCGAGATTACTTTATTGATCGTATCCATGCTCTCCAGCGTTTGTGAGGCTACTTGTCCCAAGCTTTCCCCTGAAGCCAAAGCCTTCGCTCCCGTATTTGCAGCTACTCGCTCAGACACGCGCATCATAAAGCGGCGCATGATCGTAATCAGATAATCCTCTGGACACTTTTCCCGAATTTGAGTCTGAATCTCGGTAAAAGGCACCACATGAAGCTTTACCGTACCGCCCCACTTGGTTAATTTGTGGGCGAGATCGCGTACTTTTTGCAACGCGCGTTCACTTGTAAACGGATAGCTGTGAAAATGAATCGCCTCGAGCGTAACTCCGCGCTTCAGCATCATCCAGCCCGCAACCGGACTGTCGATCCCACCGGAAAGCAGGAGCAGTACCTTACCGCTCACCCCTACAGGCAGCCCTCCTGGACCAGCAATGGTTTCGCAGCTGATGTACGTTCCTTCTGTGCGAATCTCGATGTTGACAATTGTTTCAGGCTCATGCACGTCTACCTTGATTTTGGGCAATGCCCGCAGAATATGCGTTCCCACGATACGATTTACTTCCATCGAAGGAATCGGATAGCGCTTGTCTGCACGACGTGTCACTACGCGAAACGTCCGCGGTTCCGGGTCCAGCTGACGGATCAACTCCAGTGCTCTTTCCTTGATGGATTCGATGTCCGCATCTACCTGAATGGTAGGGCTGAACGAGGAGATTCCGAATACGCGCTTGAGTCGGTCCATTACCTCGTAGGCGTCTTCACCGTGCAATTCTACATACATTCTTCCGTAATTCCGTCTTACCTTTACTTTAAAAAAGGAACGCAGCACACTTTTCACGCTTCGTGCGAGTGCTTCCTCGAACTGATCACGGTTGCGTCCTTTCAAAGCCAATTCACCATAACGAATTAAAATGACATCGTAGTTCATGCTTGTCTCCTTATCTAGTTACGCTTTTTGTTTCCGTCTTCATGTAAGCACGCAGGCTTTTCACACACTCTCGCAAGGCTGCAACAAACTGGTTAACCTCGTCTGCCGTATTTTCACGGCCCAGACTAATCCGCAGCGACGACAGCGCACACTCTGCTTCAATGCCGATCGCCATCAGTACTCGACTCGGCTCATTTGCCTTCGACGAGCATGCAGATTTCGTGGAAACGTAAAATCCCCGCTCCTCTAACGCATGCAGCAAGACCTCTGCCTTCACGCCAGGCACCGACAGATTCATGATGTGTGGCGCTACGCCTGACTTTGGCGTGTTCACCTTACAGCCTTCAATTTGGGAAATCCCTTCTCGCAGCTGCTCCAGCAAACGCTGCAATCGTACCGTTTCTACCGAGCCCATTTCCTCCAGGATGCGGATGGCCTTGGCCAATCCTGCGATTGCCGGCAGATTCTCAGTCCCGGAACGAACCCCAGCTTCCTGGCCGCCACCCATCAGAAGAGGCTGGATGATCAATCCTTCTCTTTTAAAGAGAATGCCTACGCCTCGCGGGCCATAAAATTTGTGGGCGGACACACTCAGCAGATCAATCCCAGAATCCTTGAGCTTCAACGGTACTTTTCCAATTCCTTGAACGGCATCGACATGGAAAAGAACCTTTGGAAACTGCTTCAGCCACTTGCCGATCTCCGCAACTGGTTGAATCGTGCCCAGCTCGTTGTTCACATGCATCACCGATACCAAAATCGTATCAGGACGCATCGCCTGCTGAACATCCTCCAGTCTGACCCGACCTTCATGATCGACAGGCACATAGGTCACTGTGAAGCCCATCGATTCGAGCTGCTTGCAAACATCAAAAACAGCCGGATGTTCCACCTGCGTAGTAATGATATGTTTTCCTCTACCTTGATATTGGAAGGCAACGCCTTTTATTGCCGCATTGTTGCTCTCCGTGCCGCCTGAAGTAAAAATGACTTCTCCTGGCTTGCATCCAAGATACTTGGCGGCAACTTCTCTGGCCTGCTTGAGCACGCTTTCTGCTTCCAAGCCTTTGCGGTGCAGGGAAGAGGGATTGCCATAATAGCTTGCCATCGCCCGGCTCATCGTCTCAATGACTTGCGGATGAGGACGGGTAGTCGCACTGTTGTCCAAATAAATCACTAGTCCACACCTTCCTGAGGGCATGTGCCCTAGTCTTCGCTTCATCATAACACGACTTTTCCCCGATCACATATAGCGAAAAAGCAGTCTGTATACTTATTTTCCCCACCTTTCTCCGCACCAATAGCCAATTTTATCCATCGATTGAGCGGTTGTTCACATTTCTTTCACGAAGTAACCGCTTACATCCATAAATAGGCTCTTTACTTCATTGATCGCTTTCTTTAGAATAGTCAATAAATTTAGATAAAAACAACTTAGGAGAGAACAACCATGACAACTCAAGCCATGCAAGAAAAAATCACCAAAATGGAAGCAGAGATAAAAAAACTGCAAGCCGAACTAGCCAAGATGAACAAAAAAAATACGCCCTTATACCATCGATCAGAAGTTGCCTATCTTAACGAAATGTACAACGGGTAATGTTTAAGCGTACACAAATATCAACAGCGTGAAACTCAGCTCAAATTCAGGAGCTGGCATCACGCTGTTTTTGTTTCTCTGTATGCTTGTACATGTCAAGATTTTCGAGGCATCGCGTCCAGATAGACACCGGAAAACACTTCCGTCGCTGGTCCTGTCATGATGACGCGATTGTCGGACTCCCGCCACTCAATAAACAGATCTCCACCAGCAAGATGGACGGTCACTTTTCGATCCGTCTTTCCGCTTAGACAGGCTGCCACTACTGCAGCACATGCACCTGTTCCACACGCAAGGGTTACACCTGTCCCGCGTTCCCAAACCCGAAAATGGATTTCCTGGCGATTTTCGATTTGAATAAACTCGACGTTCGTCCTCTCGGGAAACCATTCGTGAAACTCAATTTTCGGACCATAGAGACGGACTTCCTCTTCATTTACTTCATCCATGAAAATGACTGCATGTGGATTCCCCATCGAAACCGCTGTCATCGTGAACGTCACATCTTCGACCTCAATGACTTCCTCCACAGCCTGTTCTTCCGGAATGCCCGTCATCGGAATCGCAGAACGCTCAAAACGTGGCTCGCCCATGTCAATGCTGATCTGCTCCACTTTTCCATCTTCGCCAGGATACACGATCGGTGTCACGATCCCGCCCAGTGTTTCTACGGTAAATGTCTGTTTGGAGGTCAATCCGTGGTCGTAGACATATTTGCTTACGCAGCGCAGGCCGTTACCGCAGTTTTTCGCTTCACTGCCGTCATTGTTGAACACGCGCATGCGAAAATCCGCCCGCTCCGAGGGAAGAATCAAAATAAGCCCATCGCCGCCAATCCCGAAATGACGATCGCTTACCCGCCGTGCCAGTTCGGGAAGATCTACACTGCATAAATCTTCCTCAAAACAGTTGACGTATACATAGTCGTTGCCCAATCCATGCATTTTCGTAAACTTCATTCCTCTACTCCTCTTTTTTCCCTGTTTAGGTCGCTTATGTTTGTAAGAATTATCTTAACACATTGGTCAACCTTCGTGGGAAATTCGATGTAATGGTATACTACTCCCTAACAAGCAAATAAAGGAGCAAGTTGATATGGATATTTCCCAGTTCCGCTATGCCTTGGGAACGACCAACGCGGCCAAAAAATTAGCTGTCGTACAAGCTACCGGTACAGAGCCTGCCTGTCTATCCGTTCCTTCAGGAGTATCCGATCAGCCTCTTTCCGAGGAAGAGACTGTACAAGGAGCGATCAATCGTGCGAAAGCGGTACTCGCTCAAATGCCTGGCAACGACATCGGGCTCGGTCTGGAAGGCGGACTGATGTACGATGATCGCTTTACACAGCAGTGGTATTTAATCTCCATATGTGCTGCCTGGAATGGCGAGTCGCTGTATGTCGGAAAAGGTCTCAGCTTTCCGATTCCCAGACAGGCTGCAGAACGTATCGTGCGCGAAGGAATTGAACTGCGTACCGTAATCGATGAGTGGGGGAATACGACCGGCAGCAATCAGCAGGGAGGCGCTTATGCCTTGTTGACAGACGGGCGGATCAAGCGTGCTGATGTATTCGAGCAAGCCGTGACGGCTGCGATTACGCCTTTTGTTTCTGCTTTCTATCAATGAAAAAAACCCCTCCAGCTAAGTGGAGAGGCTTTTCCCGGAAACGTGGCTAATGATTATCGCGTCGTAAAGTACGGGTAAATGACCAAGGCACCCAAGATCCCGATAACGCCAATGGCTATTGCCCATCCACCCAACGTTCTCGCATCGCGGCGATACGCAATAATACCAAGCACGATTCCCACGATTCCCAGCAGGTACGGCCACATGAAGAGTGAGAGGATAGACAGCACCAGTCCCGTAACGCCGACACCGCTGGCTCCACTTTGTGGGCTGCCATCGATGTCTTCATCATCCGACTGGCGCGTCCGTCCACGAATCGGTTCAGCGATTTCGGCCGCCGTCTCGACGTCGGCGTCGTGTACCCCACGAGCGGTAAAGTGCTTCGTAGGCCGACTCTCCTCTTCCGTCTGCTCGGAATACGCTACTTCTTCACCATCCAGTTCACCTGTGTAGCGTTCTGTCTGTGTATACGGATCGTACTCGATTTTCCGCTTGGGAGCAGAAGTATCATCCGACAATGCGGCGCGAGTCCACGTATCGGCAGCAATCTCCGTATCGTGCAGATCCACCGTCTCAGAAAAACCGGTATCTTCCTTACGCTTCGCAGTCATACGTTCTTCCTGGTCCGTCATGGCATGCTCAGCCCCTTTAATGGAAAAGGATTTGTTGGTGAAGGAAGTAGCCTTATTCTCTGCTGAGGGTGTACAATTTAAACGGGAGGCGAGAGGATGAAATCAGAGAAAGTCCTAACGATTGGCATTGATATTGACGGTACAGTAACCTCACCAAGCAGTATTGTACCTCTCATGAATGAAAGCTTTGGCAGAAATTTACGATATGAAGACTGTTTCGAGTACAACTTGGCCAATGTTTACAATATTACGGATGAAGAGTTTGCCATCTGGCTCGATCAGTACGGCGAGCGGCTTTACGACGAGGCACCTGTACACGGGACAGCAGATCAGATATTAAGGCTTTGGCATCAGAAGCACAAGCTTGTTTACATCAGTGCACGGGAATACCGGCATCTCGATGTGACATTGAACTGGTTTTCCAGGTACGAAATCCCCTACCATGAAGTGGATTTGATCGGTTCCCACGACAAGCTTTCTTCAGCACGCAAGTGGGATGTAGACCTTTTTCTGGAGGATCGTCTGGAAAATGCCCTGCAATTGTCAGATGCATTGGAGATCCCCGTGTTTCTGTTTGATACGCCCTATAACCAGGGAACCCTGCCCGAGCGAATTCATCGGGTCCATACCTGGGAAGAAGTGAATAGCATGATGCAAAGCCTGTTTCCCAAAGCGTCCTACAGCCTAAGAGGGTAGATACATGGACGTTTTTCACAGTAAAAGACGTATCTCACCCAAATAGGCGGATACGTCTTTTCTTACTACTTCTCCTGAGACTTCGGCTTGAACGTCAGGCAACAGGTTTCGGAGGAATGTTTGGCTGTATCCTGGTGGTTAGTATCAGTGCTGCTGCCTTGACCATACTCACCAGCAAATTCTACTCTGAGGTTTTGTTGTGCATGTGCGTTGATCTCAACCAAAATCTCGTCGGCGCTGCACTTGTTTCCCTGTGCCCAGTATTCACAGTTGGCCACGCTACAGTTTACTTGCGGCATACGATTCACCCCCTAGGGGCTATCCTTCACCTCAATGTGCGAGCTTATACTTGCCAAACCCGTGCCGGCATGAAAGCCAACTGCATAGACGAACGAAGCGATGACGTGTTTAACTATTCCCATCGACCAAAAAAAGGAGACCCTACCACCTATGACTTCTCCCCGAATTGTCGTGATTACAGGAGCCACCGGAGGATTGGGGCGTGCCCTCACCCGTCTTCATCTGGAAAAAGGCGATCTGGTCATTGCCACCGGCCGCCGTCCAGAAGCCTTAGATGCATTGACTCAGCAATTTTCGTCCCACGAGCGGTTGCATGTCCACCCCTTGGACGTAAGCAGCAATGATGCCGTACGCCATTTTGCTGCATGGGTGCAGGTACGCTTTGGGCGATGCGAGGTTTTATACAATAACGCAGGCACTGCTGTCTTCACCCCGCTAACCGACATGCGTCTGGAGGAATTGGAAGAAACTCTCCATACGAATATCGCGGGGGTGATGTATCTGACACGTGCCTTCTTACCCATGATGCTGCAAACCAGATCCGGGCATATCGTCAACGTCGCATCGCTGGCCGGACAGGTGGCCACTGCGAAAGCTGCCGTTTATGCCGCAAGCAAAGCAGCTGTCATTCGCTTTAGTGAAGGCCTCCGCCATGAACTCGCTGACACAGGCGTACACGTCACCTGTGCCATGCCAGGGCCCATTGATACTCCTTTTTTGGATAGAGCTGATCACACGGGTGTTTATCGCAGCAAGATCAGTCGCTACCTGCTGACACCCGAGCAAACAGCAGAGCGCATCCTGCAAGCCGTAGATAAAAGACAGCCTGAGGTAGCGATGCCCCTACGGCTTTCGCTCCTCTCCAAGCTCTATGCCCTTCTGCCCAACTGGATGAAGCGCATCGCTGCTCCCCTGATCAATCGCAAGTGATGCGCGATCCAACCCCCGCAACAACCCAAGAGCAACAATTCCAATCACGACACAGGCGGCCGCTCCTGCACCAAGAAGTCCTTGGACTCCCATTAATGGGATCAGCACACCACAGACGGCCGCTCCTGCCGGCATTCCCGTACCCGTGATCGTGCGAATACTGGTCATGACCCGACCCAACAGCTCGTCAGGCACTTCCCTTTGCAGGTAACTGCGGTAGATGATGTTGTAGGGTGAAAAGCTCATGCCCGCTATCCCCATCGCAAGCATAGCGATCTCCAGCCGAGTAAAAAAAGCTAACGGCAATGTCGCCAAGCCCCAGATCACAATGATTCCGCCTAGCGTCACCCCAGTTGAAACCTTCCAGCGAATTGAGGTAAACAGCAGGGAGCCGAGCAGCGCACCAACAGCCAAAGCAGACCAGAGCATGCCGAGCCCGACAGCTCCTGCCTCCAAATTCTGATTGGCATACAAGGGCAGCGCTACCTCGACAGGGCCGTATCCCATATTGAACAAGAACGTGAAGATGACCAGCATCAGCATCTGCTTGCGTCCAAACAAATAGCGATACCCCGTGCGCATATCCGTCCAGAGGGAGCGTAAAAAGGGCCCCACTTGACCCGCCTTCGTCTCGCCTGTCTCAGATTGCTCCTGTCTGCCAACAAGCTGCCTGGGCAGACGAGAGAAGCAAAAAGCGCAAATGAGGAGGCCGATTGCGTCCAGAATCAGGACATTAGCTGGTCCGATCCAGCCGATCAGGACACCAGCGACAGCCGGGCCAAGCATGTAGACTATCTGCCATTGACTCTCCATCACACCATTCGCTTTAACCAGCAGTTCCTTTTTGGGCACCAATCTGGGCAGCAAGGTCTGGGCACCCGCTGAACTAAGTGGAGATAACATACCCGCTAAGACAACGAGTATGTAGACGAAGTACAACGGAATCTCTTCCATGGCAAGCAGAAGTACAAGCCCTAGAAAAATCAGACTACGTCCGATGTTATCGACGACAATCAGCTTTCTGCGATCATAGCGATCTAGCAAAACACCCGCAACCAAACCGGCGAACACAGCTGGCAGCATATACGCCATGATGATCCCGCCCATCGCTACAGAGGATTGGGTTACCAGCTGTCTCCATCATTATAGAATCATTATCATACTTATTCAACTATTATATATATTAATAGCTTTTGCACAATCTTCTTTAGAAGCCCTCTCCATAAAAAACCCCTTTCTGCATCACCGTAGAAAGGGGTTTTGACGATCAGGATACCTGTGTCTCTTTTCTCTTTTGCAAACGACTGTGACTCCAAAGCCAGACTGCTCCCGCTACGATCCCAAATACCGCCAACCATCCCGAGGTGACAGCACTCCCCGCTTTTTCGGCACCGAAGCCTAGAATCAGACAGCTTACGGAGAAGCTGCCCATCGTCGCCATCTCGCGAATCGAGAAAACACGTGCCAAAAAATCTGGGTCGGTCAATCGTTGAAGCTTCGTAACTGAGAGGATTGAGGAGATAAACGACGCGAATGCACAAAACAGGATGACGACAGCTATCCCGAGCAGTGGTTGGATATGGAAAACGCCATAAATACAGATCCCCATCGCTACCAGAGCCCAGCCCTGGACGATAGAAAGCTTGCTATCCGGATAACGGTCCGCCAGCTTGGCTGCAATGATTCCAGCCAAAACGCCGCCCAGTCCGAGTGGAATATCCAGCAAGCCGAAGACGTACAGCCCTTGTCCTCTCTCCTGCAAGATGTAAAACATCAGCATGATGTAATACGCCGCACAAATCCGCTCTGCCATCTGATACAGAATGACTCTCGTGATTTCTCCCTGCTGGCCGATGTATTGGAATCCTTCTTTTAAACGAACCAGGAAGCTGGTGGATGCTCGTTGAAGCGATTCGTTTAGCATTGACGGCAAACGAAGCAAAATGAGTAACGATATAAAATAGCACGCTGCATCCAACAAAAAATTGTACCGGTAAGAAAAGAGAAAGACGAGTACAGCTGCGATCCCCTGGCAAACAATAATCAGGAAGGAGGTCGTACCTTGCAGTAAGGAATTTACCGATAATCGATCCTTTTCTTCCACCGAATTGACGATAGCCACTTGCATCGCTGGCTGGAAAAATGCACTGCAGATGTTGACCAAAATCAAGAGCAAAAAGGCCACCCACAAATAAGAAGCCGAAGTGATGAAGAAAAAGAGGCTGACAAGAATCCCCCTCAACAGATTAACCACTAGCATGACGCGTTTTTTGTTCCAGTTTTCCAGCAATGGCCCGGAAACAATGCTGGTCAGGACGTAGGGCACCTGCCGAAAAACAGTACCCGCCGCAAAAGAAAGTCCGGAGCCGCTCAGGTCATGAAGAAGTCCGACCACTGCGATAAACGTAAACTCGTTTCCAATGATATGAACGATGTGTGCGAGATATAGACGGAGAAAGACGGGATGCTTTAACAGATGCATAGAAGAACAACCAACCTCTCACCGCATTTTTCCGTATTGTAACACTTGTCGTGAAAAAATCTACATGGAAAACAGAAAAGTGGCTCTTGCTAAACTGCCAATTCAATTGATACAATACGTTCAAATAAATCTGAACGTTTAAAATTTAAAATATCGTTCAGTTCATCCGAAATGAGGTAGGTTCCTTTGAAACGATTTCTTGTTCTCGAGACATTGGATCAATTAAAAGCGATCAGCGATTCCCTCCGTATGGAGATGATCACTCATCTGGTCAAGGAAGAGTATACAGGCAAGCAGTTGGCTACGCTGCTGTCTCTGTCTCCCTCCAAAGTGCATTATCACCTCAAAGAACTGGAGCATTACGGATTCGTCGAAGTGGTGCGGACGGAAGAAAAGAATGGTATCGTGCAAAAGTTTTTCCGTGCCAAAGCCTATGATTTCAAAGTCAGCGACGCTCTGCTCCCCTCCATACAGGAGGATACGATGCTCCTGCAGGAAGTGATGCTGAACCATTTGCGAAGCAGTATCACCCGTTTGTACAATGCACCCGAGGAATCCTTCTTGCAGTTTGCAGATCAGGATAAGCGCCCTCCTGCTATGGCGTGCAGCTCGGAAATCAAGGCTCCACGCCATGAGATCAAGCAATGGCTGAAAAAATTTCAGGCGCTCATGGATGAACTGGGGCAGCTGGAAAGAACGCACCTCGCCCGAATCGAGGCTGGAGAAGTTGAGGATACAGAGGAAAATTTTTACTTGGTTACGGTCGGCTTCATGACGAACGAACGATTCTTTGAAGCCGAAGACGAATCCTTGCCCGAAGAATATGAGCATGCTCCATCCGAATTCAAGTACCTGACGGATAAGGTCGTCATTCACCGCAAGAAGAAAGGGGATCAAGGTAATGACTAGTAGTCAGGGAGACAAACAAGCCCTTTGGAAAAACAGCTCCTTTGTCCGGCTCTGGTGCGGTGCGGTCCTGTCTGCCCTAGCGGATGGCGCTTTTTTCATTCTCCTATCCTGGTTTATCGTCGATGTCACCGGATCGGAAGCGATGCTCGGCACCACCCTGATCTGTATGTCCATCCCACGTCTGCTCTTTATGCTGGCAGGAGGGGTGGCAGCTGACAGGTGGAACCGAAAGTGGATCATGACCATCTCCATGGTGTTACGCGGCCTGCTTTTGGTGGGATTCAGCCTGTTGCTTCTCGGTGAAGGAAGCAGCTGGCTGCCCTACTCCGCTTACGTACTTGCCGCTTTGTTCGGTACCGTGGACGCCTTTTTCTGGCCAGCTCGAAGCTCCATTCTGCCTTTTCTGGTAAAGCGTGAACAATTAGCTCCGGCCAATAGCCTGATGGAAATATCGCAGCAGATCAGCATGGTATGTGGTCCTCTGGCTGCAGCGTTTCTCATCCGATCGCAAAACTATCCGCTGATGTTCACGATTCTCGCTGTTTCTTTTTTTGCCGGCGCTGTATTTCTGCTCACTTTGCGTCTGAACACGTCCAAAGCAGAAACCAACAATCTGGCTGAAACGGAAAAGGCAGCTTCTGGTTCTTATTTGAAGGATATTTGGACCGGGATTCGCTATTCGTTCTCCGTTCCGGTCCTCGCGATCATTCTGGGCACCTCACTCATCATGAACATGATGTTCTCCGGTCCAATCAATATGGGCCTGCCGCTTCTAGTCAAAGATTTGGGCTGGGACGGCAGCGCATACAGTACACTCGGAATGACGATGGGAATCGGAACCATTCTTGGAGGGATCATTACCGGTTTATGCAATGGCTTTCGCGGAAAATTCATGATCCTCCCCGTCTTCCTTGGAGTGATGGGAGCCGCGACCAGCTCCATTTTTTTCATGCAGCAGCTCTCGATGGGAATTGCTTCTATGATCATTGTGGGAATGACCCTCAGCTTGACCAATATTCCGTTGATTACCTATATTCAGAGCATCGTTCCTTCCGATAAGCTGGGGCGAGTGATGTCCTTGCTCTCCCTGATGTCGATTGGATTGGGGCCGGTCAGCTACGCGATCTGCTCGTTTGTACTGGAAAACAAACTCGCTACATCGGGTACGTTGTTGCTTGCAGGCGGAATAGCATTGGCCTTGGTCGGAATGAGCTTGTATCTATTCCGTGCGTTTCGCCAGGCTGAGCAGCATCCTAATTGGGCGACTCCTGTGACGACAATCTCCCAAGAATCTACCCCTCTGTCTTCTTGAGCACATAAAAACGCACAGGCTACCAAGCAAACGGATCGCTTGCAGCCTGTGCGTTTTTCCTTTTCACGATTATGGACGGAAATTGGCGGAGCGTAGTACGTACTTTCCTACAGCCTGTTGATTCAGCTTGTAGCCAATCCCCGGACCATCTGGCACAGCCAATTGTCCAGGCGCGATCAGCTCAATACCCGGCTCGACGATGTCCTCGTCCCAATATCGGCTGGCAGCCGCAGTGTCACCAGGAATCGTAAAGTTCTGCAAGGAGGTAATGGCTACGTTATGGGCACGGCCCACTCCTGACTCGACCATTCCTCCACACCAGACAGGGATGTTTTGTGCCTGGCAAAGATCATGGATTCGCTTGGCTTCTGTCAAGCCACCGACACGGCCAATCTTGATGTTGATGATGCCGCAGCTTTTCAGCTCGATGGCCTTTCTTGCATCCTCTACAGTATGAATGCTTTCGTCCAGACAGATTGGGGTGGAGAGCACCGCTTGAAGCTGGGCATGATCGATAATATCGTCATGGGCGAGAGGTTGTTCGATCATGATCAGGCCGTACTGGTCCAGCTCTTTCATAATATCGATCTGATCCAGTGTATAAGCGGAGTTGGCATCGGCCATCAGCGGAACCTGGTCTCCAAAGCGCTCCCGAATGCCTCGAATCAACTGAACGTCAAAGCCAGGCTTGATCTTCACCTTGATCTTCTTGTACCCCTCGTCCAGATACTGTCCTACTTTTTCCAGCACTTCTTCCACTGTAGGCTCAATCCCGATACTGATGCCCACATCGATCACGGATCGGCTTCCACCCAAGGCTTTGGCGAGAGAAATTCCTTTTTGTTTGCAAGAGAGATCCCAAACCGCTCCTTCAAGCGCGGATTTCGCCATGTTGTTGCGGCGAATTGGAGCAAATAGACGTGCCACCTCTTCAGGAGTTTCCACCGGATTCGCCAAAAGACGCGGAATTAAAAACTTCTCCAGCATGTACCATACCGTCTCCGTTGTTTCCTCGTTATAGAAAGGATCTGGCATGGCTACACTTTCGCCATAGCCTACCTCACCATCACCATATACGCTTACCAGCAAGAAATCCTTCAGGGTCGTACTTCCAAAGCTCGTCTCAAAACGGAACTTCAGCGGCATTTGCAGATGCTGCAGCTCAACGCGCTCGATATTCATCTCTCTCGACTCCTCGTTATCCAATTTGGCGATGCATCATTTTCACGCTGAAACATTCATCCATTTCAGTGTTATCAGAAAATAGTACTTTTATCGTACCTCTAACCCGATGTGAACACAATACGATGGTAAGGAAAGGTCGTGCTGGTGCATCGAGAATGGCTTACGCAAAAAGCCCATCCCTGCGTCTGCAACGAGACGTAGAGATGAGCCCGTGGTACTACCTGATTTCTGGAATTAAGACGTTTTCCATTTGGCCAATTCGGATGGGAATTTGTCGTTGAGGACCTTGATATACGTCCCTTTCATGCCAAGAGAACGGGATTCCAATACACCGGCACTTGCGAGCTTGCGCAGCGCATTTACGATGACGGAACGTGTCAGACCTGCTTGATCGGCCAGTTGGCTGGCTACGAGCAAGCCTTCTTTGGCATCCAGCTGCTCCATGATTTTTTCGATTGCGATCTGTTCACTGTAGGACAGCGAAGAAAGCGCGATTTTGGCAAAGGTTTTATCCCGAACCTCATTTTCAATCTGCTCAGTACGTTGACGGACAATTTTCATGCCGATCACCGTTGCGCCGATTTCACCCAAAATCAGATCTTCTGTTTCAAACAGACCCACCGCGCGCAAAAGAACAAGTGTTCCCAGGCGGCTTCCACCTGCGCTAATCGGAACGACTGTCGTCATCATTTGCGGGAACAATGAGCGAAGTTCTTGCGGAACCAGACTGTATGGGCTCTGAATCGGTTCATTTGCGAGAGTCTGGTTCACTTCCAGCAGTTTAAGATTGGTTTCGTACGGGAGCTGACTGGTTTTACGGTCATCCTCACTCAAGAGAATCTCCTGATGAAGTCCATTCCCCAGCACCGTTCCATCTGCTGTCACGATGTATACATTGGCAGCAATGACCTCGGAGAGCAGACGTGCCAGATCCTGATAGCCGACACCGCTTCCTCCCATCGTTTTTTGCAGCATTAGATTAATCTTTCTCGTTTTTTCCAATAAATTCATCGATCTATTTCCTCCTTGGATTCTTATGCTCACAGTATTGTCAGAAAAATCCAGGTCTATACATGCAAGTCAAAACATTAGAAAGAGACTTCATGCAAAAACGAGCGTAACCGCTAAGTTTTTCACAATAGAAAACCGCCTGATCGAGAAGAATCAGACGGCTTTCTATTGTGTATGCATTTATTTCATTTGCGTGAGCATGGCATTTTCGAGAAGGTGAGCAACTTCACTCATCGATTTCTTCAATTCCTCTTCGGACAGATGAAGACGGATATAGCGCTCGTCCAGATCGAACGCTTCATCTGTTTTACCTAAAAAGCCACGTGCTCGTCTGTCCAATTCCAGGTACAAATCTAGCCCGCCACCCCGAAGGAAGAAGAATACATCCAACTCCTCGACTCGGCTGCGCAGGGGTCCGATCGGTCGGAATTCAAAAGCTTGAACGAAAGGATAGCTTCCACCCAAATAGGGATTGTATTCACAATCTACTTTATAGAGCTGAAAACCGATGGATTGAATGGCATCCAGTACTTTTTCCATATAAGGATGTGGGCGTACGTCGATAAAGTCGGAGTCACCCGGATCAATCGCCAGTTTGATATCCAAGCCAGTCCGCATATAGACAGGCTGACGTCCCATGGTGAGTGGCGTCTGATAAGGTAAAGGAAAGGAAAATGGCAAGACCAGTCTCTCTTCTGGCTGGAGCGAAATTTTCTCCGTCAGTCGATGTTTGGCCAGCGTACACTCCACTTTCATTTTTTTATGATTGTCTTCCCGTTCATAATGTGTAATGACATACATGTAAATCTCATCAATGTCCTGCGCCACTTCTCCCCCTGTCAAATGAATCTCTCCGGTAACATGATCACCGGGAACAAGGGAATCCTGCGTCAAGCGGGCATCGACTCTAGCGGAACCGATCCCGACGCTGGCCAGCAGTTTTTTAAATATCGTCACGCGAAACCTCTCCTTTACGGTGACCCTTGACCATAATGCTCATTTGTTTGTTCTGATTGATAATACGAGTTTATAAAAAGAAAGTTTCGCGCGACCTTTTTCAAGACATCCTCCTTTTTCACTTCTGCCGTCACAAATAAATGAAGGGTGCGACTGATCACGACTGTCTTGATTCGCACTTCGGTCATCGAACCATCCGTCAAGACGTATTCACGCCGGCGCAGCATCTCGTGCAGCACCTGATGCACTTCTGCCACCTGCTCGATTTTTTTTCCTTTCAAGGAGATCAGGTCCTTTTCCATCTGCTCGACTACCTGCACCTCAATCGTCGGGTGTAGTGTAGAATCCATGATGGTCACTCGAATCTCCTCGATTACCGTCTCCTGCTTCTTGCGAGAGACGCGCTGGCTTTGCTTCAAAGACTGGTTTTCTTCATACAGCTTTTTATTTTGCATCTCCAGGCTTTTGGACAAAAGCATCATCTCTTCCATCTCTTTGCCATAGACGAACAAGATCGCTGCACCACCGATCATGCTGCCGATCATGAAAAGCGCAACGTATCGCTTCCAAGGCTTGTCGCTCATGAACGCACCTGCACGAGCCATTGTACGCAGATCGTGCCGATATGCGCTCCCCAAAAGGCGACGACAATCATGACCATCTGCTTGATCACGGGTGAAAAATTGCCCATCAGAATTTTTTCAATCTGCAAGAATGAATCAAAGGTTCCACCCAATGCGCCTACAATCCCCCAGATTTTCAACTGATCGGCCAGTTGAACCATCGACAGCAGTGGCGGCTTGTCTGTCAAGAAAGCACCTAGTCCCCCTGAAAGAGCCCCCCCCACGACAATGCCATATGCCACAAAAAATGTCAGTATGACCTGCGCCATCCCGTATTCATCCCCCCGACAGGCTGCGTATTCTTATCAGTACGCAGCTTGTCTGGCAAATATGATGAAATGCCCAAACGCATTGGCTCGATAGACAAAGAAACGGCATGCCTGTTTGATTTGCATGCCGTTCTCTGCTAGCGTGGTTTTCGCCCCGCTTTGCGCAGTTTTTTTTGAATGCGTGAAGAGTTCATCACCATCAGATCCATAAAAAGATTGATCATATTGGGATTGCTCAAAAGCTGTTGGAATACTTCCGGATTCTCTTTAAACCATTGCTCATTTGCCTTTACCCAAGCCTTGAAGCCCTGATTGGATTTGTAGTGTTCATTCAAGCGACGAACTGGTCGGTTGCCTCTCATCTTAATCTATCCCTTCGTCAAAAAATATGGAGAGGAGAAAGATGATCACGAGAATCCAGATCACCACTTCAAAGCCATCCTGGTTAAAAAAACCAAAACCTTTCACGTTCGTCCCCCCTTCGCAAAATGGCGATCCTCGCACCTGGCTCTCCGCCCACAGCGCCCTTCCTTATAGGTATATGACGCATGGCATCTGTTGGATTGTACCTTTGCCTGTGACGGGTGATTTTCCGCGCTTGCCCAAGTTGAGTGCATAGAGTCGCTCCTGTTCCACTCATACTACCTAGGAGAACGAAGAAAAAAGGAGGCGATTATGGAAGCCTCGAAAAGTGCGCTATGGCGCAACAAACGGTATATGATGCTGCTGATCCTTGTGTTTTTCATGCATCTTGCTGCTTATCTGATCGTTCCAGTCTTCCCTGTATTTCTGCAAAAGGCGCGCTCGCTTTCGCTATCACAGGTAGGCTTGATTCTTGGAGCAGGCAGTATTGCTTATCAGGTGGGGAGTCTTTTAGGAGGACCATTGCCTGACCGCTTTGGTCGACGTTTTGTCATGATGGCAGGAGCCATTCTGCAGGGAAGTGCAATGGCAGGTTACCATTACTCTCATTCATTTGGTTGGTTTCTGCTGTTTTCATCTGTCAATGGACTCGGAGTCGGACTGTTAGCTCCAACCATCAAAACGATGATTACCAACCAAGTGCATGCGGATCATCGGACAGCTGCGTTCTCCTGGCGCGGTATTTTCGCCCACAGCGGCATCATCGTAGCAGGACTGCTCATCACCTGGCTAACCTCCTTGGGGAAGCAGCCTTTTCTGCTCTCCGCCCTCGTGTTTGCAGTACTGGCGATTCTGACCCGCATCAGCTTGCCCGCCGACCGATCCAGGGTCACAGACCGTCCAAACACTCCAATGATGGAGTACAAGCACATCCTCACACACCGGAGCTTTATGCTGTTTTCCGGGATCATGCTCTTGATCTGGGCATTGTACGCGCAATTCACATTAATTTTGCCGCTGCGCGGAGAGGCCGTCTTACATTCGGCCACCATGATCGGGTTGATCTGGACCATTAATTCTGTGAGCGTAGTCCTGTTCCAGGGTGTCGTCTCCCGCTTCGTGCTCCAGCGCGTCAGTCCCTATCTCTCGCTTACGATCGGTACTTTGATGCTTGGAGTCGGATTGACGGTACTCGGGTGGGCCAACCACTTTGTCACCCTGAGTGGAGCAGCGTTACTCTTCATCCTGGGGGAAATGCTGTTCATGCCCGTCCAGGACAGCCTCGTGGGCTATTTCGCCCAGGAAAAGTGGCTAGGCTCCTATTTTGGCTTCTCCAATTTTGTCTCAGGGATTGGTACTGCTCTCGGAACAAGCATTGGCGGGACGCTGGTAGAGCGTCTCGGAGGGATGACGAGTGCCAGTCCTTGGATCGCGTATGGCATCGCCACTCTCTTTTTGGTTGCCATACTCGGTCTGTTCGCGATTTATGCAACGGCACGACATAAAAAAGGAGCACCGCCCTCTCGTCCGAAAGCAGGACCTGGACGTAGAGAAGGTGCCGTATAGGTGAAAGGAGATGGGTATGAGGAAAACGGATCGAAGCAACACATCCTCGCAAAACCGACAACACGAAGAGGCAAATCAGCAGCCAGACTCTGTGCACAATGACGCCCCCGGCTATGGAGATAAAAAACTGGAAGGACCCAATCGACCTTCCACATAATCGCTTTTCAGGAGGGGGTTGTCTGATTCAGCTCCCTCCTATTTTTCGACAAACTTCGGTCTTTTCTTGAAGGTTCTGCCATTATGTCCTATTATGATGAGACGGAATACCTACCAATAAACGGAAGGGACGTAGGACCTTGCCACTAAAATGGACGACCAAATCTAATTTTTTTTCCCTCTTCCTTGTGTTTTTGCCTATCTTGTTTACAGTGGTCGTTTTTCTAGGGTATTCACAATCCAAGATGGTTTACTACCAATCAGGGATCGCTGCAATGGACAGACAATTAAACAATGTCATTCAAATCATGAATATGCATAACGAACAGGTTAAGACAGGAATACATAGTTTTACTGAAGCTGAAAAGCGGATCAGAAAGCTGTTGAGTACTCCAAAACAAACGGATGGCACATTGGACATTTCACAAGCAAATCTAACGCTTGTCGAAGGTAACGAGCTATTTGTCTTTAATTCACAAGGGATACTCGTCATCCACCCTTCCAAAGAGGGACAGAACATATTTAATATAGGCAATTTTCAAGGAAATAACTTCGCAAAAAAAGTACTCTTTGAAGGCAACCGGGTTGTCACCTACACCTGGAGTGAACCCGATACCTCCCAACAGGTTAATAAAATTGCCTCGGTAAAATATTTTCCCCAATGGGACTGGTACATCACCCTTGTATCGGACGAGTCCAGCTTTTATGAACAATTAAGCCAGGTAAAATCGTTTTTAATCATGCTTGTCTCTGTCAGTTATTTGATTACTGCCATCCTGTTTTACCGCACTTATCGAAAAGAGAAAGCATTTGTTTCCTCCAAACTTCGCAGCGTCCAATTGGCCGAAGTAAACCAAAGCATCCTGAAAACCCTGGCAGTTGCTCTGGAAGAACGTGACGCCTACACTTCCGGCCATTCCCAGCGAGTTGCCTACTACATGCGTGTCATCGGCAAAAGCATGGGCCTGGACGAGAATACACTGGATATCATGTACACAGGTGGTCTTTTGCATGATATCGGCAAGATCGGAATCGAAGACAGTATCCTGCTCAAACCGGGGCGACTGACCGAGGATGAGATCGAAGTCATCAAATCCCATCCAGTTCGCGGTGAGGCCTTGCTCCGCAAGCTTTACGCCCATACAGCCAGCAAGGATATCGCACATATCCATCACATTCTGATGATTACACGTCACCACCATGAGCGCTTTGATGGCACGGGCTATCCTGACCAGCTGAAGGAAGAACAAATCCCGATTATGGCACGCGTAGCAGCCGTCGCAGATTCCTTTGACGCCATGACTTCCTCCCGAGCATATCGCAGAGGTCTTTCTTTTTCCACCGCTTGTGACGAGATCATCCAGAACGCTGGAACACAATTTTGTCCCAAGGTTGTCGATGCCTTCTTTCAAAGCGTCTCTGAAGAAACGTATCGCCATGCTCACCATATCTCACGAGCCAATGAGCTTCTACAGCCCATTGTCGATGATACGGAAGTCGTCTACACCCAGCAGCCCATACGTGGTTAGCCCTAAAGAAAAAAAGCCATTTCGCTCCGCAATCTCGAGCAAAATGGCTTTTTTCATTCAATGGCAACCAGCTTGTAAGGCAGGGAAAATGAAGACAGCTTGTTTAAAAACGTAGCTGCTACCTGTTGATCTGGTGCAATCAATTGAAGATAACGCGTGAAGTAGAAAACAATGCGATCTTCGTTTCCTTCTTTTAGGCGGTAATGCGGAAGCTCCGCGATATCTTTCATGTGATAGAAATACTGATACTTCTCTTCTGACATCTCACTGTGAAAGGAACGGCTGACAACAATATCGTTGCTGCGATGTTCACGGGTGTTTTCTTTTGTACTTCCCAGCAATCGAAGCAATTCACCGGCTCGACGCGCACCGAGCTTTTCGACCAGCATGCTGTCGTTGTATTCGATCTCCAGTTGAGTCAGGTAAGGATGAACGGATTCCAGCATCGCCATCATCACTTTGCGCACAGCCAAATTTTCTGTAGCAAACTGGTTGTCAAACACATTAAATTCAAAAGATGTGGCTTCTTCGATTCGCCGTGTATATAAGATGACCGCGTTCATGATGCCACCTCCTTTTTTCATTCAAAGCAGTCTCATGTCCTCTATTATCATGGAGGGAACGGATGGATGCAACTGCCAGATGGCAGGATTTCACGCTTTTTCCACGAATGATCTAGGTAGCAAAATGGAGTGGGAGGTTTACCAGACATGAGCATCACGTTTCGAATTTTGACTACACCAGAGGAATTAGAGCAGCTTGTCCCTTTAGAGGCAGCTGTATGGAGCGAAGACTCGGCGATTCCGCACCATATGACGCTGACGATCGCCAAATTTGGCGGTCTGTTTATCGGCGCCTATGACAATGAGGACATGATCGGCTTCTTGTACAGCTTTCCTGGTTTCACCAACGGCGAGTCCCATCTGTGCTCCCATATGATGGGGTTTTTGCCTGCCTATCGGAAGCAGGGTCTGGGCGTAAAAATGAAATGGCTCCAGCAGGAAGAAGCATTGCGCCGTGGACACACCAAAATAACCTGGACCTATGATCCTCTGGAGACTGTGAACGGATTTCTGAATCTCGTAAAGCTCGGAGGCGTCGTTCGCTCCTATTACCCCAACTGCTATGGGCCGTTGGACGACGATTTCAATCGCGGCCTGCCGACTGACCGTTTTCTCGTCGATTGGTATATTGACAGCAAACGCGTAGACGGGTATCGCACTGGAGAGACAGCAGTCCCCATGACAGAGGGTGCGCCTCACATCCTGCACTTCGCGATGAAAGAAGGCGTGACAAGCCCAGAGCAGATGGAGCTGGATCGGCAGGAGCCTGTCCTGTTGCTGCCTGTTCCCGCCCATTTCCAAGCGGTAAAGCGAGCCGACATGAGTATTGCAGCAGCCTGGCGCGACAAGACTCGCTCGCTGTTTCAAAGCTATTTTGCTCAGGGCTATACTGTCACTCACCTGATCCGATCGGAGGATGTGGTGTACTATGTTTTGGAAAATCGACCACTCTCCGAACTTCTTGGCCAAGCGTAACAGCCCCCAAGCTCGGATCCAGCGTAATGACTCGCCCATTGTGGTACAATGAGCTATGCACTACCTTATACGACAAAGGACGAGTTGACTATGAATCCATCCAAATACGATTACGATGTCATCATCATCGGCGGTGGTCCGTCCGGTCTGATGGCTGCAATGGCGGCATCCCGCGAAGGCGCTCGGGTCTGCCTGGTAGAAAAAGGGGCCAAGCTGGGCCGCAAGCTGATCATCTCCGGTGGTGGGCGGTGCAATGTGACCAATGCCAAGGAGCAGGATGAGCTGATCAAGCAAATGCCCGGCAACGGACGCTTTATGTACAGTGCGCTTTCCCAGTTTGGCAACCGGGAGATCATCCAATTCTTTGAAGACTTGGGCGTTGCCTTAAAGGAAGAGGATCGCGGCCGCATGTTCCCCGTGACGGACAAGGCTGTTACAGTTGCCCAAGCCCTGATCGACCGGATCAAAAGACAGGGCGTTGCCATTCGCCTGCAATCCCCTGTTAAAAACGTTCTGTACGCGGAGGGAAAGACAACCGGAATTGCCCTCCAATCAGGCGAAACACTATCTGCCCCCTGTGTGATCATCGCCGTCGGCGGCTGCTCCGTTCCCCAGACTGGCTCTACGGGTGACGGCTACACCTGGGCCAGGGAGGCTGGGCATACGATTACGGAATTGTACCCGACCGAGGTGCCTTTACTTGCCAACGATTCGTATATTCGCGACAAATCATTGCAGGGACTTTCTTTACGCGACATCGAGATGACCCTTTACGCGCCCAACGGAAAAAAAGTGAACACGCAGGAAGGCGACATGATCTTTACCCATTTCGGGATATCTGGTCCAGCCTCTCTTCGCATGGGGCACTACGTATCCATTTCCCAGCGCAAATTCGGCGGTGTTCCTCTTGCCCTCACCATCGACCTGATGCCAGAAAAAACCGCTGAGGAGATTTCCTCTCAGAGTTGGCGCCTCCTGGAGGAACAGCCCAAAAAGGCAGTCAAAAACGTGCTCAAAGGCTTCTTGCCCGAACGGATCATTCCCTTGCTGCTCTCCCTATCCTCTATTTCGGAAGATACGACATGGAGCCATATGCGAAAGCAGGACTGGGCTTCCTTTGCCAAGAGCGTGAAGGCATTGCCTTTGACCATTACAGGCACTTTGTCCCTCGAAGAAGCCTTCATTACGGGAGGCGGAGTCAGTGTCAAAGAAATCGATCCGCGCACGATGCAATCCAAATGCATGGAAGGATTGTTTTTTGCTGGCGAGGTCATGGACGTACACGCCCACACTGGAGGCTACAATATTACCATCGCTTTTTCATCCGGATATGTAGCGGGAACAAACAGCGCGATGCTGGCTAGAGAGCTGACTGTATAGCCTTCATTTCTCCCGAATGTAAAAAAGAAGTTTATCATCCGGAAAACATGGGAAGTCTAGTAGACAGGTACTCTTTTCCCGAAAAGAGTGATCATACCGTCTGTCATTCGAGCAGGTCTGGGCTGATCGTGACACCTCTACTCCCTTTATCTTTTCTAATCTGGAGCGGCGTCTTATGACGGCGCTTCTTTTTTTTTTGCAAAAGCGCGACGAAAATACAAAAAACACCCGTGAACAGACGAATCGTCACGGATGTTTTGAAAGTCGTCGCGAAAAAACCTGTCTCTGAACGTGGACAAAGCACGGGAGAGGGATTTCCTAAGAAGAAACAGCAAATCGATACAAATACGCCAACCCAGCCATAATGAACGCAAAACCAAGCAAAAAGAACGTGTTTGCCCGTTGTTTGATCCTTTGTTCATTGCCTTTGAAATGAGCGTGCATGCGCGTCTGCCAGCGCTTGGTTCGCGGCTGTATCATCACCAGTATGCCCGCCGCTAGCAGAAAGAGTGGATAAAGCATGTCCAGCTCACCCCTTTTTCTTGCGTCGCAATAACCATCCCGATTCCGGCTCTGGTGGCGCTCCTTCTACCACCAGACGGGCATCCTCCGCCAATTGATACGCTTCTGCAAAAGCAAGCTGCCTAAACGACTGCTCGGCTTTGATCAGCAGTTCGTTTACCTGGCGATTCTGACGGCGGTACCGGTTCGTGTACTGAATGGCTCCCTCCGCTAATTGACAAGTAGAGATGACCCGCTCTGTAACACGTTCCGTCTCTTCCAGCTGATCACTCGCATCCTGTAGCAAAATCGCCACCTCTTCCAGGTCGTAGCGATATTGCTCCATGATCGCTTTGACGTGGGCCAAGGTTTGGACCACCTCTTCAAACATGTACTTCAAATGCTCCGGCAAGCCCGGCAAATAGCTTCGCTTGATCTGCTGACGAAGTCGAATCAGCGTGTTGGAGATGCGCTCCAATTCATCTAAGGCATCATCCTCCGTCTCGATGACAAGCTGGTTTTGCTCCTCCACTTCCTCCTCGTCGAAATCCTGGGGTTGTTTGGGAATCACCAGCTCGTACTCTTCTTCCTCGCCATCCTGCTCTTCCGCAGCATACGCGGTTTCCTGTTCGGTAACTCCGGACGCTTGTGGAGCAGAATTCGGCTTCGCAGCAAAGAGCACTTCACGCTCCGCCTGGCTGATCGACTCCTCGTAGCGTTCTGGCTCCTGAACCGGCTGTGGTTCGGTGAATTCGACTTCACGAAAAGTCTCACGTTCAGGTAAAAGAAGCTCCTCTATCCGTTCCTCAATCTGCTCAGCTGCTGGTGCAATCACGGAAGCAACAGGCGCAACGGTGCCGATCTGTTCCTCTACTACTGGCTGTACAGGGTGCTCCACGGCAGGAACCGGTGTGTACACTTCCTCGATAACGGGTGCGGCTGTCGGGAATGTGATATCTTCTGCCTTTGCAGCAATCTCTTCTTTTGCTTTGGCTTTTTCCTGTTCCTTTACCAAAGCGGCAGAAGCAGCGGCTGCTTGCTTCTTGGCGATAACGGCCTCTTCCAAGCCTTGATATGTGGTTTCGATCAGTACTTCGAATGCCTTAACATGCGTGTTTACTGTTTGCAGATTGCCTTCCTCCAACGCGCTGTTGGCTGCGCTGAGAAGCTGTTTGGCCTGCATCATGGCATTGTCCAAGCCGTCCATATTCACGTCAAAGCCATCCTGAGTCGCCTGGTCGATCCCCTCTTCTAGCTGCTTGAACTCCCTTGGCAATTCCTTTTTGACGCGGTCTACCATCGCCGGGACCTGCTCCAGCGATTGAACCATGCCTTCGAGGATTTTTTGCGCCTTGATGGTCGTCTCGTAAGCATGGACATCATCGCCTGCTGCACGAGCGGTTTTCACCAGGCTGCGCATCGTTTCTACCTCATCGAGGGTAGCTTTTAATTCATGAAAAGAAAGGCCGTAATCCAGACGCATATCAGACAAGCGTCTTTCTACTTGTTCCACGAGTTTGCCAATCTCGGGAACGACGACCTTGGTTTCTTGCTTCGTGACAGCTACCTTGGTGGTGTCTTCCTTCAATTCTGCGAGCTCTTGCTCGATTAGCGTCAGGGCCTCTCGCGCTTCTTCCAGCATGCCCAAAGCGAGCGCAAAGCGGAAGCGATCACACGCTTCCTCCGCATCTAGAATCATCATTTCGATATCCGGAACACGAATGCGCAGGAGGTTTTCTTTTTTGTCAGCAAGCTGATGGTAGCGAACCTCTGTCATGCCGCTGGAACGACGAAGCGGCTTTTCAACTTCGATGACGTGGATTTTTTCAACCAATTCGTCCTTCCAATCCTCTACATCATCCACCTGGGCAAAGATAGAGCGGCGACGAATCATCGCATAGACTAAAGCGATTGACAGCCCAGCAAACACGACGCCGATCAAATAAATCCACCAAGGGATCCCACTGAGAAGCGATGATGACGATGCTTCCTCTTCTTGCGCACCTTCTGGCTGGTCCGTTGCTGCCTGGGCGGGCTGCATCGGTTTGTTTTGCTGCCGCTCCAATTCCATGTTCAATTCGAGAATAAAGGTTTGAATTCCGTTCAGATACTGCTTTTGGTTGCGAAATGGCACAAAATAGGAAGCGATTTTGTCATGAATCAGCTCCATTGTGGCACCTTTTTGCTGAAATTCGAGCCCTGCAAAAACGCCGAGCTCCTCTGTATCCATATTGAGCACAATCATCATGGCATTGTCAGGAAGATTGAAATTGTCGTAGAGCTTTTGAGCATAGACATCCGGACTGTCTGCTTCCGGAGATGTGCTTTCCACTACGACAACCTTGTACTCACCTGGCATATCCTTTAGTGCCTCTATGAAATTCGCTGTATTCTCACTTTTGAGGTATTGGTCTTGATCCTGTACGACTTGATCCGTTTTTTCCGGGAATGGTGTTGCAAATACTGGATTTGTGTATAGTAACATGCCTGCCAGACAGAGCATGAATAGTTTTCGTTTCACTTCACATACAACCCCTTAGCGTATAGATTCATGGGAGAGGGTGCTACTCGGTATCAGATTGGAGATTCACACGCAGATACTCCATGATCGAGCGATGCAGCCATCGGGCAAAATCCTCCGATGCCGGCTCCAATTCGTAAACTTGTCTAACCATTTGCGGGTGCAAAAAAGGATAGACGATGTGACTGGTAATCGCCAAAACGATGCGATCGACCGAAACCGTCTGAAAATCACCCGTATTCATGCCGCTTTCGATCACCTTCGCAAGGCCGTGCTTGTAGCGGCTCATATAAAGGGTCATGACTTCCCTGGCGAGCATCGACTCTACGCTCAATTCACGTTGAATCAGCCGAGTAATAGAAGCATGCTCGCAGTGGAACTGCACGTACAGACCGACTACCTGCTCCAGTCTTTGCCTCGCAGGTACATGCGAATAAGCAGCCTCCTGCTCTTCGACCAAACGAAACAAGGTCTCAAAGTAAGAAGCCATCAGGGTTTCCAAAACGCCCTGCTTCCCCTGAAAATGATAGGAGATCAGGGCGACATTCACTTGTGCCTCTTCGGCAATCTTGCGGACGGAAGTACCTTTATAGCCATATATGTCAAACAGCTTGGCCGCCGCTGACAAAATTCGCATTTTGGTTTGATCCATTGCCGATCTTTCCCTCCTGCTCGGCTCTCTCAAATGTTGAGATGCCTTCAGCATGTCAGGTATCGTTCCCATCTACCTTCATCTATTTTACAAAGCATTCGACGAAAAAAGATAGTCTCGTTCTATGTTCGACAATGTTTTCCAGTATTCCTCCTGCTACTTTCCTTGCTATGATAAAAAAACCAATATCCACGCCTGCTTCAGTGGGTTGTATTTTGACAGAATATTTTTACTCATAAAAAACTAGGGATGTGGAGACCATACGAACCAAATGGATGCGACGACTTACCTTGTGCCTCACCCTGCTCGTCTTCTCTCCTACAGATGTGACGATTTATCATGCGGTTCCTTCCTCTGTTTATTCGCAGAGTAAAGACGATTCTGCCATGACGATCGTTACGTACAACATTCGCGGCTGCAGAGATGATGATGGTATTGCTGACCCATCGCTTGTTGCATCTGTCCTTGCAGAATTGAATGCGGATGTCATTGCACTGCAAGAGGTAGACTACCGTCTTCCCCGCTCCCGGTTTGTCGACCAGGTGGCGTCCATTGCAGGTAGCTTGGAGATGAACTACGTATACGCTCCATCGCTCTCGCTGGTAATCGGCACCTACGGCAACGCCCTGCTGAGCAGGCATCCGATCCTCCATGCCGAAGTTCTATCACTGCCCGGTTCCTGGGAACCCCGCTCCCTGCTTGACGTGACACTGGACTGGAATGGCACGCCCTTACATGTCTATGTGACGCATCTGGGCGTACATAAGTCCGAACATCCCGAACAAATCGCATTTTTGCATTCCCATTTGCAAGAAAACTCAGAGAATACAGGAATCCTGCTTGGGGATTTCAATATACTGCCAAACGATCCCCTGCTAGATTCTCTGCGCACGGTGTACGATGACCCGCTGCATCGGCAGGAGCAGAGGCTCATCACGTTGAAAGGCAAGCATTCCTTCAAAGAAGTGGACCGGATCTTGCTCTCTCCGAATTTACTGTTTGTGGAAGCTGCCGCTCCAGCGATCGGCCCATCCGATCATTTCCCTCTTTGGATGAAGATTAAACCGAATGCGCTGGCTATGCAGGAATAAAACGCAAAAGAGGAGCGCTCTTTCACCCTAGATCCAGGGTAGAGAAGCGCTCCGAGAAGAATTAATGACCTTTTCCTGTTGGTACTGATTTGGGGTCAGGAACGGGCTTTACCTTTCCGTAATTTTGCAGATATGTCTCGACCTGCGAATGCTCTTGAATACGCTGGTCTTTATAATCATATTGGGATCGGATCGACATCGTCATTCTGATTGGCAGCTTGTTCGATTTCTGGTATAGAATCGTGTACTCCGCTTCCAAATCCATCTGGTCTACGATTTCCTGCACGTCTGTCTTTCCATTCGATTGAATACTCACGCCTTCCCCCGGCTGTCTCCAATCTCCCTTTGTGAGAGACATGGCCAGCTTCATACTGGGCTGGTGTCTATTCATGGAGGGGAGGGACTGAATGTGAGTGCCGCTTTGACCTTGCAGCTGACTCGCGAGCCAGCCTTTCAGCTTGGCAGAATCCATCACGACGCGGATCATCGCCTGATCGTCCTTCAGGTTGTTGTCTTGGATGGGATACACATTTTTTCTCATCTCACTCATTTGTTGAAAGGCGAATGCCGGATTCCAGTTTTCCATCTCCTGGCGAAGGGCTGCATCATCCCCTGCACTCTGCACCCACTCTTGGGTTCCATCTTTTTTGGTGTACAAGGTCGTTCCTTGATCCAAAAGCGTCAGCGTCTCAACCCGCTTTTTCTCAGGAACTGACAGCTTCACGTTCATAAAGACCGTGTCTCCATCCTTGCGTCCTGAAAAATTCACCATATTTGCATTCGCACTGTTATCAGTCAAAAGCTTGGTTCGACCGTAAAATTCGTACCCTTGTTGATTGGCAAAATGATCCCTGATCTGCTCAAAATCCGTGCCCGCGTTTTGCTTCACGCCCATTTGGCCACAGCCGCCAAGCGACATGGCAACACATGCCACCAGACAGATGATCCAACCCTTTCTCATTTTCGTCCTCCTTCACAGCTAGTCTCCTATAGCGTTTCCGGGGAGGAAAAGGGTTATTCTACGGGTTCGATCACAGGTGATAGTGGAGCACGCCGTCTCGCTCTTCCACCTCTACCTGATGCAGGATCATCAACAGATCGATGTGCCCGATCGTTTCCGATATCGTGAGCGGCAACTCTTTTTCATACAGGGTGGGAAAGAGCAGTGCCGTCAATTCGTACGCGGTCTTCTCACCAGAGGCCAGCAAGCGTCGCAATGTATCTGTGCGCTCCCAATTTTTTTGCAGTCGCGATAAAATCAATTCCCGATGATGCGTCACACGCTCGCCATGACCGGAAAAAACCTGATCAATCTCCATATCCGCACACATTTGCAACGCTGTGCGGTACTGCACCAGTGTCAATGGCCTGTTGCGGGAACGATCGCGTGGAGGTTCGATAAATGCATTGGAGGAGATGTGCTTGATAATATGATCTCCACCGATCAGGACGCGATCCTTCGCACGGTACAAGGAAAGATGGCTTTGACTGTGTCCTGGTGTATACAGAACCTGCCATTCCGGAAAAAGCGGAAGTACTTGTTCATGTTTGAGCAGCCCATCGATTTGGCTGGGCGCAGAGAAGGTTTTCATCAGCTTTTGAAACTTCGCAATGATGATGAGCTTTTCTTCGGGAACACCGCTTTTTTGGTACAGCTCCTTGAAAAATTGATCATGATAAACCATGAAATCTTCGTCCATCTGCACGTAGGGAGCAGCCTGAGGGTGTGCCAGCGTCCGAGCGCCTGAAGCACGTCTTACTCGTTCCAGTTGACCGACGTGGTCGACATGGTGATGGGTCAGGACAATTTGCGAGATTTGCTCCAAACCGATACCGATTGAAGCAAGCCCTTCATTCAGGGTCTGCCATGCTTCCTCCGTCAACGGCCCCACGTCAACCAAGGTTACCTCTTCTGCCTTTATTAACACGTACAAATTGACTGATCCTACGTGAAAAGGCGTCGGAACTTCAATGCGAAATACACCCGGCGCCATTTCCTCTGCCACATTCCTTTTTCCCAGCACTGTCATATTGGCTCCTCCCTCTATCCTATCCTGATTGAGATTGATTACAGCTCTTTAAAGCGAGGTCTTGCAAAAAAAGAGAAAAGAGCCATTCTCTGGCTCTATGCTAACACAACTTGGTTACGGCCTGAATTCTTGGCTTCGTACAAAGCCAGGTCCGCCTGATGAAATAGCGCTTCTACGCTCAGGTTGCTGTCAAGCTCCTTGCTCCACTTGGCTAAACCTGACGAGATCGTGACGCGCGGGGATGTCTCATTCTCTACACAACGCCGAATTCTCTCAGCGACGGCGTGGGCGGTAGTCTTGTCTACGCGAGGCAGGTAGACCGCCAGCTCTTCTCCTCCCCATCGCGCAGCAATATCACTGTCGCGTATACTGCGCCTTATCAGATTGGAAACTTGAATCAACACTTCGTCACCCACCTGATGGCCGAACGTGTCGTTTACGTTTTTAAAGTAATCGATATCAATCAGGATCAGTGAACCATAGCTATCCTGTTCCAGCGATGCTTTGACGCGCTCGTTCAAGTATCGGCGCGTGTACAGGTTGGTCAGGTTATCTGTGATTACCATCCGTTCCATCTCGTTATGCAGGACAGCATTGGTCATCGCCAGGCTGGCGTGCTGACCAAAAATCTCCAATAATTTGTAATCATCAAAACTGAAAAAATGATAGCGTGAATCAGCAACGAGCAGAATGCCACTTACTTCGCCTTCAACGACTAACGGAACTCCCATCAGGGAACTGCTTGGCATGAGCGAAAAAGGAAGAGTTCCTGAACCTGGCTGAGCCAGCATGAGTGTCTGCTTGTTTTGCAGGATTTGCTGAAATGGCTTTTCACTGGCTGACAATAGCTTACCCGCGTACTCCGGCATGGAGGATGCGAGCACTTGGAAATGCTCTTCATCGGTTTGCTTCCGCATGATCGCACAAAATTCGGCATCGAAGGTCGCCCGCATCATGGTCGTCACAAACTCTAAAATCTCTGACAAATTCAGGCTGCGGTTTAGCTGTCTGGCCATCTCGTTAATCAATCGCAGCTCGCGAATCAGATTGCGAGACTGTTGGTACAACTGCGCATTTTCAAATGCTTTTCCCGCTGTATCAGCCAAAATGGAGATGTAGTCGGTCTCATATCGGGTAGGGGACACAGCTTGATCAGAGGTGACCTGAAGGACTCCGTAAATTCCTTGCTTTCCCAGTAATGGCGCAGCAATAACAGTCTTTCTTTGATCATTTTCTTCTATATTCTCAACAATTAATTTCCCCTCGAGGTAAGCTCGCGTGCTGGTAGAGCCTTCATCCTCCTGCAGAGAAAGCTGCTTGACCGGAGTCGTAGCGTCGGGCTCTACCGTGAGGAACAATTCGACAGAGTAGTTGGGGTACAGACTGGGGATACTGGTCACAATCTCATGCAGGACATCGTTTACATCGATGGATGCCTGTATTTTGGACATAAGCTGGTATAACAGATTTTTCTTGTTCGCCTCACGACGCAGATCCTCAGACATCATGACACGCCACAATGCACTGCTTGCTTTTTCTGCCACTTCCTGCAAAAACGCAACGTCCCTTTCGTCGAATAAACAGTCCGTTTCATCAGGTGAGAGGTGAAGGAACAGAGCGTACAACATTCTTTTGTTCCAGCTGATAGGGACCATAACCAATCGGTTTTCACGCAGAATGGAAGCGACGATCGGTGTCGTTCCCATTTCGGCTACGATCTGCTCAATATGGCTTTGGCCTCTTGGAGCATCCTCTGTAGTCACCATGTCGTGCATCATCACTGTGCCTTCTTCTGACAAGCAGACAGCGGAGCAATAGCCTTTTTGGATGATGTCTTGAATCTGTCGGGTCAGGCTGTTCAACAATTCGCGTGTCGTTTCGTACACGCTCAGTTCCACGATGATATGACTGGTAGCATGCTGGATATACGCGTCATACCCCATGCGAATCAGCGGCTCCAGTCCCCGCAGATAGGAAGCAAGATCAAAAGAGATTTCCACCGTAGGGGCAACGATACCGATCACTGCGCGTACGTGACCGTCCTGCTCCCGGAGTGGAAACGCCGCGTAGACAAGAGCATCTGCGTCAGCCTCTACTACAATTTCACTTGTTTGCAACGCTTTTAAAACCAGCTCGGACGCTTTTCCGGCAGGCATAGCGTGTAGCGAAAGGTCAAGTCCTTGAGGGTTCCAGGGTCGGCCAACCTGCATGTTCATGGTGTTGATTAAACGGCCTGTGGAATCTGTCAAGAAAAGGATGCCCGGTCGCTTTTCCGGCCATGATTGCAGGATAAAGTGGGCCGCATAGGAAAAGACCGTCTCTAACTTCCCCAACATTTTACTTGACACGAGATACTCCCTCTCTCAACATTTTCTCAAGCTTCCAAATGATTCGTATTGTTCACTTGTAGGACTTCCCAACGTCGATCGGCAAAGCGGAAAACACAAATACCTGTATTGTCAATTTTCGTGATTCCCGTACCTTGCAAACCTCCTGTCACATAATGAAGGAAGCTGTTGATCAGCCCGCCGTGCGAGACAACGACAATGGCCTCATTGGTGTGCTTGTTGGCTATTTCCGTTAAAGCTGTGACTGCACGCTCTTGCATGGCTTCGAAGGTCTCAATGCCGTGTGCGGCTTCGTCCTGCTCTGTAAAGGTAGCCCGGATCTCCTCATAAGTGAGCCCTTCCAGTCTGCCGTAGCAACGCTCACGCAGTGCAATGTGTGTCGAGATTTCAAAATCTTTATGCTTTGCAATTTGTGCTGCCGTTACTCTTGCTCTGCTGAGGTCACTGGAATAAATACCATGAAATTCCTCGGCTTTAAATCTCCCAGCTACCAGCTCGGCTTGGTGCAATCCCAGCTCATTCAATTCAATATCGCTGTGTCCTTGGATACGCCGAGATGAGTTCCAGTCCGTTTCTCCGTGTCGAATAAGGTACATGATGGTTTCCAAGGGCTGTGATCTCCTTTTTTGACAGTTTCGGAAAGGACACACTTCTAGGAGCAACACTTTCCGAACCTGCAAGAATAACTCTAAAACGCGGTCGTCGCTTCACTCAACCTCGGGAAGACCCCGTTAGAGGTTTCTTAACAGCTTGATTAGAATAATAATTCTTATTATATAAGATGCCGGTTCTCAATTCTAGATTGATCCCGTAACATTCGGGACAAAATTCCCATTCCTTCACGAAACCTTCCAAAATGTACATCTCTTTTTTTCAACCTCTGAAACGGGAGCGATATATTGTGCGTCACACGTAATAAGTTGACACAAACTACATCGGAGGTCATCACTATGAAACCATTTTTATACCGTTCTAGCGCTATTCTCCTTACCACCAGTCTACTCCTGCCTGTTGCATCGGCACACGCAAATACCATTGCTGCAAATAAAGCGGTTTCCGTTTCGGCTCAAGGAAATCTGGCTGCTCTGGCTGCATCCAAGGACGCCAAGCTGTCTAAAGATGCTGCACTCGCCATCGCCAATCGCATTGTTCCAAGCCAAGGATTGGAGTTGAAATCTGTATCTTTTCGATCACCGGACAGCTGGAGAAACTTCCCTGAATGGTCCTTTAGTTGGGAGAAAAAAGTACCAGATAAAAATGAAGTCCAAACGTATTACAGCGTCAGTATCCACGCGAACACCGGAGAACTAACCTCCTATTCCTACCACGATCAGGAAAACGCCAACCTCCCTTACGCTAAACGGATTTCTTATGATGAAGCACGAAAACAAGCCGAGAGCTTCCTTGCAACCTACAACGCTGGAAAAGCAGCACAAACAAAGCTCTATCTGCGCTCGGCGCCAACTCCCAAAACACCGTTGTACGCCAATTCTACCTATTCCTTCAGTTTTGCCCGAGTCGTGGATGGAATCTGGTTTATTGAAAACAGTGCTGAGGTATCGGTAAATAGCGCAGGTAAGGTAGTTGGCTACTCGTTGATGTGGAACGATGACATTCAATTCCACAAACCGTCTTCACCGATTTCTGAGGATGAGGCCAAGGAATTGCTGAAGGAAGAGACGAAGCCTTCTCTCGCCTACGTCATTCCGTGGGAAGCACAAGGAGAAATGCGCGAAAAGCCTGTGCTCGCGTATACCAATCCGTTTCAATTTGTGATTGACGCAAAAGATGGAACGGCTCTGAACCAATTGCTGGCGCCGCGCAGCGAAGCTAGTGACCCTGAGCCAGTCAGCGCCAAGTCTCTATCCGCTCGTCACAAGGGCAAGGCCCTGTCTCAGGAAGAAGCGATCAGGATGGCTTCGCAAACCTTCAACCTTTCCGGCTACGAACTGCGCTCTGCCCAATACAGCGAAAGTGAATACCGTGGAAATCGTCCTGTCTGGGATCTCTCCTATGAGAAAAAAGGAAGCCAGGATTATGATTACGCCCATGTGTCCATCGATGCTGCAACCGGAGATATCTACTCCTATTCAAAGAGACCGAACAAACCACTGGCGAAAGATGGAACGACACGCAAGCTGGACACTGATGCCCTAAAAGAACAGGCGATGGACAGCATCCGCAAATGGACGCCTACTACCGCACACGAATTCTACTGGAATGAGCACTCCGCAGCGAATGTTCGTCCTGGCGATTCGAGTGAACAGACACTGGTATTCCAGCGTTACGTAGGAGATGTTCTTGCCGCAAGCGGCTCTGCATCCGTCACCTTCGATGCGCAAACGGGCGAGATTGTTTCCTACCACGCCGAGATTGGCAAGGAGAAGTACCCTTCTCAGCCGCCGAAGCACCTCTCTGCTGACAAGGCTGCTGATGCTTGGTGGGATGAGGCTGAAATCGAAGCTGTCTATGTCATGGAGCAGCTCAGCCCGGAAGATCAGAAAAAAATTCAGACACAGCCATCCTACATTCCAAAACGGGAAGCCAAGCTTGTCTATCGCGCCAGTGCCACGCTCTTCGATGAGCCCTACTTCTTCGATGCGGTCTCGGGAGACTGGCGTTCGCAATCGACAGGAAAAACCGTTGCCCTGCATCGCGCTGCTCCAAGCGATCTAGAAGGTCATCCTGCTGCCAAGGAGCTGCTCTTGATGTATGAATACGACGCGCTTTCCCTCATCGACGGCAAGATCGTGCCCGAGAAGACGATCACTCGCGGAGAAATGATCGAAATGCTGATGATCAGCATCAATCAAGGAAGATTCTTCCCGGTCTATTCTGCGGAAAGAAAAGCGTCATTCAGCGATGTTTCCAATCAATCCCGCTACTTTGCCGCCGTCGAAAGCGCAGTAGACAGGGGGCTTCTCGACAAGCAATCGTCTAAACTCAATCCGGACGAAGCGATTACCAGAGAAGAGCTGGCTGATATGATCGTTCGCGCCCTGGGTTATCACAACCTTGCCCAATACTCCGAAATGTTCCAAAGCGATCTAAGCGATATTGGGAATTCCAAAAAACGCGGTTCGATCGTGATTGCAACGACACTCGGCATCATTCCAACCGACAAGCAGAAGTTCCAGCCTGCTGCAAGCGTCAGTCGAGCAGATGCTGCGATCTCCTTTAGTCGCTTCCTGGAAAAGCGCAGTGAACAGGACACCAAACCCATTCTGTATAGATAGGTAAAAACACCGTTTCAAGCATGTCTATCAAGGAGTTCATGGAACGCCATCCCGCTCATGCTGCTGGATGGCGTTTGCTATTCACCTCTTGACTTTGCCTTATCTCGCCTAGTATTATTGAGTGTATGTGTACAGGGTAGCATTGATTGCAGGTAAAAACGAAAGGCTCGACCCTCTTAGTTCCCTCCCTTACAGGCAGCGGCTGAACTATCTGTGAGGAGCACGATGCGGAAACGCTACCGTCTGAAGTTCGTGTAGATAAAGATGGAACTAACCTGTCGGAAGTAAACACCTGCGAATCCACATTAAAGGAGACTGAAAACATGTCACGTTACACAGGCCCACGCCACAAACTTGCTCGTCGTCTGGGAATCTCCCTCGATGGTACTGGCAAGGATATCAAACGCAACTTCCCTCCTGGTCAACACGGTCACAACACCCGTCGTAAAATCAGCGAGTATGGTATCCAGTTGCAAGAAAAACAAAAACTGCGCCATATGTTTGGCCTGAACGAAAAACAATTCCGTCGCACTTTCGACCATGCTAACAAAATGGCTGGCGTAGTGGGCGAAAACTTCATGAAATTGCTGGAATCCCGTCTGGACAACCTGGTATACCGCATGGGCTTTGCTCCATCTCGCCCTGCTGCTCGTCAGCTGGTAAACCATGGTCACTTCCTGGTAAACGGCAAAAAAGTAAACATCCCATCCTACCGTGTACAACCAGGTGATGTGATCTCCGTTCGCGAAAAATCCCGTGGTCTGCAACTGATCAAGGATTCCCTGGAAAGCCGTAACTTCCTGCCTAACTACGTTACATTCAATGATGCAGCGTTGGAAGGAACTTACACTCGTCTGCCAGATCGCGAAGAAATGCCTGCTGAAATCAACGAAGTTCTGATCGTTGAGTTCTACAGCCGTTAATCGATTGATCGTAAAAAGAGTAGCGCCGTTTATCGGTCTACTCTTTTTTATTTGGGAAAAGGAGGGTGATGCATATGCCAAGCTTTCATGAGGAAGAGATACGGGAAGTATTAAGGAAGTCCTGGTCCATCCATTCCAGCACGAAATGGACATCCGCCAATCCGGCAAAAGGGCAATGCGGTGTGACAGCTCTGGTCATCCATGACCTGTTCGGAGGCGAGATCCGCAAAACGCGGCTTTCAGAAGGCTGGCACTACTACAACGAGATTTCCGGCAAGCGAATGGATTTTACAGATTCCCAGTTTGCCGAAGCAATCAGCTATGACGACATTCCGTCCAGTCGCGAGGAAGCCTTGACGGATACGAATGGAGAACAATACCAATATCTGCAACAGGCCGTGCAGCGATATTTCCACCAATCCTAGCAAAAACGGAACAACCACCCATGCGAACAATGGCACAGGTGGTCGTGGGTGATAGCTCAGGGACCAATCGATACGAATTCTCCCTTGATGGCATCGAAATAAACATTGCCCGCGAATCCCTTCAAAGGTTTGTAGACGAGAACAGGCTTGTCGATCTGCTTGGACCAGACATAAACCAGATGAAGCGGCGACTCCTTTAAAATCTTTTCCACAGCAATTTCAGCGGCCACTGCATTTTGGGGATCAGGCAACGCAACCTGCTTCTGGGCAAATCCACCCTGGAAGCCAACGATATCGCCGCTCCCCTCATCAACCATGACTACATAAGGCTGATCGATAACAGGAATCCCTTTGTGAGCAGCAAGAAAATGCAGCTGCAGCGGTGCAGAAGCTTGATTCACTGACTGTAAAGATTTTGTACTTCTTGAGCTTCTCTCCCCTGCCAGCTTCGCAATTTCTATCCTACACGTTCCTCCTATGGTATAATCAGGCTGTATGCTAGGGGGTCGTAGATCTATGTCGAATAACCAAACATCTTCCTCTGAACCGAAAAAGAAAAAACGTCGCCGTGGTCGCAGACGCTTGGTCTGGATCATGGTCCAGCTGATCTTTTTGCTCGGCTTGATGGGTGCGGCGATGGCCGGAGGAATCGTGACAGGTTATGTTGCAGCACTCGTTAAAGACGAGCCCGTTCGCAACAAAGCGGAATTGGAAGAGAAAATTTTCACCAACTATTTGACAGGATTCGCTTATTACAACGACGGCTCGCTCATCGGTCAGCTGCGTGCTGAAGAAGGCGACCGGCGTTTGGTGAAAAAGGCTGACGTTTCTCCCTATTTGATCAATGCTATCATCGCAACAGAAGACAAAGGCTATTACCAGCACAAAGGGATCGCCGTACAGTCTACCTTGCGAGCTACTTACCAGGAGTTGACCAATCAGCCAGTCGTGACAGGCGGCAGTACCATTACCCAACAGCTCGTCAAAAACACGATCCTGACCCATGAAGTGAGCCACGCCAGAAAAGCGCGTGAAATCTTCAATGCCCTGCGGATCGAGCAAATGTTTTCCAAAGATGAGATTTTGGAAGCCTACATGAACGAAATCTACCTGGGCAAGAACGCCAACGGCTCCAATATTTACGGCGTCCAGGCAGCCGCCAAGGGTGTCTTTGGCAAAGAAGTAAAAGAACTCACCCTGAGTGAAGCTTCTTATATGGCCGGGATGATTCAAAATCCGGGTGCCTACTCCCCGTTTGGAAATGAAAGCTACGAACGCGGTAAAGAGCGGCAAAAAATGGTTCTCGACCGCATGATGGAAAATGGCTACATCACGCAATCTCAATACGATACGGCTCTGGCTGTCGATCTAAAAGCGCAATTGGCTAAACCGACACAGCAAGCGTATCGGGAAGTTCCTTTCCTCATGATGGAGATTGAAGAACGGGCAGCACGTCAGCTGGTTGACGCGGAGCTCAAGGAAAAGGGCCGAGACAAATCAACAATCGGTCGCAACGAGTATCGCCTGCTGGTCGAGGAAAAACGCCGCGATATCCTGCGCAGAGGCTACAAGGTTTACACCACGTTTGATAAAAACGTACATAACATCATGCAGTCTGTGGCATCTGACGCAAGCAATTTCGGTAAAAACCGGACCTATACAATCAAACGTTCCAATGGAAAGACAGAGAAGATCGAAGACGCGCTTGAAGAAGTAGGCGCAATGATGATCCACAACCGGACTGGTGCGATCCTAGGCATGATCGGCGGTCGAGACTTTACAGTCGAGCAGACCAACCATGCTACCGCACCCAGACAGCCTGGTTCTGCGATGAAGCCACTGGCCGCTTACGCTCCCGCTTTTGAGCTGGGACTGCTGCAGCCAGCCTCTCCTTTGGACGATTCACCTGTGCTGCTCAGTGACGGACAAAAAGGATCTCACTTACCGAAAAACTGGAACAACAAATGGCAAGGGATCATGAGTACGCGTGAAGCTCTTCGTCAGTCTTGGAACATTCCGGCGATCAAAGCGTATCTGAAGGTGGGCATCCCAACTGCACTGGAATACGTGAAGAAAACGGGTATTACCACACTGGTTGATGCAGACAATTACGCGCAGACTGGGGTAATCGGAGGTTTGACATACGGTACGACGGTCGAGGAAATGACCAATGCCTACGCCACCTTTGCCAACAACGGTTCGTTCGTGGATGCCTATCTGATCGAGCGGATCGAGGACAGCCGGGGACAAGTCATTTACCGCCATCAGACACAGCCAGTACAGGTATATAGCGAACAAACCGCATACCTGATTACCGACATGATGCGCACAGTGGTGAACTCCGGTACCGGAACCCATATCCGCAAATTCGTACCGCGCAAAGTGGACGTCGCAGGGAAAACAGGTACGACGAATAGCAGTAACGACTTGTGGTTTGTCGGCTATACACCTGAGGTATCGATGGGCGTATGGGTAGGCTTTGATGAACCGTACCCGATGCCGGATGCCGACAAGTACGTACCGATGATCGTCTGGGGCAAGGTGATGAAAGAAGTAATTGAAGCACATCCCAACCTCTCACCCCCTGATGCTACATTCAAAAAACCGGAGGGTATCGTCAGCGCTTCTGTCGATTCCAAATCCGGAAAATTGCCGAGCGAGCTTTCCAAGGAAGCCGGCCACGTCATCTCCGACATCTTTAACCGCAAATTTGTTCCGTCAGAGGTGGACGATTCCCATCAGAAGGCTAGAGTGATCACCTACGAAGGAGAGCGTTATCTCGCCAAGGAAGGTACGCCTGACGACTTTGTGACGGAAGGCATCTTCTACCGCTCCCCTGATCCGCTCCCGACAAAAGAGCAAATTCAGGCCAGCAATTCGAAGGTAGCTGTCAGACCGCCGGATTGGGAGCAAAGGCTGCCAGACGCCGAAGATCCGCGCACAGAAGTAGCCGGTGCTCCTTCCTCGCCAACCGGACTTGTTGCCAACCGGACAGGTACGCAAGCCGTGTTGACCTGGCAATCAGCAAAAGAAGCCGATCTGGTCGGCTATCGCATTTATCGCGCAAACGCCTTGCACGGCTTCACGCACATTGGCACCGTCAAGGATCCTGCGGTTCTCACTCTCACGGACGCCAATTCGCAAGGCGATTCCGCTTACTATGTGACCGCAGTAGATCTTACTGGAGTGGAATCACAACCATCGATCATCGCTTCAGTCGGCTCTTCTTCGACAACTTGGGAGCTGCCGCAATCACCGACCGACAATCCGATTGACGGAGGAACGGTACCGGGTACAGATCCAGGCGAGCTGCCAGATCCAATTCTGGGGCAGCCCAATACGGGGAATCCGATAGATTCACCATCTACATTGCCGCCATCTGCACCACAGTCCGTGACGATCGCAGACACAGGTAACGGCTGGAAATTGCAGTGGAGAGCAAACAAAGCATCAGAACAGGTCATTGCCTATAACGTCTACTTCAGTCCTGATCCAAGCAGTGGTTATCTGCTCCTGGGGACCGTATCCACCACGACCTTTACCCATGCTGCTGGAGTAGATAATCCGAATTACTACATCACCGCAGTGAACAGTTACGGGGAGTCACCGCATTCAAACAACGTAACTGGACGACTACCATGAATAGATAGCGCACGAGAATGAGCAGAGATGGCGATAACACCATCTCTCTTTTTCTACATTTTGGGAGGTGAACGGATGGATCACATCAAGCGGTATTATTCTCTACCCTTGGAGGTAAACGGCAGAGAATTGATCATCGAGGGTCCCATCTCTGGTGCAGAATTGGCTGCCTATCGTTTTGATGACGGATTAAAAGCATTTCGAATACCGGAAATGCAACATAAAGCTTTAGTGGAAATTGCCGATCTACCCGAAGGTCGGATCATCGTAGCGCGTGAAGAAGATCTCGTTCTTGGCTACGTAACCTTTCTCCATCCCGATCCTTTGGAGCGATGGTCGCAAGCCAAATTGCCCGACCTTCTGGAGCTGGGAGCTATCGAGATCAGTCCCCTGGTGCGAGCAGGTGGAGTGGCGAAAAAGCTGCTGGAGGTCTCGTTCCTCGACGATGCGATGGAAGACTACATCATTATCACGACAGAGTATTACTGGCACTGGGATTTGAAAGGAACCGGACTGGATGTCTGGCAGTACCGAAAAGTGATGGAAAAAGTGATGGGAAGTGTCGGGATGATCTGGCTGGCTACAGACGACCCGGAGATTTGCAGCCATCCGGCCAACTGTTTGATGGCGAAGATCGGAGGGCGCGTACCTCCAGAAAGTGTTGAAGCCTTTGATGCCATGCGTTTTCAGAATCGCTTTTTATATTAAAAGTAGTCCTCTCCCTATCTGAAATCAATGGAGGAATCTTTCATGCGCATTGAAGATATCATGCGAAAAAATCTGGTTACGGTGAATCCGGCCACTCCCATTGGTGAAGCCCTTCTTTTGCTCAGAATCAACCGAATCCGTCATCTCCCTGTGTTGGATAAAGAGCAGCTCATCGGGATCGTCTCTGATCGAGATTTGCGAGATGCCCTTCCCTCTCGACTAATCGCGCACGATGACGATGATACGATCCTGCACAAGCCCGTCTCGGACATCATGCGCAGACACGTCATCACGGCCCACCCGCTTGATTTCATCGAGGATGCTGCCGTACAGATCTACGAAAACAAAATCGGTTCCCTGCCGGTCGTAGAAGGAACTCGCCTGGTCGGCATGATCACCGAATCCGATCTGTTCAACAGTCTCATCGAGCTGTTCGGCGTCAACAAGCCCAGCTCTCACATTGAGGTGGAAGTGGAGGATCGTGTCGGTATGCTTGCAGAAGTGAGCCAGATCTTTCGGGAAGCGCAGGTGAATGTCAACAGCGTGGTCGTCTATCCTGGGAAAAAGCCCGCTACAAAAAATCTCGTTTTCCGCGTACAAACCTTCGATCCGAGGAGTATTCTTCAATTGCTGGCTGATCGCGGTTTTACGGTGGTCGGGCCTACGGATGGAGGGATTGACTTGTGAGTCGCCAAGCTCGTCTCATCTATTCGCCGAACTACACGGATTACTATTTTCACGATGACCATCCCTTCAATCAGCGCCGCCTGTTGCTCACCCACGAACTGATGCAGGCATACCAGCTTCTCCGTGACGAGGACATCCTCTCTCCCCGTCAAGCGACAGAAGCGGAACTGGAGCTGGTGCACGATCCTCGCTACATCCAGTTCGTACGCGATCAGGGACATCAGAGCGAGGTTCTTCCGCTGGCTGCCAGCTATGGATTGGGAACAGAAGATGTGCCTTGCTTTCTCAACATGCATGAAGCATCCTCGCTCATCGTGGGTGGAACCTTGCAAGCTGTAGATGTCGTCATGAACGGACAAGCCGATCACGCCTTCAATCCAGCTGGTGGCTTGCATCATGCTTTTCGCGGACGGGCTTCCGGCTTCTGCATCTACAACGATTGTTCCGTCGCGATCGCCTATATGCGCAAGCACTGGGATGCGCGAATCTTGTATATCGACACCGATGCGCACCACGGAGATGGGGTGCAATGGGCATTTTACGACGATCCCAACGTCCTGACCGTCTCCCTGCACGAGACAGGCAAATACCTGTTTCCGGGCACTGGCAATACAACCGAACGCGGCGATGGCAATGGATACGGGTTCTCCGTCAACATCCCGCTGGAAGCGTTTACGGAGGATCAGTCTTTCATTGATCTCTATTCGGAGCTGATTCCCAAACTGGTGCGCGGTTTTAAACCGGATGTGATCCTGACGCAAAACGGCTGTGACGCCCATGCCTACGATCCGTTGACACATCTTTCCTGTTCCATGAAAATCTATCAGCAGATTCCCAGGCTGGCTCATCAGCTTGCCCATACCTACTGCAATGGGCGGTGGATTGCCGTCGGCGGCGGTGGCTATGACATCTGGCGCGTCGTTCCGCGAGCCTGGACGTTGCTGTGGAGCGAAATGAGCGATCAGCAGCTGCCGGATGAGACAAAGATTCCAGATGCCTGGCGAGAGAAATGGCAGCCTCAGAGCGAATTGCCACTCCCCGTCCACCTTTTCGATGAGCCATTTCCAGCGATTCCTCGTCGGGAAGAGATTACACAGAAAAATCTCGTGACACTGGAGCGAGCGATGATGCACGCACCAATCGCATAAAAAAAAGAAAAGCCAAAATCCCCCTCTTTGTTCCTTTTCAGGGAGGGGGATTTCCTATTCTTTCTATGCGTTTATCAACCTACACTGACTTCCAGCTTTCTGTCCTTGCGATACTGGAAAAAGCCAACAGCCAGCATGATCACAAGCCCGATCAATGAGACCAGTATTCCCTCTGGATACACCAGCATCAATCCGGCGAGCACCAGCAGGCTCCGTTCAAACACACTAGCGGTTCGGATCAAGTAGCCCATAATGCCCGCACTGATGCTTGCCATGCCGATCAAAGCGGTAATCAAAGGAACGATCAGGAACCAGAGTGATTCACCTTCTAATAGTAGGATTGGATTAAAGACGAAAACATACGGAATGATAAACGCGGCGATCGCAAGCTTTACGGCAATAAACCCTGCCTTCATTGGGTTGGCTTGGGCGATCCCCGCCCCGGCATAGGCAGCCAAGCATACCGGCGGCGTAATATCGGCTACGATACCGAAGTAAAACACAAACATATGGGCCGCGATCATCGGGACGCCAAATTCCATTAGAGCTGGAGCCGCCATGGTAGCAGTCACCACGTAATTCGCTGTGGTTGGGAGTCCCATCCCCAGCACGATACAGGCAATCATCGTGAAAAATAGGATCAAAAAGAAGCTGCCTCCGGCGAGTTCCAGAATCCCTCCGGCAATCTTTCCGCCAAGACCTGTAAGCACGACAATCCCGACAATAATTCCAGCCGTTGCACAAGCGGCAATCACCGACAATGCCGTTCTCGCTCCTTGCTCCAGCGAAGCGAGCAGCTCGCGAATGGATAATCGCGTATCTTTGCGAAATGAGCTTACCAAAAGTGCAGCTGCAATTCCCCAAAGCGCCGCATAGGTTGGCGTGTAGCCTACGAGCAGAAGTCCAATGATGGTCAGAAGCGGGAGCAGGAGATCCATTCTCTTGAACAATCCTTCAAAACGAGGAAGCTTTTCCTTGGGAAGTCCCAAAATGCCATGTTTTTTAGCTTCAAAATGGGTTCCAAAGTAAATGCCGATGAAGTAGAGAAGAGCGGGAATGATGGCGATGATCATGATCTCGTTGTACGGAATCCCCGTATACTCAGCCATGATAAAGGCAGCTGCGCCCATGATCGGCGGCATGATTTGCCCGCCTGTTGAAGCAGAAGCCTCCGTCGCCGCCGCAAATTCGGGCTTAAATCCAGCTCGCTTCATCATCGGGATGGTAAAAGAACCGGAGCCGACCGTATTGGCCACCGAGCTCCCCGTCACCATGCCTTGCAAGGCACTTGCCGTGACCGCTGCTTTCGCTGTCCCTCCTGTCAGTCTTCCAGTCGCCGCAAAAGAGAGGTCGTTGAAAAATTGGCTGATTCCAGTCTTGGCTAACATGACGCCGAAAAATAAGAACAGAAAGATATAGGTAGAAGAAATTTGAATGGGGATGCCAAAGATTGCGTTGGAGTTGAAGAAAAGCTCTGTCGACAGAACCTTCCAGCTAAAGCCTGCATGCCCGAAATACGGAATGCCTTTCCCCCATAATCCATAGGACATGGCCAGCGCAGCAATGATGACGATCGGCATGCCGACAGAACGACGCGTCGCTTCCAGGAGCAAGAGAATCCCGATCGTCGCCACTGCGATGTCCAGCGATGTAAACCCTAGAATAATCGCTTTGGTTGTAATTCGTTCATAATGAAAGACAATATAAAAATTTGCAAAAATGGCAGCCAGTGCGAGTACAAAATCGTATACGGGAACGCCGCCCTTTTTCAGCAGCGATCTTTTCGCTGGGTACAAGATGAAAATCAGGGAAAGCGCCGTTCCTACATGAATGGCTCCTTGAATAATGGAAACGTATGGCCCCCTAAAGGCCGTATACAGGTGAAACAAAGTCAAGGATATGCCAAGCAGCGTAACCACCGCCGCGAATTTTCCCAGCTGTGTGCGATAGGCGCTTTCCGCATCGTATTTCGCAAGCAATTCTTGTTGCAATTCTTCGTGTCGTTTTTCCACCAAATCACCCCTTTTTTACTTGTTCAAACAAAGAGAACCGGATAGCGAGCGATCCGGTCCATTCTTGCAAGCTACTTCAAGATTCCTGCTTCTTTAAAGTATTTTTCAGCACCTGGATGAAAAGGAAGTCCCTCAGAGCCTTTCAGCGCATTTTCTTTTGTCAGATTGCTGCCTTGCTGGTGCGTGATTTGCCCGGCATTCTCAAACATGGCCTTGGTAATCTCATATCCCAGCTCTTCGCTGATCTGGTTGGTGGAACCTACCATAATGGCATATGCGGACACCGTGCTTACCGGCTTATCCAACCAGGTGTATGTATCTGCCGGAATTTCAAATGCGCCGTAATCGCTATGGTCCTCCACGTACTTCAGTGCATCCCCTTCGATCGGCAAGTACTGCACATTTTTCGTCTGGGCTTGCAGCTCGTCGATGCTGGAGGCGGGCAATCCCAGCAATCCGAAAGAAGCATCAATGACCCCATCCTGCAGTTTGCCTTTTGCATCGCCGAAGCCTTCCTGGAATGCCTCGTAATCTCCGTCTTTGATCCCGTAAGCCTCCAACACCAGCTTTGCTGCGAATTGTGTTCCGCTCCCCGCTGGCCCGATTGCCACTTTTTTGCCTTTCAGATCAGCAATCGATTGAATTCCCTTGGATTTCAAGGAAACGACCTGCATAACCTCCGGGTAGATGTGGCCCATAAAACCGAAGTTTTCTACCTTTGTTCCCTCAAAATCATCTTTGCCATTTACTGCTCCCAGCGCAGTTAAATGCACGGTCATTCCCATTTGCATCTCGCCGCGCCCGATTTTCGCCAGATTGTCTACCGAAGCTCCAGAAGCAACAGCACTGGAATTAAACCCATCCACCTTCACATTCGCATTCAGCAAATTGGAGATTTCCTGACCTAAAGGAAAATAGGTACCGCCTGTACTCCCAGTCCCAATCTGAATATCCGTTCGGAAGTCATCCTGCTTGGCCGCTCCTCCACCCGGCACAGCCGAAGAGTCTTGCCCCCCGCTGCAAGCAGTCAAAGCCAAAGTCATAGATAATAGAAGAAATGCCCCAAATCGAAAGCCAGTCTTTTTCATCGTCTACCCCCTTGATTTGCTTTGAAATATTTTTTTCAAATATTTCTTAACCATGAAATTAATTAATCATATTGTATGCGTTCGTTAAGTACTCTGTCAAACTATTAACGAAATTTTTGTGCTATTCAAGCAAAGATGTGCCTCTTCCGCATCCGATCAAAACGCAAAATACACCCCCTGCTGGAACAGCGGATCAACCTCGAAAGGTGATACCCATGTCCTGCTAGGGGGTGCGTAGTGCCTGTCTTACATAAACATATTCGCGATCAAGAGACAAACCAGACCGACAAACCAGGAGATCGTGGTAGGAACAGACCAAACCATGATTTGCTCTTTTACATTTTTAATACCCAGCATACGGTTTACGACCCAGAACAAGCTGTCGTTGAAATAGGAGAAGATCATCGAACCCATCGCAGCCGCTTGAGCTGCCAGTGCCATATTCACTTCCATGTTAGCCAGAATCGGCGCGGAAATAGAAGCTGCTGTCACCATCGCTACGGTTCCGCTACCTTGAACCAGACGGACGAGCGTAGCGACAAAGAATGGGATGAGAATCGCTGGCAGAGGCAATTCCGCAATTTTACCTGCGATGAAATCCCCTGCACCGCTCTCACGCAATACGGCACCAAGAGCGCCACCTGCACCGGTAACGAGAATAATGATCCCGGCTGTTTGGATTCCCTCTTCCATCCGGTCGAGTGTCGCGGAACGGCTCAGATGTCCAGCCAACGCGTAGATAGCTGCGATCAAGCCAATGCTGACGGCGATAATCGGTTTACCCAAGAAGATCAAAATTTCATAGAAACCGGTAGTCAGCTCCATCGCGGAAAGCGTGGTGTTCAGGAAAATAAGAATGATCGGGATGAGAATCGGCAGCAAGGATTTTGACAAAGAAGGCAGCTCAGCCGATTTTTTATCAGCCAAATCCAAAAACTCCTGGTACGCGATTTTGGTATCTGGTCTGGAGAAACCTGCATCTGAATCATCCGGAATTTGATAAATCCTGTTGCCCAGCCATTTCGCATACAAAACGCCCACGATCATGATCGGAATACCGAACAACAGACCCAAAGCGATCATCAGTCCGATGTCGACTCCAAAAATCCCTGCAACACCCAAAGGACCTGGCGTAGGCGGCACCAACGAGTGCGTTATCACAAGACCGACAGCCAACGCTACACCTAAGGAGATGACCGATTTCCCTGTTTTCTTTGAAAGCGCTTTTACCAATGGGTTTAAAATAACAAAGGCAGAGTCCACGAAGATCGGAATGGAAACGATATAACCAGCAATCGCCATCGCCCATTCTTCTTTTTTCTTGCCTACAAATCGAATCAAGGAATAAGCAAGGGTCTCAGCAGCCCCGGACACCTCAAGAATCCGCCCGATCATGACACCCAAACCGATGATGATCCCGATGGATGCAAGGGTACTCCCAAAACCTGCTGAAATGGTGTCCGCTACTTTTACCGGAGCCATTCCTCCTACAATTCCTGCAATGGATGCTGCGGTGATCAGCGCTAGAAAAGCATGAATCTTTGTTCTTAATACGAGAAAAATCAAGATAACGACCGCTAAAACCAAGCCAACCACCATTTGCGTTCCTGAAACGTCCATACCTCTGATCCTCCTTTGTGTGAAAGTGTTTACATTTGAATGGATTTGTAATGAAGGGCGCTATTCGCCCTTCATCACAAGTCTCTCATTCTAGCCAAACAAGCCCGCGGTCCCTGAATTACAGCGTATTGCTTGTAAACTTAGGTGCGTATTGTGCTGCGAGCTTGATGCACTCTTCCATACTGATGCTCTCCGCGATGTTTTTCCCAGCGATGTCAAAAGCGGTACCGTGGTCAACAGAGGTGCGCAGGAAAGGCAATCCGTTGGTAATCGAGATGGTTCTGTGGAAATCTGTCATTTTCGCCGCGATATGTCCCTGGTCATGGTAGAGAGACAAGACGGCATCATATCTTCCATGCAGCGCCTGGAAGAAGACGGAATCCGCTGGTACTGGTCCTACAGCATCAATACCTGCCTGTCTGCCTGCCTCAACACCCGGCTTGATTTCATCCACTTCTTCCCTGCCGAACAATCCGCCCTCACCGCTATGTGGATTCAGGCCGGCCACCGCGATTTTCCTCGATTCGACACCCAGCCGCTTCAGAGCTTGATCGCAGCGAATCAGGTAGTCCTGCACGCGTTCTTTGGTCATCTGCGCAATCGCATCCTTCAAGGATAGATGGCGCGTCAGGAAGAAGATGCGCATGCCGTTCACTTCAAACATGGTCAACGGATCTTTGGTGTTCGTGAGCGATTCGAGCATTTCGGTATGACCGATGAAAGGCACCTTCGCCGCTTGCAGAGACTCCTTGTTGATCGGTGTTGTCGCCAGTGCTTTCACTTCGCCATTCATGGCCAGGTCTACTGATTTTTTGATGTATTCAAATGCGCCTTGGCCGCCCTGTGCCGATACTTGACCGTATTCAAGCTTCTCGATATCGATATTGTCCAGATCGATGACATCGACTGTTCCCAGCTCGTATTTTCCTTCAGCAGGAGAGCTCACTTTGTTGATTTTCAAATCCGCTTGTACGATCTCAATGGCTTTGGCGAGAACCTTGGCATCGCCAATGACCAGCGGCTTGCATACATCGTAGATTTCTTTTTTCGTCAGCGATTTCATCGTGATCTCTGGTCCAATCCCTGCCGGGTCCCCCATCGGAATCGCAATAATCGCTCTCTGTGTTGTCATCATTTTTGTTCCTCCTTAACATTTTGCCAAAAGAAATTGAATGCTTGTGTAGATGGCTTTCTTATCGCCTGCCATACCGCCTTTGGTGACAAGAGGAATGCCATCCAGATACCCTCCGATCAGGTGACCATATGCCACCAAGGGGAGTACCTCTACTTCCAGCTTGATTCCTTCTGCACCGCCAATCGCGCAGAGGGATGCCGTCACATCTCCGCCACTGGTGAAGCAGCCGCCGATTTCATACTCGCTCTTCTGAATCACCAGGCGCGTAATTTTCCCCAGCCCGTCTGCAATGCGCTTCGCCAGACTTTCCTGTGTCGTCTGCTGCTCTTTGGCGATCTCCTTCAGGTTCAGCGGTTCGGCGAAGGGAGAATTCGTCGTGATGATCAGGATAGACTGCTTCTTCATTTCCTCCAAAACGACCTGAATCACACGATTGGTCTCTTCGTCCCACGATTCGTTCATGCTCGCCAGCTTTTTAGCGTCCACGTAGATCGGTTGGGCATTCGTTTTTTCCACCAGATATTGCAATTGACCTGCCGCATTGGAGGTGATGCTCCCCACCGTCACCAGAATCTTTTTGTCGCTTGCATGCTGGCGGGTATACACCTTGGAATAGATAGAGGACAACGGCCCAGGATCAACGGGAATCATCTGGTAATCCTTAATCGCGGCCATCGCTTTGGCAATCGATTCGATCTCCTCATCGGTCACGGCATCCATGACCAAGATCCGTTTGCCCTCTGAGATCAGCGTCCGCATAGCCTGTTCCGTTTCCAGCGCGCCAGCCAAAACCGTCTCCAGCGGAATGTACGAAACTGGATAGCTGCTTTGTTTTTGCACAATGGCCGGCACATACGATTCGGTGAGCGGAGCGACCGGATCTTTTGCTACATCCGTCGCCTGCAGGGGGATGCCATTTACCAGCAGATAGCCCCCAGAGGTAATTCGCCCCGAATCCGGGTAGGACGCTACCACCACTGCAATCGCTTTTTCACCAAGCTCGGACAATACGGTATCGATTTCTACACCAATATTGCCCCGGACTGTACTGTCGATGCGCTTGCAGATGACATCGGCGCCCCATTTTGTGAGATTATCCAAAACGGTCTTGACTCTCAGCTGCGCCACTTCTGCTCTCGCATATCGGCTATCCGTATCCACGCATACCGCGTTGTACGATTCCGATGTAGGAAGATTGTTGAAATGCACCATCGTCGCTGCCTCAAAGCCTTGCCGGGCGAGCCTCACGCCAGTCGCGTTCGCCCCTGTCAGGTCATCTGCAATGACTCCAATTTTCATGTGGCCTCTCCCACCTCTGCTGTCACAACTTTCAGATGTTCTTTTAGCTTTTCCTTGTCTTCTGCTGTTAACCCATCATCTGTAATCAATCCGTCAAGACTTGCAAGATCGCAGACCTTCGTAAACGACTTCTGGTCAAACTTGCTGGAATCCGCTACTAACCAGGTGGTTCCCGCTGCTTCTATCATCATTTTTTTAATGGAAGCCTTTTCAAAGGTAGTTACCGTAATACCCGCGTCCAGATGGACCGCATGAGCACCCAGGAAAAACAGATCAACGTGGATATTTTTCAGGATCTGCTCCGTGAGCGGGCCAAACAACGCGCCTACACCATTTTGCAGCTCCCCGCCTGTCACGATGACCTTTACCTCACTGTCCATCAGCTCGGCAGCGATTTTGATATCATTGGTGATCACAGTCAGGTGTTTTTTATCCTTGAGCAATCTGGCAATCTCCAGGTTGGTTGTTCCAGAATCCAATAGTATCGTCGAGTGATCCGAAACGAGTGTCACAGCCTTTCGGGCGATTTGCCGTTTTTGGCTGCTGTATTTTCCCTCTTTTGTGAGAAAAGGTGTTTCCATGATCAAGGGCTTGTTGAGAATTGCCCCTCCGAATGTACGGATGATCTTCTCTTCTTCTTCCAGGGTAGAGAGATCCCGGCGAATGGTCATGGCTGATACATGGAGCTGTTCAGCAAGTTGATCAATATCGATTTTCTCGTCCTTGCTTAGCTGTTCCAAAATCCATTTTCTTCGCTCTTGTGGTAACAAAGTCATCACCCTTTGTTCATTTCGAACATTTTATAGTGTTAGTATGTTGTTTTTGAACAATTTTGTCAAGGATTAAACACACTATTGTGTACATTTAACATTCCTCGTTTTTTTTTCACAAATAGGAATGTGCTTTTGTAACATCCTTTCTCTTCATAAATCCCTTGTTTCCGATGTACTCTGTAATGCTTTTTTCTAGAGTCAATCTTTGTTACAGGTTCTAATGTACCCACCTCCTCTAATCGCTATATTTGTAAATTAATTACTTAAACTTACTCATTTTTTACATAATATAACATTTTTTGATATTATTGTAGATTTTGGTAATATAATTGGTTAAATATGTTACTATTTTCCTATTTGATGAATAATAGAATGAATGAGTAGCATTAAAAAGTAACGTGCGGAGGAATGATTCATGAGCCAACTAAACATATTATTTCGCAAGAGAATCAACATACCCGAACACGAACATCTCACATTCGAATCGCTGGAAACCGTCCTGACAAGAACCGCACACAGCATCCTTTTTGAAAATTTATGTATACTTGCGAATAATACTAGGCCAATCTCAATAGAAAACTTAATCAACAAAATACTCGTGAATCAAGAAGGCGGGCTTTGCTATGAACTGAATTCGATCCTCTATCTCTTCCTGATCGAGAATGGTTTTGACGCGGTTTTAGCTCGTGGGGTTGTGTACAACGGCGCAATTCAAGATTATTTGCCGATTGGCAGAACGCATGTCACGATACTGGTCACGCACAACGATCAAACGTATGTCATCGATACAGGCTTTGGTGCGAATCTGCCCTTAAAGCCCGTTCCTCTGTCCGGGGATGTGGTCATCTCCAGCAATGGGGAATTTCGGATCAAAAAAGCGGCGAACAGACACGGGGACTATGTGCTTGAGCTGAAGCTAAAGCATAAGGATACGGACTGGAGAATCGGTTATTGCTTTGATTCCACAAAGCCTATTACCGATGTGTCGGAATTGGATGAGGTCCAGACGATTATTGTAGAACACGAGGAGTCTCCCTTTAACAAAAATCGGCTGGTCACGCGACTGACCGCCGATGGAAATGTTACGTTAACCGACACGTCCTTCACACAATGGGCGGATGGAAACGTGACAAAAGAGGAGATTGACTTCGAGCGGTACAAGAATCTGTTGAAGCAGCATTTCGAGATGTAAATCACGGACAATGCCATTGCTACAACAGACCAAAAAGCGCGTAGAACAGGCTGATCAAACCTGTCTACGCGCTTATCTGTTTTCACAAGACTAGACGACTATTCCTTGCTCCCCACCAACGCTTCCAGCTCGGAAGGTTGGAAGCCTTTTACCGCTTTATCTCCCAGGACGGTCACGGGAACACCCATAAAGCCAAAACGCTCGACCTCTTCCTGGTAGGCGCGGCTGGTCATGACATCGCGCACTTCGAAGCTTACACCTTTGGCGGTCAGCCATTGCTTCACCAGGTTGCAATCGATGCAGTTTTTCGTGGAGTAGACGATCACGTCGGCACTGTCTTTGGCATCTGCCAGCATCTTGCTCACAATGGCAAAGGAACGCTGGGAAGCCAGCTTGGTGAATTCTACAAAATTGACGTGCGCGGAGCCGTCTGCCTTGTCGGACATGGAGCGGACGACGACGAACGGAATGCTGTTCATCGCGCAGACCTGTGCGACAGCGGCTCCCTCCATTTCGGTGCAGTGTGCGCCAAACTGTTCGTAGAGTGCGGCCACCTTCTCACGGCTCGCTACGAATTGATCTCCGGACAAAATGCGTCCTGTAACAACCTGGACTCCTGCTTCCAGCTCCTTGCCTGCCTCGACAGCCTTTTCCATAAGCGTTTGGTCCGCTTTCCAGACCCACTGCTCCGTGTAAGGAATCTGTCCAGGCGCAAAACCGAGCGGAGTAACATCCATATCGTGCTGAATACAATCCGTGGAGACGACAATATCGCCAATATTCAATTCAGGATGAACGGCACCTGCAACGCCTGTGAAAATGACATGATCCACCTGAAATTGATCGATCAGGATCTGCGTAGTAACAGCTGCATTGACCTTGCCAACCCCCGACTTGCAGAGTACCACGTCATTTTCTTCCAGCTTGCCGCTGTAGTACGTGATCCCAGCCTTTACGGTCGTGGTTGTTTGACTCATTGCTTCCATATATAAGGCGATTTCCTCGTCCATCGCCCCGATGATTCCGATCCGCATTCGTACACCCTCCTCTAGCTAGCCCATTCCATGTCGTGTGGTTATGCCTGATCCGGTTTGGTACTTTCCCGATACTCGATTCGATGTGGCAGCAAGACGACATGCTCTTCCACATGCTCGTTGTTCATGTATTTAGTCAGCAGGCGCATCGCCACTGCTCCGATATCATACATCGGCTGCACGACAGAGGTGAGACGGGGACGAACCATTTCCGTCAGACGGATGTTGTCATGTCCGATCACTTCGACATCGTTTGGCACGTGAAGTCCGGAGTCTTGTACGGCATGGATAGCACCAATCGCCATCTCGTCATTGGCTGCAAAAATCGCTGTCGGCGGTTCCTTCAGCTGTAGAAATTCCTTGGTATGAGACAAGCCCGATTCATAGAACAGATTGCCCCCCGCCACCAGAGCTTCATCCAGGCTGATTCCTGCATCCTTTAGTGCCTGCTTGTATCCCTCAAAACGCATCAACCCACCGAGTGGATCGTTCATCGGTCCGGTAATCATCCCGATCCGCTTGTGACCTCTCTGGATCAATGCCTCGGTAGCATCATAGGCTGCCTGGTAGTGATCGATGGTGACAGAGGGCAATTTGTTATCAGCATCACGTGTCGCGGCAAGCACCGTCGGCACCTGTGTGCTGGTCAACGCCTGCAGGTGGTCTTCCTTGATCTCCGCCCCCATGAACAGAAGCCCGTCCACCTGCTTTTCCAGAAGCGTATTGATGAGCTGCAGTTCTTTTTCCAGACGCTGGTCGGAGTTGCACAAAATGATGTTGTACTTGTACATCGTCGCGATATCTTCAATTCCCCGCGCTAATTCTGAAAAGAACAAACTGGAGATATCCGGGATGATGACACCGACTGTAGTCGTTTTTTTACTGGCTAGTCCGCGTGCAACAGCATTTGGTCGATAGCCCAAGCGCTCGATAGCCCCCAACACCTTTTTACGGGTCATCGGTTTTACGTTCGGGTTCCCGTTCACTACACGTGAAACTGTAGCCATCGATACTCCCGCTTCTCTTGCCACATCGTAAATGGTAACCGGCATCATACACCCTCGCTTTCCCTATAAAATGGTTTTCATAATTATTTTCAAAAATATATGCACCTATGATACGACAAGCTGTGCCTGGTTGCAATCGTTTTACCAAGCAAACCTGTCGCTTTATTTCATTAATTTGTTCATAGTCTTTAAAAGCTCATCAATCACTTCATTATCCCCTTGCTGGATGCGATCCATGACGCAGCTTTTCATGTGTCCCTCGAGCAAAATCTTGCCTACCGCGTTCAATGCCGACTGTACTGCTGCGATTTGATTGAGAATGTCGTCACAATAGACGTCCTTCTCTACCATTCCACGAATACCGCGAATTTGTCCTTCGACCCGGTTGAGCCGTGAAACCAGATTGGACTTGGTCTTGTCCGTACGCTCCGTCGCCCGGCCCGATGAACAGCAATGGTCTTGCTCACTCATACCTACTCATCCTCCCTCATGCCATTTACGCTATGTACCTCTAGCTTACCTTGGTTTTCCCGGCTGCGTCAAATAAGGAGAGGCCCCTCCTGCACTTCCAGGAAAGGGCCTCCAAGACCAGCCAACGTGTGGCTTCCTTATCCTCTCGCTACCACTACCTCGCCTTTGTACAGGCCAGAAGCGAGCAGTTCATCCACAAAGCTGTTGAAATCCGGGATGTTCAGCTGTTGTTTGGCATCCGACAGCGCTACGTCTGGATCCGGGTGAACCTCTACCATGATTCCATCGGAACCAACGGCAATTCCTGCCTTCGCAGTAGGCAACAGCAGGTCACGACGCCCTGTGGAGTGAGTCACGTCAACGAATACAGGCAAGTGCGTCTCTTGTTTCAGAAGTGGTACAGCCGAGATATCGAGGGTGTTGCGGGTCGCTTTTTCGTAGGTGCGTATACCGCGCTCGCAAAGCATGACTTGCGAGTTGCCTTCTGCCAGGATGTACTCAGCCGCGTAGATGAACTCTTCAATCGTAGCGGAGAGACCGCGTTTCAGCAGAACCGGGTGGTTGAGGCGACCTGCAGCTTTCAGCAGCTCGAAGTTTTGCATGTTGCGCGCACCGATTTGAATCACGTCGATATATTGAGCAGCCAGCTCCAGGTCTGCAGGCGTCACAATTTCACTGATGGTGACGAGATTGTATTCATCCCCGATGCGCTTGAGAATTTTCAGACCTTCTTCACCCAAGCCTTGGAAATCGTATGGAGATGTGCGCGGTTTGTACGCTCCGCCACGCAGGGTGCGCAAGCCGCGTTTTACGTGATTTTCGGCAACAGCTTTTACTTGCTCATAGCTCTCAACCGAGCAAGGTCCAGCGATCAGAATCGGGCTGCTGCCGCCAAATTCTACGCCTTTTACGTTGATGATCGTATCTTCTGCCTTCTTCTTACGGCTGACGAGGAGCACTTTTTTCTTGTCGTCATTTTGCAGGTCAAGCGACACTTGGAAGATTTGTTTGAACAAATGACGTACTGTGCTGTCATTGAAAGGACCTTTGTTGTGTTCGACCAGCTGGTTGAGCATTTGACGCTCGCGCTCCGGGTCAAAGCGGTTGCTGCCCAGCTTTTCCTTAGCCTTGCCCACTTCCTGAACAAGGGCTGCACGCTGATTAATCAGCTCGAGAATCTGAAGGTTGATCTGGTCGATCTGTTTACGCATGGTTTCGATTTGATCGTGTGCCATGTTTCTCCACTCTCCTCTTTTTCTAAGTAGTTAGGTCTCGTCGATAAATTAGGGTTATTATAATCGATTCAAAGTCCCTTGTCAGCAGTTTAGCGCTAAAAAGCGCGAAAGTAAATTGGTAATCGAAAACATCTCAAAATTCGACAGGATTCTTTTCCCATGTAGTCGAATTATACAATAACGTTTTACTAAGGTTTTATGCTTGTATACGAGGAGTGACCTACCCTTGCTAGAGGTTGAACAAACAGCAAAAGATGAGCTGATTTTTGCTTTAGATATCGGAACTCGCAGTGTCGTGGGACTCATCGTTGAGGCGAGCGGTGAGCAATTTCGCGTCATCGATTGTGCGATACGCGAGCATGATGAGCGCTCTATGCTCGATGGACAGATTCACGATGTTATCGCAGTCGCCAAAGTTATTCACCAAATAAAGGAAGAGCTGGAACAAAAAAACGGCCCTCTGACCAAAGTAGCAGTAGCTGCGGCGGGACGATCCCTGCGTACAAAACGGGTCCGGATGGATATGCCGCTCGCCCGGCATGCCTTTATCACCCGAGAGGACGTCCTGACGATGGAATTCGCAGCCGTCCAGGAAGCGCAAACGCAGCTGGCTTTGGAGCTGAATGAGCAGGACGTGACCCGTTATTACTGCGTCGGCTACAGCGTGGTCAACTACCAGCTCGACGGTGAACTGATCGGCAGTCTAATTGACCAGCGCGGAGATGTGGCCAGCGCGGATGTGATCGCTACCTTCCTGCCCCGGGTCGTCGTGGATTCCCTGATCGCAGCCTTGAAGCGTTGCGATCTGGACATGCAAGCCCTGACCCTGGAGCCGATCGCGGCTATTAACGTCCTGATTCCGGTCACCATGCGCCGCCTGAATATCGCACTGGTAGATATTGGTGCGGGTACCTCTGACGTGGCTTTGACAGAAGAAGGAGCGATTACCGCCTACGGGATGGTACCAGTCGCGGGCGACGAGATTACAGATGCATTGATGAATGCCTTCTTGCTCGATTTTCCGATGGCAGAAGAAGCAAAGCGTGTTCTTTCCCAGCATGACTCAGTATCCTTCACCGATATTCTGGGGCTGGAACACAACCTGACGACGGCTGAAGTAATCGCTGCAATTCAATCCGATATTGAACAGCTCGCCGAAAAAATTGCCTTTAAAATCATTGAGCTAAATGGAAAGGCTCCGCAGGCTGTCATGCTGATTGGCGGTGGAAGCCTGACGCCTGGCCTGACTGAAAAAGTGGCGCAAGTGTTGAAAATTCCTGCGGCACGAGTGGCGGTACGCGGTGCCGATGCAATCAAGCAATTTATTGGTGACGAGAACTCGATCCTGAGCGGGCCGGAGTTCGTGACGCCGGTTGGGATCGCAGTCGCAGCCCGCCGCCACCCGCTTCGTTATGTGACGATTACGGTCAATGAACAGGCTATACGCATTTTTGATCTGCGCAAAATGACGCTGGGTGATTGTCTGATTGCAGCAGGGCTTGATATCCGTCGATTGTACGGTAGACCCGGACTGGCCAAGAGTGTAACCGTTAACGGACGGATGAAAATCATTCCAGGGGGACATGGCACACCACCCATCATCGAACGAAACGGGGAAGCTGTGGGGCTGGATGCTGCAATTGGGGACGGCGATGTGATCAAAGTCGTGGCTGGTACTGACGGCGAGGATGCACAAGTCCAAATCAAAGACTTGCTGGATCGCGTGGAGACACTCGACATCCTCTGCAACGATCGCCCTCTTTCGCTTGGTCCTGTCGCGATCATGAACGGTGAGCCCCAGCCTCTGGATGCCTGGGTGACAGACCGCAGCAATCTGGAGTTTCGACTCGCTCGTACCGTAGAAGAAGCCCTACTGGAAGCTGGGATTGAACTGGACAGCCAGGAGCAGCTACCCCCCCTGCAATTCAGTGTAAATGGCCATAGCTACAGCGTGCCGTCCCATCAGGAAGTGCTCACGTTAAATGGCAAACCATGCTCTCGCCAAGACTATGTACGCCAAGACGACGAGCTGGTCTATCAGCTGGAGGTGGTTCCGATTCCGATGATCCGGGATGTCATTCCTTTGGAGGAGTGGGTACAGGAATCGATTTCGGTCCACTTCAACGGCGAGCCAGTCACCCTGCCGATCGCGCAAGTCTCGATCATGAAAGACGGCTTTGAGGCACAGGCAGATGATATCGTCACGGACGGAGCAATCATATCTGTCAAATCCACGCCTGCCTCCACCCCCGTGTTCAGCGATGTCTTCCGCTACGTAGACGTGTCGTTTGAGAAACCGGATCGGGAATCCATCTCTGGCTTTGTTATGCTGGTAAACGGCGAGCCCGCCACTTTTCAGACCGAATTGAAAAGCGGCGACAAGCTGGAGCTGTTTTGGGATTAAAAGTAGAAAAAAGGGATGCTCCACACAAGATGTATACGCACCTTGTGGGACATCCCTTTCTATTGTTCTTAAGCCTTTAGCGCTTCCTCAATCGCATCCTTCGTAATTTTCCAATGGGAAGTATGCCATTTGACCTCGCCATTTTCGAGCAGGAAAATCTGTGGTGATTCGTGCTTGATTCCAAAGCGCTCTGCTACTTCATTGGATACTGGACGATCCTCGCGAACGAGAATCACGGCAGCTGGCACATCATTTCCCTGCAAATAGGATTGAAATTCCTCATAAGCAGACGTGCTGATCGGGCAGATCGTGCTGTGCTTGAACAACAGACGTTTTCCCGCACCAGCGACGAATTCATTCAGTTCTTCGGTGGAATGAAGCTGTTTTTGTGACATGGTTATGCTCTCCCTTCTGCTCAAACACTGTGGTTTTAGTATACGAAAATCGACACCGGAAAGTCTATGCGCCGGGTGTAAAAGAAAAAAACCACCCTTTCTGGGGTGGCTAATGGACATTTATACCATGATTTTGGTTAAGCGATGGCGCAGCTCCAGCATCCATTTTTCGTCTCCTAAGGATTGTGCCAGCAAGAACAGATCCAGCAGTTCGTTGACGCGTTCTCCCAGCGCTTCACTTACTGTGGAATCCCCTTCATTGGCAATCAATACCAATAAATGGGACAACTCTGACATTTCCTCGAACTCGATGGCCTGACGCGCTGGATCCTGTCCTAGCTCCTCCATCAGTGATTTTAGATCTTCTTTGACAACATCCACTACCTGTGAATGGGCGCATTCATCGTCCACGCAGACGTGTACAGGTACATTTAAAATTCGAACCCGTTTCCGATACACGACGTTGCGCAGCACGACTTCCATGTCACTGCCGCAGCGGCTGCATTTCTTCTGCATGTGTTCACCTCTATCCTAATCCACGTATGTATGCATGCTTCTCATAACTATTCGCGAAACCTTCCTTCAATCCTGCTAAACAACAGCTGGTACATGGTGGATAGAGTGGCAGACAAAGCAAAAACGATGTCGTCATCACAACATCGTTTTTCATAAACGGATTCATGGGACAGTCCTGTTTAAGCGTAAATGGCGTTTACTTTCTCGCAGTGCGGACAAACCGCTACCTTGCCGGTGTGTCCAGCTTCATCCTCCACTCGATACCCTGTGATCTGCTCAGAGAAACAAAACAGACATTCCGTATTGAAGTCCATATCGTACTGTGCCTTCCAGACAATGGATTTAAAATCTTCTCCTACATTGATTGTAATCGGTAACAGATCGTGCCCCAGGCTGTTCAATGATCGTTGCATCGCAATGCCATCCTTTCGTACTTGCAAAGTCTTTTCGTATCCTCTAGCTTTTCCTGATTTTCAGAATAATAAACTTCAGTGATCAAAAGAATCTTGGTAAAAATGGGCATTTGCCCGTATCGGCTCTGTGCGAAAACCCATATGTTATGGATGTAAGCACAAGCGACTTAACACAAAAGGAGGATTTGATCGCATGAGCAGCATCTTTAACGGCGGTGGATTTTTCGACGATTTCGTTCTGGTGTTGATTCTGTTTATCCTGTTGGTAATCGTTGGTTGTGGCTGCGACGATTAACATATGACTTTGGATACAGCACGATCCGGCAGGTAGTTGCATATACTTGAACACCGGATCCTGTAAAGCGCGTATCATTCGCTAGCTACCCATCATCTTGGGTAGCTTTTTTCTATTTATTTTGTGTACAATACAAACGAATCGATTTGATTTGAATGGAAAGTGAGGAATATCCTTCTATGAAAGATCCACGCATTGACAAATTGGCCGATGTCCTGGTCAACTATTCTACCCGTGTTCAGTCAGGTGATAACGTACTCATTTACGCCATCGGCCAGGTGCATGAGCTGGTGCGCGCCGTGATCGCAAAAGTGTACGAAGCAGGCGGCAATCCTTATGTTCAGTTGATCGACCAAACGATTCAGCGTGAACTGCTCCTCGGCGTCAACGAAACACAGCTTGGCGTGATGCGCGAGGCAGATGTGAAATTCATGAAGAAAATGGACTGCTACATCGGCATCCGTGGTGGCGACAACATCAGTGAACTGGCTGACGTGCCAGGAGACAAGATGCAGCTTTATTCCCGACTCTTCACCCGTCCCGTGCTTGACGTGCGCGTGCCGGATACTCGCTGGGTGGTTCTGCGCTATCCAAACGCCTCGATGGCTCAATTGGCCAATATGAGTACAGCAGGCTTTGAAGATTTCTACTTCAAAGTGTGTACCCTCGATTACGGCAAAATGGATCAAGCCATGGACAGCCTCGTGGAACTGATGGAAAAGACGGACAAAGTGCGCATCACCGGTCCTGGAACGGATTTGACTTTCTCCATCAAAGGAATCCCTGCTATCAAATGTGCCGGAGAAGCCAATATTCCAGACGGAGAAGTCTTTACTGCGCCTGTACGTGATTCCGTCAATGGTACGATTTCGTACAATACGCCATCGCCTTACCAGGGCTACACCTACGACAACATCAAGCTAACCTTCAAGGATGGCAAAATTATCGAAGCGACAGCCAATGATACGGAGAAAATCAATGAAGTGTTTGATACGGATGAAGGAGCACGCTATATCGGGGAGTTCGCCATTGGCGTCAATCCGTACATCCAAAACCCGATGAAGGATATTTTGTTCGATGAAAAAATCGACGGCAGCTTCCACTTCACACCGGGTCAAGCCTACGACGATGCCTTTAATGGAAACAAATCCTCCATCCACTGGGATCTGGTCATGATTCAACGCCCAGAATGGGGCGGCGGTGAAATCTGGTTCGACGATCGCCTGATTCGTAAGGACGGCCGTTTTGTCATACCTGAACTGGAGTGCCTCAATCCGGAAAACCTGAAATAGAACATGATAAAAGCGAAAGGACACATGCTACTGGCTTCGTCCTTTCGCTTCTTCATCTAGCCTACAGGCTATAAGCAGGTTCTTTAATTAAGGAAGGCGCTTTTAGTTCCAAAAACGTGATCGTGGTTTCCAGATGGTGAATCGTATACTCCCAACAGAATTGCTGGTACTCATCGAAGCCGTTTTTCAGCTTCTGGTACGTCACTTTGCTTTGGGCAAGCATCTGCCGTTGCGTGGACAAACAGTTATTCACCAATTCACGTTGTTCCTCGATGGTGCGACCTTTGCCAAAGAAAATCTTAACCAGCATATCGGAGCGCAAGACAGGGGGCAGGATTGGAGTTTGAATTTCCTGTTGGAAAGTCTGCTCGCCCGCTTTCGTAATTTTGTACAAAATTTTGTTTGGTTTGCCTGATTGAATGACTTCCTGCTTCGTCACCAGGCCTTCTTCTTCTAATTTGCGAAGCGCTGGATAAATGGCTCCGAAACTTGCGTCATAAAAGAAACCGATGCTGTTGCTAAACGCTTGCTTAATGTCGTACCCGCTCATCTCACCGTAACTAAGAAAGCCAAGAATTATCGTTTTTACGTCCATCTCTTCGCATCCTCCAATTCCATTCCAGTCTTCTCTCTCTGTAGGTCTGAACTCATGCCGTTCAGCCTTTATGTTCAAAATATTCTTTAACTAAACTATATTATAAGTCCATTCGCATAAATATACCAATGCTATTTCTTTATTATATCAATCAAAAATAATGATACAATCAAAACGGTACTCACTGCTTTCACCCGCCACCAAACTTTTCAAACATTAGAAAACTTGGCTACGCCAAGCTTTTGGCGGAGCCTTAGTTGCACTTATACTATCTTCCGCTAATCTTTTTAGCGCTTTAGCGCACTCAACACTTTCCGATAGTACAAAAAAAGCCTGTATCCAGGCGACAATCCCATGAATACAGGCATGAAAGATCAGCCTTTCCCCTAACTACTTCTCCATCCGAATCGCATGTGTCTCTTTCTCCGGCTCATGAATGATCATTTTTTCTGCTGTACCCGATGAGTCTGGTACAAATTCCACTTCAACGGAAATCATTCGCGGGCCGGATCCATGTGTACAGCTTTTCGCTTGACAGGACTCTTCGGTATTTCAAAAGGCTCATCAAACATTATTTGCTGCACAGCCTCTAAAATGCGTTGATCAAACTCGTATTCCTGTTCCTTATTGCTCAAATAAATCAGGGTTTTACCGGCATCGATAAACCGAATCATAAGGGTTGCATACCCTGGCCATCCCCCACTGTGGCTGACACTCTTGCCTCTTTTCTCACTCTTTTCCAATATCCATCCAAAACCGTAATCAAAGGTTTCACCGTTGTTTAACCGGACAGGCGCAAAGGCTTGCTGCAATGATTGTTCATTCACCAGCTTTTCTGTATATAAAGCCTGATCAAATAAAAGTAAGTCCCCGACTGTCGAGTTCACAGTGCCGTCACCCTGTATGCCGTCCAGATAGACGACATACTCTGTCTCCGCAAGCTCGTCTGGAAGCACGAATTCACACGACCATACATCGTAAACAACCCCATATGCGTAATCATCGATTTTCTCATTCGAGTATCTTCGGTTGTATACACGCGTTTTTCCCATTCCCATAGGATGAAAAAGATGCGTTTCCATATATTCAGCAAAGCCCAGCCCTGAAATCCGCTCGACAAGCAATGCAAGCAAGACGTAAATCAGGCAGTCCGGAGGTGTGGGTTAGCAGATGTCGAACCGTTATCCCTGGATAAGGAAAATTCGGCAGCCACCTGTCGATGAAATCGTCATACGCGAGCTGTCCCTGCTCTTCCAGCAGGACGATCGCCAAAGCGGTAAAAGGCTTGGATAACGAAGCCAGCTCAAATACGGAGTCCGGCGTCAGTTTTCTTTTGCTCTTCAGATCGCCATATCCAAATACAGCCTGGTACAAAATTTCCCCCTGTTCGGCAACACATACTGCTCCGTTGATTTGTCCTTTCTCATGCAACGCTTGAAAAAGTGCCTCCAATTGCTGTTGTCTCATCTTCATTTCACAACCCTCCCCCAGTTTTTTAAATTAGTTGAATAAATTATTAAGGCATCTAACATATTGTTCAAAAAAAATTAGGTGCGGCTTAATTCCTGTTCGACGATTTTCTTTAATTTCAGTGTCAGTGCACGGAGCTGCTGCACTTCTTCCAACTCCATTTTCGCGTAAAAGCGTGTGATAATATCCCGCTCTACCTCTTCTTGCTTGGTGAAATAGGCGAATCCCTGCGTGCCCATCTGTACAATGATTTCACGCCGATTCTGGAGATTGATTTCCCGCTTCACGTACCCCATTTTCTCAAGCTTGCCCACGATCTGGCTCACTGCGCTGGAGGATACCTCCATCTGCTCAGCAATTTCCTTGACAGTCATCCGCTGATGCTTATGAATCAGCTCCAGAAGCAATGCCTGCTTGGTTGTAATCTCATCATCCAGCAATGCTCGATATTCTCGCAGCAACAGCGTATTGATCAGATACTCCGCTTCATTCATTTCTTTCACACACTCGACAAGCTCTTTATCTGCATGACCCATCTTTACTTGTAAACCACCTTTATTATTAAGGTACCTAAACAATATATTACTGAATGTTATTCGAAATAGCAAGAGCTCTTACCATGCCGCATCCATGAGCAAAATGGGCGTCCCTTCCCCCTTGACCTGCCATAGGATGATACATACCTATCTGCTGTGGGGGGAGAGATCAGTGAAAAGTAAAAAGTGGTCCCAATATACACGCGTAAAGTACCCTGTGAGCAGCAGCAGTTTACACCCCTTCAACTTCTTCGTTCCCATTGTGGAACGCGTACAGGAGGGCGTAGTCTCAATTGTCACCGAAGATGCGACTCAAGCCAAAGACGTGGATACACTCATTCGCAGCCTGATTTCGGAAGATGAACCTCCGATGCCTTCAGAGCGCAGTTTTGGCTCTGGCTTCCTCTTCCATCCAAAAGGGTACATCCTGACCAGCGAGCATGTCATAGGAAAATCAAAAAATATCTACGTCAAGCTGTTTAATGGGCGAGTCTTTGAAGCCAAACGAATTCTGGCCGATCGTGTACGCGATTATGCCGTCATCAAAATCGACGCAGACTGCAAGCTCTTTCCGCTCCCATTGGGGAATTCCTCGCATACCAAGGTAGGCGAATGGGTGATCAGCATCGGTTCCCCACCTGTCGCCATAGAGCCAAAAGAAAACAAGCCTCACCTGAGTAGCTGCAGCGCAAACTGGACCGGTCTTGCAATCGCCCTTTCATACGTATCCATATCGCCGATCTCACGGAAAACCTCACGTCCGGGCTTGGGATTCACTTCGATCAGCCAGGGGCGCCCATCGACATCTACACCAATATCCAGTCCAAATTCCATCATTCTTCCAAACCTCTCCTCCAGCGTAACCGCCGTCTGATGCGCCAGCTGCACCACTTCGCTGGTGATGGTGCGCGCACGCTCTTTTCCAAAGACAGCCGCCAGAAAGGGCTGAAAAGGTACTGCCTTGCCTCCTCCGTGCAGGTTGGAGGTAGAACTGCCTTTCTCCCCCACACGAACACCGCAGCCGGTCACGCTCCAGTCGCCCTGTTCATCCTTCTGGATCAAGACCCGCACATCCGCGACACGATTGGGCAGTACCCCCAGGTCGACCCCCTGCTGTACAAGAAAATTGCCGTCTCCAAGCTGCTGTTCCTTGACCCAGCGTTTCACCCACTTTTCCACACCCTCTGCTGTCTTCAGCGTTGCCTGATGAAGCGCTGATAGCCTGTCGCGTCCTGATAGTACGTACTGTCTCCCTGCAGCCTTTACTTTCAGGATACTGCGCCCTCCTGTACCATTGCCTGGCTTGATGTAAACGATCGGAAACCGCTTCAGCATGGCTTTTACTTTGCCTGGCGCATAGACGCTGGATTCCGGTATCCAATGGCTTACCCGTTCATCCTTGGCCAGCATCAGCGTGACTCTCCACTTTTTACTGAATGGACTGTTGGCAAACGTAAACAGCTTGCTATGCCGTAACCGCATGTACTGTGGGACTCTGCGGCGATAGCGATCGATAACCACATCGGGCCACGCATACCATTTACTTGACCAGCCTCCCGCTTTTGTAGGTGTAAATCCACGAATCTTTCGCTCTGCCACATTCACATCCTGATGCGAAAAAAGGTATACCTTTGCACCCAACTTTTGCCCGGCTACTACCAGACGGCGCAAATAGTCAGGCTCGGAAAATCGTTCCCCCTTTCGCCAGGTCAGGATTCCAACCACGTCTTGCTGTGCCATCCCATCACCTCGCAGTATCTCATCATTGCCTAGTCTATGTGCGCTGGCCTAAGTGTGAAACGATCAGGCTACAATCAGGCTTTTCCTAGCAGGACACATTTTTTTCATGCATAAGCGATCGTGGAAAAAGCCAAAATCATGGAGGAGCACATGCGTTAAACTTCTGTTACTTACTTAATTCCAGCAACTGTGGTAGAATAAAGTTACATTCAAAGAAGATGTATAGAGGTGAAGTCCTCATGAGCCAAGAATCTGCCGGTGAACAAATTTGTCCGAAATACGAATGTGCGATGAATATCTTGGGTAAACGCTGGACGGGATTAATCCTCCACGTCCTGCTGCGCGGTGCGGTCCGCTTCAAAGACATTCGTGAGATGGTTCCACATATGAGCGATAAAATGCTGTCCGAACGATTAAAGGAGCTGGAGGAGCTGGAAATCCTGGAACGCAAGGTATTTCCTGAAATCCCTGTCCGAATCGAGTATGAGCTAACGACAAAAGGAAAAGATTTGCGTCCCGTCATTGAATCAATCCACGAATGGGGCGAAAAGTGGATGTGACGCAAGCTCCCGCCTTCTTTCATAGGTGGTTTTTTTTTTGTGTCCAGGCATAACCCTTCCCGTCCTGCTGTAGACTCTAGCAACCTGCAATAACGGGAGGATTCGGCATGCGAACAGCTGTTTACATCCGTGTCAGTACCGAGGATCAGGCCCGAGAAGGGTTTTCCATCGCAGCCCAACGCGATCGATTGCTTGCCTATATTCATTCCCAGAACTGGGTGCTGACTGACATGTACGTCGATGAAGGAGTCAGCGCCAAGGATCTCAATCGCCCGGAGCTTGGCAGACTTTTGGCAGATGTCGCACAAAAGAAAATGGACGTGGTCCTTGTCTACAGGCTGGACCGACTCACTCGCTCTGTGCTCGATCTGTACCAGCTCCTTCAGGAATTCGAGATTTACGGTGTTCACTTCAAAAGCAGTACAGAAGTATACGATACGACGACCGCCATCGGCCGTTTGTTCATCACCTTGGTCGCAGCCTTGGCCCAATGGGAACGGGAAAATCTTGCCGAACGCGTCAAAATGGGCATGGGCCAAATGGTACGCGAGCGAAAAAGACCGGGCGGCCCCGCCCCCTATGGCTACGATTTATGCAATGGCCAGCTCCAGCTCCGGCCCAAAGAAGCTGACATCGTCCGCCACATGTTCGCGCATTATGTAAATGGCAAATCCCCACGACAGATTGCAGACGAAGCTAATGCACAAGGATCGCGAGGCAAAAATGGCGCCTGCTGGAGTTCTAGCGCTGTCCTGCGACTGTTAAAAAACCCGGTCTATTACGGAGCCTTGCGCTGGAATTATACTCACACTCCTCCACGTACCAAACAAACGAATGACTATTTCCTCGAGCCTGCGGTACATCCGGCCATTATCGATGAAGCTACCTTTGTGCGTGCGCAGGAGCGGATGAAGCTGCGCGGCTCCCAGCATCCGCGCGTTTTGTCTTCCTCCTTCCTCTTTTCTGGAATCCTCTACTGCTCCATCTGCCAAGCGGAGATGCGCGGCAAGTACACGCATTCGCAGGGAAAAAACGGAACAGCCTATACTCACACGTACTACACCTGCAGCGGCAAATCATCCGGGAAATGCCGGGCTGCCTCTATTCGCGAAGACCGGTTGGAGCAAGCGGTAGTCAGACTTCTGCAATCGTATCGGGTTCAAGCTTCAGTAGTATTGCAGGAATGTTTCGGCAGCAGCCAGCAAAAGAAGGCAATGCAAATACAGTCGGGCTTAGACACGAAATGGGAAGAACGAAAAAAACGGTGGGAGGATGCCTACGAGGCCGGGGTCCTTTCCTTGACAGATCTTCGGGTTAAGCTCTTGGAGCTGGATCAAAGACAGCGTCAAGCTTCCTTGGCACAATCACTACAGACCAGTACAGCTGACGAACAGAATGTGGAGATCTTATTAGACTGGGAAAAGATCTGGTCGCATGCTACCCGTGAACAGCGAAGGCAGCTTGCGACCAGTCTGATCCAGCGTATGGAAGCCGAGGCCTGCAGGGATTCTCCGGCAGGTATCAAACGCTTCGTTTATGTGAGCCATGTTCTTTTCCACTAGCTCGTCTTTTGATTTTTATTTTTTGCCTCTATGCGGGCATGTGGTTCCCCACTCGGTTTGGAAAATTCCATCACGGCAGGAATCATCAGCGCGAAGAATCGTCGCTTGCAGGTCGCCAAGCGTATGTACGAGGAGATCTTTCAGACAGATGCCGCCATAAATCCCGGTAACAGTGGAGGACCGCTCATCAATTTGAACGGAGAAGTCATCGGTCTCAATGCCTTTATCATCCAGTCCAGCCAGTGCCTCGGCTTTGCCATTGGCATTGACGCCTTGAAGCAGCAGCTGGAGCAATACGTTTTCAAATGAGAAGTAAGCAAGGGAACAGGAAGAGAAAAACCCCGTCTATTGGGACGGGGCTTGCTTCTCAAATGCAATCAGGTAAACGCTTTTGCCATCCTGATTCAATTTTTCTTCGGTTTGTTGGACTTGCTGCAACTGGTCAGTCGTCAGTTGAGCGAGAGGTAATTCGCCAAGGCGCTCTTGATTCACAGGGCACTCCTCCGTTGTAGGATTCGTAAGTACGCGTCTAGTTTGCCCTGCCACTTCTGTATGTATTTAAGCGGTCATGTGAAAAGCTTTGGCAATAGCCGAACAAGAACGCTTGCAGAAAAGAATCGGCAGCTCGCGGTCTTTGGCCTGGCTCTTTACGGTTTTGGCCAGGTTGTGATTCACGAAGTCTGTCAAAACCAGAATCATATGGACACCAGTCGGAATTTTAACGCCTGTTTGGGAGCTTTTTCTTCCTGTCACGTGATGAATTTCCTGAAAGCCTTGACCTTGCAGCAGTTCAATAATATTACCGAGGCGATCTCCGCCAATGACAAGAATGGATGACATGTTCTTAGAACCTCCTTGAATGTGTGGTGTACATGTATGTTTTCGTGCGACTTTAGCTAAGAAGTGTTGAGTGAAATTGTGAGGTGCGCTTTCAATTGATAATGAATATCACTCTTATTGATAAATATTATCATTCCCAATTAGGTTTGACAATACTCTCCATGAGAAGTTTTTTGGAAAAATCGAAAACTAGGGATAACAAGTGAACTGCATACATATTTCTTGCCGGGGTTATTTTCACAAAGGTATAATGAGGAAATAGATTATTTGCGAGGAGGTGGCGTACGTGCAAGAGCTTTCTCAACTACACGCCATTTTTGATCGTACCAAGGGGTATATCCATCGATTCATGGGCCTGATTCAGCCAATCATTGACGCTGCTCAGGATGAACACACACGCTTGTACTACCACCACATCCTAGAAGAGGAAGAACAACGGATGGATCGCCTGCAGGAGCTGATTCCTTACCTCCAGACCCTCTCTGCTGAGAAAGCCGATCAGCTGAGCGACCGCGAGCTGTCCCGTTTGTTATCCGATATTAACCTGGAACGTTTTGGTCTGCACAACTTCCGTGAACATCTGGAGCTGGCTCTCTACGAGTTCCGTGACGACGAGACTCGACTGGACCTGGATGGGATGCGGGCAACCACTCATGAGGACTACCTGAGGGTAAAACAAATCATGGCTACACTCAGCGAGCGATTTTCAGACGTGTCTCATCCCTCTCTGACTGATCACGACGAGGGACATGACATCCATCAGGTCGATCATCTCAAAGCGTCTGCTACTCTGCCTCAAGGTGTCGCATCTGTCATCAAACATGCCCCAAGCCCAACCCCTGCTAAAAAGGGACTTACAGTGGGCAGTTTGAAAGGCAAATAAAAAAGCCTCTATTGAGGCCGGTTCAAAGAGCAGCGACTGCGTCTAAGCGAAAAGTTTTCATGGGTTCCATAAAGTTTAAGCAAAGTTACTCTGACATGGCGAAGCACTTAAACTTTCTTACACGTTAACACAACAGATAGAAAATCCTGTATGACTTGGAGGTAACACTATGGACAAGCTCCGGAAATACCCAGACTCTCCCTTGACTCAAGATGAGTGGAAGCAACTGGACGAAACCGTCATCGACATGGCTCGCCGCCAATTGGTAGGACGCCGTTTTATCGATATTTATGGCCCGCTGGGTGAAGGCATTCAGACGATTACCAATGACGTCTATGAGGAATCGCGTTTTGGCGGGCTCAGCCTGCGCGGCGAATCATTGGAAATGACTCAGCCTAGCAAGCGTGTGAGCATGACCATCCCGATTTTGTACAAGGACTTCATGCTGTACTGGCGCGATGTCGCACAGGCTCGTACATTGGGCATGCCGCTCGACATGAGTGCTGCTGCCAACGCTGCTGCGGGCGGAGCTTTGATGGAAGACGATTTGATTTTCAATGGCGCTGCTGAATTTGACCTGCCTGGCCTGATGAACGTCAAAGGCCGTCTCACCCATCTGAAAAGCGACTGGATGGAATCCGGCAACGCTTTCGCCGACATCGTGGAAGCTCGCAATAAACTGCTGAAAATGGGCCACAGCGGTCCTTATGCGCTGGTCGTCTCTCCTGAGCTGTATGCCCTCTTGCATCGCGTACACAAGGGCACCAACGTGCTAGAGATCGATCACGTGCGCAATCTGGTAACAGACGGTGTGTATCAGTCCCCGACTATCAAAGGCCGTTCTGGTGTACTGGTAGCGACAGGCCGTCACAACCTGGACCTGGCTGTCGCAGAGGATTTCGATACTTCATTCCTCGGTGACGAGCAAATGAACAGCTTGTTCCGCGTCTACGAGTGTGTGGTTCTGCGCATCAAGCGCCCAAGCGCGATTTGCACGCTGGAAGAAACAGAAGCGTAATGATTCAAGGCATACCCCACTGAGTTTCGGCTCATGGGGTATGCTTTTTTTATTTGACGATTTTTAACGTAAAAGGGCTCGATCATGTACGGGACTAGCATCACTCAATCACATTTCTCTCTTTTTCCGCGGGTCAAAGCGGTTCGGAAGCTGCTCCCACAGCCACATGTGGCGGTTGCATTCGGATTTTGAATCGTAAAACCACCCATCATGCCTGTCTCCTTGTAATCGATCTCGACACCATCGACGTAGGCGAAGCTTTCGGCATTCACGACCAGCTTCACTCCCGCGATCTCCATAATGCTGTCGCCCTCCTGCCCTGAATCGTCAAATCCGAGTCCATAGCTCATGCCGGAGCAACCGCCATTTTGAACTCCAAAACGAATGTAGAACGGACAGAATGCGTAGCTATAGGCGGGACGAAATGCGTCTATGTCATCCGACAGGCCACTTCTTAATGGATACACCAAACAAGCATATGTTAGTAAGAAAACCCAGAGCGAAGCTCTGGGCCTTTTTGCGTTAGAGGATATCCGAAAGTTTGTACTCGTATCCA
>NZ_JAFLPN010000024.1:0-63003 GCF_029870785.1 Brevibacillus sp. AY1
GAGACTTCCCACAGCGCAAGCTGGTAAGACCCCTCATAGACGATGAGGTTGATAGGTTCGGTGTGGAAGCGTGGCAACACGTGGAGCTGACGAATACTAATCGGTCGAGGACTTATCCACATGCTTTGGCAATCATGCAGATCCAGTTTTCAAAGAATAAACCGGACCTCCTTATCGGATTGATAAGGAGGTTTTTGTTGTAATAGCTTGCTACTCTGTTATGAATCAACTAACATGGGTAGAGCTTGTCGAATGGATAGAAGTCCAGATGCACATGATGGGATAGAAAGCCATGACGATGCAAAGGAGAGAAGAAACATGAGCATACCGTATGCTATTTTATTGGATATGGATGGTACCTTGCTTCAAACAGAAAAACTGTCAACACCTGCTTTTCAACGTACGTTTCAGCAGCTTCGAGAACAAGGCATGTGGGAACGTCCAACACCAGACGAAAAGGAATTGGTTAACGTTTTGGGGATGACGGTCGAGCAGGTATGGGAAAAGCTGTTGCCAGATACAAATGAAGAAACAAAGCGAGCTGCAGATCTACATTTGCTGGAGAATGAAATCCAACTGATCAAGGAACGGATTACGGATTTGTACCCAGGTGTAAAAGAAACGCTGCAGCAGCTTCATGACGACGGGTATTCATTATTTATTGCGAGCAACGGCCAGGAAGAGTATATTGAAGCCATTTGCGAAGAATACGGTTTGAAACCACTATTCACGGATCTGTATTCTGCCGGCCGCTTTCGAACGAGTACCAAAAACGACCTCGTTGCCAAATTGCTCAGTGATTACCAGATCAAGCAAGCAGTCATGGTAGGAGATCGCCATTCTGACATCGAAGCGGGCTTGACCAATGGACTATTTACCATCGGCTGCGATTTCGGCTTTGCCAAACAAGGTGAACTCGAGGGTGCCAATCAGGTGATCCGTGATTTTAAAGAGCTGCTTACATACTTGCCTCCCCATAAACAATAGGCATGAAATGAATCCTTACCGATACTGTTGATATGATAAGCCACTCAGCCGAGTGGTTTTTTTCATGTGCAGAACCAGCTTCACCTTTGACCCATGCACCCGCTATCCGGTCAAAGATCACAACGAATGATCGTCTTACTGAATCAAAAGTCAAGATTCTGCCCACAATAGTACGTGTAGAAAGTAGATTCTCCACTTGCACGACCGAGAAAAACCCATTATAATAAAAGTCAAAGATAGTCAAAGTCAAAAAATCAAACACATTGGATAGGAGGCGATGACTTGCGTAACATCTCGGACATCATCGAGCAGCACTTGAAAAGCATCATAACCGAGAGCCCGAATGGATCAATCGAGATTCAGCGTAGTGAGCTTGCCGACCTCTTTCAGTGTGTCCCATCTCAGATCAACTACGTGATCAACACTCGTTTTACGGTTCAAAAAGGGTACATTGTGGAGAGCAAGCGAGGCGGAGGAGGTTACATCCGAATTCGCAAGGTGCAGATCGTCAGCAAGGCGAGACTTCAGGAGCTCCTGACCGAAGAATTGATTGGTGAGAGCATTGCCCAAAGCGTCGCATACGCAATCGTGGAGCGATTGCTGGAGGATGGATTGGTCAGTCATCGCGAAGCCACACTGATGAAGATTGCAACCTCGCGCAATGTGTTAACCATCGAGCCGGAAATTCGGGATCGACTTCGGGCAAACATTTTAAAGCAAATGATTGCAGCTATCTTGTTAAAGTAAGGAATGTGTTAGGAGGGATCGAGATGAACTGTGAGGAATGTGGAAAAAGACCGGCGACACTACATTTGACTAAAATCGTCAATGGTGAAAAAACCGAATACCATATTTGCGAACAATGTGCGCAGGAAAAAGGGGATGTCTTTACCGGCTTTCACAACTTCAGCATCAACAATCTCCTGTCAGGCTTGCTCAAATTTGACCCGATGCAGAAAAACGGGCGCGAATCTACGGCAAGCAAACCGCTTCGATGTGAAACGTGCGGTCTGACCTATGCGCAATTCAGCAAAAGCGGTCGATTCGGCTGCAGCGATTGTTACACGTTCCTGGGAGATAAGCTGGACCCGTTGTTTCGACGTATCCACGGCAATACCCAGCACATGGGCAAGGTACCCGAGAGGACAGGTGGACAATTGAAGATCCGCAAAGAACTGGAACAATTGAAAAGTGCTTTGCAAAAGCATGTCGCCAGCGAGGAGTTTGAAAAAGCCGCAGAAATGCGCGACCGGATTCGTCTGCTGGAACAAAAAATGTCTCAATCGTAACAAGGGGAGGTAAGCTGGTCATGTCCCAACAGCAGTTTATGCAAAACCCGTGGAGCAATTGGATGAAAGGAGAAGGTCCTGACTCCGATATTGTCATCAGTACACGGTTGCGTATCGCGCGAAACCTGCGCCAGCACCCTTTTCCGTTATTGGCTACGGATACCCAAGGGGAGGAAGTAGTAAGAAAGGTAACGGAAGTAAGCGATTCAGAGGCTATGCGCAAGCGGCACCGGATGCAGCTGATTCAAATGGATCAGGTCAATCCATTGGAAAAACGGGTACTCGTAGAAAAGCATCTCATCAGTCCTCATCTGGCTGAGGAATCACGCAAAGGGGCAGTTTTGTTAAACCCGGATGAATCAGTCAGCATCATGATAAATGAAGAAGACCATATTCGCATTCAAGTCCTGTTGCCTGGTTTCCGATTAAATGAGGCTTGGGAGATGGGCACGAAAATAGATGACATATTTGAAAAGCATCTGAACTATGCTTTTGACGAAAATAGAGGTTATCTCACCAGCTGTCCGACCAACGTCGGTACAGGTATCCGAGCTTCGGTCATGCTACACTTGCCCGCGCTGGTCATGACGCAGCAGATCAATAGGATCCTGCAGGCAATCAATCAGGTAGGGCTGGTTGTTCGCGGCATATACGGTGAAGGCAGTGAGGCATTGGGCAACCTCTTCCAGCTCTCCAATCAGGTTACGCTGGGGATGTCGGAATCGGACATTCTTTCAAACCTGTATGGAGTAGCAAGGCAGATTATTGAGCAAGAGCGCGTGGCTCGCAATTATTTGCTGGAGCACACCCGCATCTCCTTGGAGGATCGAATCTTCCGCTCGTATGGCATCTTGCTGCACGCGCGGACGATGGAGTCGAAAGAAGCAGCACAGCGTCTCTCAGATGTACGGCTCGGTATTGACCTTGGTGTCATTCCGAATGTGTCGCCGCTGATCTTGAACGAGCTGCTCGTCACGACACAACCGGGCTTTCTGCAACAGCACGCCGGGCAAAAATTGACACCGGAGCAAAGAGATGAACGCAGAGCGCGGTTGATCAGGGAGCGAATCAGTGCAGACTGGTCGCAGGAGGAGAATGGCAATTTGTAAGAGAACCCATAAACTATAAACGCGGTAATCATGGAGGTGTACACGTATGATGTTTGGACGATTTACAGAACGAGCACAAAAAGTACTGGCGCTGGCCCTGGAAGAAGCAGTGAGACTGGGTCACAAAGATATTGGAACAGAACACGTACTGTTGGGATTGATTCGTGAAGGAGAAGGTATCGCAGCCAAGGCATTGCAGTCTTTGGGACTGGGCCTCGACAAAATTCAGAGTGAAGTGGAGTCGCTGATCGGCAGGGGTACCGAACAGTCCGGCAGCAACTACACACCGAACTATACACCAAGAGCGAAAAAAGTGATTGAGTTGTCGATGGACGAAGCTCGCAAATTGGGCCATACGTACGTGGGCACAGAGCACATTCTGTTGGGCCTCATCCGTGAAGGGGAAGGTATCGCGGCCCGCATCATGAATAATCTGGGAGTAAGCCTGAACAAGGCACGTCAGCAAGTGCTGCAGCTTCTGGGCAGCTCGGAAATGATGGCTTCCCACCAACCTTCCGGGGGCAATCCTGCAGCCAACACCCCTACTTTGGATGGCTTGGCACGTGACCTGACGGCAATCGCTCGTGAGGGTGGTCTGGACCCCGTTATCGGCCGCCAAAAGGAAATTGAGCGCGTGATTCAGGTTCTGAGCCGACGCACCAAAAACAATCCGGTTCTGATCGGTGAGCCTGGTGTAGGGAAGACCGCAATTGCAGAAGGACTGGCACAAAAGATCGTAAATAACGAAATTCCGGAAACACTGCGTGACAAACGCGTCATGACCCTGGATATGGGTACAGTGGTTGCAGGTACCAAGTATCGGGGTGAATTTGAAGATCGTCTGAAAAAGATCATGGATGAAATCCGTCAGGCTGGAAATATCATCTTGTTCATTGATGAGCTGCACACGCTGATCGGTGCGGGTGGGGCAGAAGGGGCGATCGACGCCTCCAATATCCTCAAGCCGGCACTTGCACGCGGGGAACTGCAATGCGTAGGAGCAACCACTCTCGATGAATACCGCAAGTACATCGAGAAGGATGCTGCTCTGGAACGCCGTTTCCAACCGATTCAAGTAGATGAACCGACAGCTGAGGATGCGATCAAAATTTTGCACGGCCTGCGCGATCGCTATGAGGCTCATCACCGTGTGAAAATTACGGATGAAGCGATTGAGCAAGCAGTGAAGCTCTCTGACCGCTATATTACAGACCGTTTCCTGCCTGATAAAGCCATTGACCTGGTGGATGAAGCAGCTTCCAAGGTACGCCTCCAGTCCTTTACCGTTCCGCCTAATCTCAAAGAGCTGGAAGGACGTCTTGAAGAAGTGCGCAAAGAAAAGGATGCGGCTGTACAATCTCAGGAATTTGAAGAGGCTGCAGCACTCCGTGATCAAGAGCAGAAGCTGCGCGAAGAGCTGGACAAAACCAAGAAGGATTGGAAAGAGCGCCAGGGTCAATTGAACATGGAGGTCACACCAGAGGATATCGCGACAGTAGTGGCAAGCTGGACGGGTATTCCTGTGATCAAGCTGAAGGAAGAAGAGACAGAGCGTCTCTTGAAAATGGAAGAGATTCTACATGATCGCGTCATTGGTCAAGATGAGGCTGTCAAATCCATCTCCCGGGCAGTACGCCGTGCTCGTGCAGGTCTCAAAGACCCTAAGCGTCCGATTGGTTCGTTCATCTTCCTGGGCCCTACAGGGGTTGGTAAGACCGAATTGGCTCGCGCTGTAGCGGAAACCCTGTTCGGTGACGAGGACGCCATGATTCGTGTAGACATGTCCGAGTACATGGAGAAGCATTCCACGGCTCGTCTGGTAGGTGCGCCTCCGGGATATGTGGGCTACGATGAAGGCGGTCAATTGACGGAAAAAGTTCGTCGCAAACCATATTCCGTTATTCTGTTGGACGAAATTGAAAAAGCGCATCCGGATGTGTTCAACATCCTGCTGCAAGTCCTGGATGATGGCAGACTGACCGATTCCAAGGGACGTACCGTAGACTTCCGCAACACGGTCGTGATCATGACCTCCAACGTAGGGGCGAGCATGATCAAGAAAAATACGACACTCGGCTTTACCACAGGTGACACCGAGAGAAAATATCAGGATATGAAGGACAAAGTGATGGATGAGCTGAAAAAGAGCTTCCGTCCGGAGTTCCTCAACCGTATCGATGAAGTGATTGTCTTCCATTCCCTGGAGCAAGAGCACATCGAGCAAATCGTTTCACTGATGACAGAAGAGCTCCGCAAGCGTCTGAAAGAACAAGAGATCGATTTTGTACTGACAGATACAGCCAAGAAAATTTTGGCGAAGGAAGGCTTTGACCCGGCATACGGAGCACGTCCATTGCGCCGTGCGATCCAGCGTCATATCGAGGACAGATTGTCTGAAGAACTGTTGAAGGGTGTCATCAGCAAGGGAGACACTGTGAATATTGACGCAGAGGACGACAAGCTGGTTGTGAAGCGCCTCGAAAAGGCAAAGTCGTAAAAAGTCGAATAAACTCGCAAAAGGGTACCCCTTTTTAAAGGAGGTATCCTTTTTTTCATCCATCTGGTCATGTATGATAATGGTAGTTCAAACTAAAAACGAGGGACGATCATGTCAAAGTATAAAACGAAATACGCGTGTCAAGAATGTGGCTATGAATCACCAAAATGGATGGGAAAATGTCCGGGCTGCAACAGCTGGAATACCCTGGTCGAGGAAGTGACGGTCAAGGCCACATCGCACCGTCATGAGGGGATTGGCGGAGGTCAACGTCAAGCTCCACTACCGCTCACGCAGGTGGCCAGTGAAGAAGAACCGCGTATGGATACCACCATTGGGGAATTGAATCGGGTGCTTGGGGGAGGTTTAGTTCCCGGGTCGTTGATTTTGGTAGGTGGAGATCCCGGAATCGGCAAGTCCACCCTGTTGTTGCAAACCTCATTTGCTCTTGCTCATAAAGGCGGTAAAGTCCTCTATGTGTCTGGTGAGGAATCAGCAAAGCAGATAAAGCTGCGTGCTGATCGACTGGGCATGAAAACACCGCCTATGTTTGTATTGGCTGAAAATGATTTGGAATTGATCGAACAGCATATTAATCAAGTAGACCCCGACGTGTTGATCATTGACTCGATCCAAACTGTTTTTCATCCTGCGATTCAGTCGGCTGCAGGCAGCGTCGCGCAGGTCAGAGAAGCGACTGCCCAATTGATGCGTATCGCCAAGGGAAAAGGAATCGGAACGTTCATTGTCGGTCATGTAACCAAGGAAGGCTCGATTGCAGGACCGCGGATGCTGGAGCATATGGTGGATGCCGTTCTATATTTTGAAGGGGAAAGGCATAATACCTTCCGGATCCTGCGAGCAGTCAAAAACCGCTTTGGTTCGACAAACGAGATTGGCATATTTGAGATGAAGGATCGGGGCTTGGAGGAAGTGGCGAACCCCTCCGAGATCTTTTTGGCCGAACGTCCATTTGGGGTAGCAGGCTCCACCGTCGTTGCCAGCATGGAGGGGACGCGCCCTGTTCTGGTGGAATTGCAGGCATTGGTAGCACCAACGAGCTTTGTCACACCACGAAGAACGGCTACTGGAGTGGACCACCAGCGAGTAGCGATGATTATGGCCGTCCTGGAAAAGCGCATGGGCATGATGCTCCAAAATCAGGATGCGTATGTGAATGTGGCCGGAGGTGTGCGACTGGACGAGCCGGCAGTTGATTTGGCGATTGCAGTCAGTATTGCCAGCAGTTTTCGCGACCACGCCACGAATCCTCATGACGTGGTGATTGGCGAGATTGGCCTGACCGGGGAAGTGCGAGGAGTCTCACGGATTGAACAACGTGTGCGAGAGGCACATAAATTGGGCTTCAAGCGCGTAATAATCCCGGAGAAGAATATTCGCGGTTTAGATGCACCTGAGGATATCCAGGTGATCGGTGTGAACAATATTGCAGAGGCGTTGAATGAAGTCATGAGGGGGTAGACTGGCATGCACGAGAACAGTAAACGACATCAGCACTTCAGCGATGTGCTTCGCTTCGTCGCCCCCGGTACCATGCTTCGAGAAGGCCTTGAGCACGTCCTCAGGGCCAAAACGGGTGGATTGATTGTGATAGGATGCGGGTCTAAAATGGACGAGATGGTGGACGGGGGTTTTTCCATCAATTGTGAGTTCTCACCTGCCCACTTGTATGAATTGGCTAAAATGGATGGGGGAATTATATTAAGTGAAGATGCCAAGCGCATCCTGTATGCCAATACGCAGTTATTTCCCCCTTCCTCCATTCCGACGAGTGAAACAGGAACGCGCCATAGGACAGCCCAACGCACGGCTATTCACACGGGTCATCTCGTGATCGCGATTTCCCAACGCCGCAATGTCATCACGCTTTACAAGGGGAGCTACCGCTATGTGCTCAATGACATCAGCGTCATTTTGGCGAAAGCGAATCAGGCTGTCTCCACGCTAGAGAGGTACAAGGCCGTTCTGGAGCAGGCCATGTCCAATCTGGGAGCAATGGAGTTTGAAGAGCTGGTCACACTGGAAGAAGTGACCTCCGTTTTGCAACGAATTGAGATGGTATTACGTATTAAGGAGGAAGTGTCCAATTACATCTGTGAAATGGGCACAGAGGGCAGGCTCATCAGCATGCAGCTGGAGGAGCTGGTTGCCAACATTGAGGAAGAGGCATATCTGTTGATCCAGGATTATCGTCGTGATCCGAGTTTGTCTCCAAAGGAAGTATTATTGGAAATGAAAAAACTCAGTTCCGACGAAATGCTGGAGTTGGGATCTTTCTTGCGTGTGCTTGGCTATACGGCTAATGTCAGCATGCTTGAAGAGTCGATTTCACCGCGTGGCTATCGAATTTTGCAGAAAATTCCCAGGCTGCCTGTCTCGATCATTGCGAATCTTGTCGATCACTTTCACAACCTGCCGCGAATTGTGATGGCGACCATTGAAGAATTGGACGAAGTGGATGGGATCGGAGAGGTTCGAGCCAGGGCAATCAAGGATGGGTTGAAAAGGATTCAGGAGCAAGTGTTCATTGACAGGCACATTTGAAGTAGAATAGGATTAAGTCACGTTATTTTCTGTGAAAATCGTCCCCTCTTTTAGTGAAACGCTTTTCAGACATGGTAAGGGCCTTTGGGTCAACAAAACGGTTAAGGCTGTTTTGTAACAATCGATTTGCCTAGTGGACCAATCATGAGAAATGATCTGTCTTCTTCGCGAAGGAAATCAGGAGGTAGTCTATGTTCGTGAAATCGTTACCGAACATACTAACCGTAAGCAACTTGTTTTTGGGAGTACTCGCTATTATTCTTGCGTTTCAAGGTGATCATTACGTCGATTATGCTGCGATTACAGTCATTATCGGTATGCTGGCGGATGGGCTCGACGGTCGTGTGGCCCGTATGCTGAATGCCCAAAGTGAGTTTGGGAAAGAACTGGATTCATTATCGGATGTCATTACGTTTGGTGTCGCTCCTGCCTTCATCATGTACGTGGTGGTCCTGCAGGATTTTAACTGGCTGGGCATTTTCCTTACAGCGATATTCCCGATCTGTGGTGCATTGCGTCTTGCTCGATTCAACGTACAAGCTGGCGTTCCCGGCTACTTCATTGGGCTACCTATCACAGCAGCAGGTGGGGTGTTAGCGACACTGGCTCTATACCATGAAGTGTTCAATTCTACACTTCTGGCTGCCAGCATGCTGCTGCTCGCATTTTTGATGGTATCCAAAGTCAAGTACCCGAACTTCAAAAAAGTAGGCATTCCCAAGGCTGCTTATTGGATTACACCGATCATCATTGCAATCGTTGTGATCGTGGCGGTTAAATACCCACAACAGTTTCCGAAAATCGTCTTCTTGCCGCTCGCTTTTTACGCCTTGTACGGAATAAAAAAAAACGTTGACTTTTTGATTAAAAAGTTAAGCAAGCGTAAAAAGAAAGAAGAAGAATCAGTGCCATTTGAATAAAGCACGGCTCACAGAAAAAAACCCGCAGATGAAAAATGCGGGTTTTTTTGCAACCTTTTATTAGGCTTATACGTATTACGAATGAAGAATTATGTGAGATTAAACACGCCCAGCGTATTCAGCCGTTCCTTTTCCTGCTTGATGACGTCTTCCAGCTTAATATCTGTGATATTGCACAGGGCAGTCAGATAAAAAAGGTTTTTTCCCAGCTCTGCGGTGACGACATCGCGGCAGTGTTCGCACAATGGACCCGAAAAATGAGTGTCGAGATGATTTTTGTTTTCCTCCAGATTTTTGCTGGCGTCATACGTTTGTTTTTTGGCTACCACCTCAACACAGCCGCATTCTGTGATGGCTTTTGTCAGTGAACGATTGATGCGAGAAGCTGTTTCCTGCACTTTTGACATGACATCCAGAACGCTGCGATGTCTGATTAAAAGTTCCGATACCTGTGTTTGAAAATCGTCGATGTTGCGAGTGTCCATACGGTTCACCTCTACTTTAGGCTGTACTGTTCGTCACAATTTTCAAGCCAATCGCTATTGCCATTATAAGAAGGGTTTCGGCTCGCTGTCAATTTGTGCAAAAGGAAAACACCAGTTCGATGTTGACGTTTGTTTGATAATTATGTTAAAATTTTTGGCTATTTGACATGATAAAATGAATTTTGCTATAGTGAGGGAAATAGGGTTTTACTTGTAAGCTTCTGTCAATATTAATAACAAGGAGGTGAAGGCATGGTACGCCGCATAGGAAAAATCTTTTTCGTTTTGGTTGGCGGTGGTTTGGGGTACCAGTATGGCCCAGATCTGTATAATTTGCTAGATCCATTACTGAATTTTGGAGTTGTCAGTGGGACGTCTTACATTGGTGCGGTGCTCGGTGCCATCTTGTTCTTCTTTTTAGCGAATTGGCTGTTGGATTATATTCTGAAGGTCATCCGTTGGGGAGAAGAGACACTCGTCAAAATGCCGATTGTCGATGTCATGTTCGGAGCGATGGGGTTGATTAGTGGTCTTATTGTTGCATTTTTATTATTCCTGCCCATCAGTAAAATTCCGATACCGGTAATAGGTGACTTGTTGCCGCTGGTTGTATCTGGTCTGCTTGGCTATTTGGGGTTCCAGGTAGGATTCCGCAAGCGAGACGAGATCATGTCTGTCTTTTCGATTGGTCGCAAGGATAAGAAAAAAGAGGCTGCTGGAACCACTACCAATGTGGAAAACAAAATCCTGGATACGAGTGTGATTATCGACGGTCGTATCGCCGATATTTGCCGCACAGGATTTTTGGAAGGAAGCCTGATCATCCCGGGTTTTGTGCTGGAAGAATTGCAGCACATTGCAGATTCGTCTGACGTGTTGAAACGAAACCGTGGAAGACGTGGACTGGATATTCTCAACAAGATTCAAAAAGAGATGAAAGTGAAGGTCCAGATCTGGGAAGGCGATTTTGAAGAAGTGTCCGAAGTAGACAGCAAGCTGATCAAGCTGGCAAAAGTAATTAACGGTAAAGTGGTGACCAACGACTTTAACCTGAATAAGGTTTGCGAATTGCAAGGAGTCCCTGTTCTGAACATCAACGACCTGGCGAATGCGGTAAAGCCCGTAGTCTTGCCAGGTGAGGAAATGAACGTACAGGTGATCAAGGATGGAAAAGAGCACGGTCAGGGTGTCGCGTATCTGGACGACGGTACGATGATTGTAGTCGAAGGTGGCCGCGAATACATCGGCAACGACGTAGATGTCCTGGTTACGAGCGTGTTGCAAACGTCTGCAGGACGAATGATTTTTGCCAAACCAAAGCTCTTGGAAAAAGCATTGTAGAGATTTGCGGGAGAGGGAATGGATTGTGACGACAGGGGTTGTGATTGTAGCTGCCGGTTCTGGCAAGCGCATGGGCGGTCAACGAAACAAGCTGTGGCTGCCATTGGCGGGAGAACCGATATTGGCCCATACAGTACGAGTATTTGCATCTCATCCGGAGATTCAGGAAATCGTGCTGGTCGTAAGTGAGCAGGATCATGCAGATGTTCGCGCTTGGCTAGCTGAACAGAACATCCAGCTGACGGTAGTGCTGGGTGGTGCCGAGCGACAGGACAGTGTGCGCAATGGTTTGGACGCACTTACGAACAGTGCCTATGTACTCGTACATGACGCTGCTCGTCCCTTCGTTACCCCGGCTCAGATCAGTCAGATGATCAAACAGGTTCAGCGGGATCAAGCGACGATCCTGGCAGTTCCTGTCAAGGATACGATAAAAGTGGTGGGGGAGACAGGTGTGGTAGAGTCTACTCCGGCACGGGAAAGCTTGTGGGCGGTCCAAACCCCACAAGCTTTTCGTATGTCCTTGTTGAAAGAAGCTCATCGGGCTGCCTGGCAGGCGGGTAGCATGGGTACGGATGACGCGATGCTGGTAGAGTGGTTAGGGTATCCGGTTACTGTAGTGCTGGGAAGTTATGAAAACATAAAGATAACGACGCCTGACGATCTGTTGTTGGGTGAGGAGATTTTGCGCAAAAGAAAGGGAGAGTAGAAAATGCGGATTGGACAAGGTTTTGATGTGCATCAATTGGTTGAGGGGCGTCCTTGCATCATCGGAGGCATTACCATTCCTTACGAAAAAGGTTTATTGGGTCACTCAGATGCCGATGTTCTGCTTCATGCGATCACAGATGCCATTCTCGGGGCGATTGGCGAGGGGGATATTGGACGTCATTTTCCCGATACTGATGCAGCGTACAAGGATGCAGATAGTGTCAAGCTGCTGGAGCACGTATGGGCTATGGTCAAAGATCGAGGATATCGACTCGGTAATCTCGATGCAACGATTATTGCACAAGCACCCAAAATGGCTCCCTACATTCCTCAAATGCAGGAATTGATAGCACGTGTTTTGGAGGCAGAAGAGCTTTCCCAAGTAAATGTAAAGGCAACAACGACGGAAAAGCTTGGTTTTCCAGGTCGTGGAGAGGGAATCGCTGCGCAGGCTGCATGCTTGCTTGTCAAGTAGAAGGGCAAGGTGTAACATAAAACGTTAGAAACGTTTATTACGATATTCAGCCTTTTACACTCATAAGGATGGTGCTACCCATGGCGAAAGAAATTCGCACGCGTTATGCTCCCAGTCCAACTGGGCATTTACATATTGGTGGTGCGAGAACTGCGCTTTTCAACTATTTGTTTGCCAAACATCACGGCGGTTCCTTTATCGTACGGATTGAGGATACGGACCAAACCCGCAACAAGGAAAACGCAGACGAAGAGCAGATGAAAAATTTGAAGTGGCTGGGTGTTGAGTGGGAAGAAGGTACCGATGTAGGGGGAGATTATGCTCCTTACCGTCAGACTGAGCGCCTGGACATCTATCGCAAGTATATTGATCAATTGCTCGCAGAAGGGAAAGCCTATTACTGCTACGCTACCAAAGAAGAACTGGATGCTGAGCGCGAAGAGCAGCTCGCACGTGGCGAAACACCGCGTATCCTGGAAAAGCATCGTCATGTTACAGACGAGCAGCGTGCCCAATACGAAGCAGAGGGACGTGTTCCGTCTATTCACTTCCTCGTGCATGACAATCGCGAATACGTTGTCGATGATATGATTCGTGGACAAGTTACCTTCAATTCCAGTGAAATGGGCGACTTTGTCATCTGTCGTCCTGACGGTATTCCTACCTATAACTTTGCGGTTGTGATTGACGATTACCTGATGAAAATCAGTCACGTCATCCGCGGTGAAGAGCATCTGTCCAACACGCCGAGACAGTTGATGATCTATGAAGCGTTTGGCTGGGAAGCACCTCGCTTTGCTCACTTGGCGCTGATTCTGAATACAGAAGGCAAAAAGATGTCTAAACGCGACGAGAGCATCATCCAGTTTATCGAGCAGTACCGTGAGCTCGGATTCTTGCCGGAAGCGATCGTCAACTTCCTCGTCCTGCTCGGTTGGTCGCCAGGCGGAGAAGAAGAGATTTTCTTGAAGGATGATCTGATCAAGCTCTTCTCGATGGACCGTGTCAATAAATCGCCTGCGGTTTTTGATTCGACCAAAATGAACTGGATGAACAACTACTATTTGAAACGTCAGCCGTTGGACACCATTACCGATATGTGTATTCCTCATTTGCAAAAAGCTGGTTTCATCGAAGAGGTTTTGTCCAGCGAGAAACGCGCATGGGTACGCAGCATTGTTGCCTTGTATCAGGAGCAAATGTCATACTGTGCTCAAATCGTTCCGTTGGCGGCTCTTTTCTTCCTCGACGAAGTGGTGTACGATGAAGAGGCTAGAGCTGTTTTGAAAGAAGAGCAGTTGCCAGCAGTTTTGACCTCTTTTGCGAAACACCTGTCGGCAAATGACGAATATAATGTAGATATTATCAAGGCTGTGCTGAAAGAAGTGCAGAAGGAAACGGGCTTTAAAGGTAAAGCGTTGTTTATGCCAGTTCGTGTGGCGGCTACCGGCCAGGCACATGGACGCGATTTGGCGGAAACGCTATTCCTGCTCGGTCGTGACAAAGTGCTGGCGCGCACGAACCATGTTTTGGCACACGGGGAGTAATCCCAGCGTTATTCCATATATTGAATACGACGCGATGATCAGGAGAAGTACAGGAGATGATACGTCCACAGAGAGGATGGAAAGGTGAGAGCCATCCACGTACGCTGTCTGGAAATGCCCCTGAGAGCAATGAACGGAACGCACCGGATCGCAAGCCCGATCTGTGTGCAAGTATGTGGCATCGGCTTCCCGCCGTTACCGGGATTGGAGCGAGATTGTCCTGGTGGCGATCTAAGCAGAGTGGAACCGCGGTAAATGAACCGTCTCTGTCCCTTCTTTATGAAGGAGGCAGAGGCGGTTTTTTGGTTTATGAACATCACGTAGGAGGTGGAGACCTATGTTTGCTCAGATGAAAGAAGACATTCAAGCAGTATTCGAACGAGATCCGGCAGCCCGCAGCACACTGGAGGTCGTCTTAACCTACTCAGGCTTGCACGCCATCTGGGGATACCGGATTGCGCACAAGTTTTGGAAGGCAGGCTGGTGTACACTGGCGCGCGCTGTTTCTCAGTTCACCCGCTTTTTGACGGGTATTGAGATTCATCCGGGCGCGCGTATCGGAAAAGGCTTGTTTATCGATCATGGAACAGGTGTAGTGATCGGAGAAACGTGTGAGATCGGTGACAACGTGACAATTTATCAAGGCGTTACGCTTGGAGGAACCGGGAAGGAAAAAGGAAAGCGGCATCCGACGATCGGCAATGACGTCATTATCGCAACCGGGGCAAAAGTATTGGGCTCCTTCAAAATTGGCGATAATTCAAAGATCGGTGCAGGCGCGGTCGTCTTGCAGGAGGTTCCGCCCAATTCCACGGTAGTAGGCATCAAAGGTCGCATCGTCATTCAGGACGGAAAAAGAGTGAAATGCGATCTCGATCATGTGAATGTGCCTGACCCTGTTGCTGATACGCTTCGGCAGATGCAGAAGGAAATTGAAGGCTTGCGCAAGGAATTGGATCTTTTGAGGGAGGATAAAAAGAAGAATGAGCATTCAATTCACTAATACGATGACCCGTCGGAAGGAAGAGTTCATACCGTTGGAGCCTGGCAAGGTAAAGATGTACGTGTGTGGTCCGACGGTTTACAACTATATTCACATCGGGAATTCCCGTCCGGCTATTACATTTGATACGTTGCGCCGCTATCTCAAATACCGCGGCTATGAAGTCACCTTTGTACAAAACATTACTGATGTCGATGACAAGCTGATTCGCGTAGCCAACGAGGAAGGCGTGACCGTCAAGGAGGTAGCGGATCGGTACACAGATGCCTTTAATCAGGATTTGCACAATATGAACATCTTGCCTCCTGATATCCAGCCGCGTGTCATGCAGACGATTCCGGAGATCATTGAATTTATTGAGGGCTTGATTGAAAAAGGATTTGCCTATGAAAGCGAAGGTGACGTGTATTTCCGTACCGGCCGATTTGGCGACTACGGAAAGCTCTCTCATCAGCCGCTGGATGACTTGCAGGCGGGAGCGCGGGTAGAAATCAACGAGAAGAAAGAGCATCCTCTCGATTTTGCCTTGTGGAAAGCAGCCAAGGACAAGGAAGTAAGCTGGAGCAGTCCTTGGGGAGATGGCCGTCCGGGATGGCACATCGAGTGCTCGGCGATGGCATTGAAATTCCTGGGAGAGCAGATCGACATTCACGCTGGCGGTACCGATCTGGTATTCCCGCATCATGAAAATGAGATCGCGCAATCAGAATGCTATACAGGTAAAGTATTCGCACGCTATTGGCTGCATAATGGCATGCTTAACATCAACAATGAAAAGATGTCCAAATCCCTGGGCAACTTCGTACTGGCTCGCGATCTGATTCAGCAATTTGGCGGGCAGCTGATTCGATTCTTCATGCTGCAAGGACATTACCGCAACCCGATCAATTTCAGCGATGAGCTGCTGGAGCAAGCAGCCAACAGTTTAGAACGAATGAAAACAGCCTATCATAATCTGGGGCATCGTTTGGAGACTGCGCGTGAAGTAGAGCCGAACGGCCAGGCTGAGCAGCAAGCACAGATCATCAGCGACCTGCGGAATCGTTTTATCAAGGAAATGGATGACGATTTGAATACCGCGAATGCGATTACGGTTCTGTTTGAAGTGGTGAAGGAAGCAAATCAATATATGACTTCTCAAAACGTTGGCGTACAAGAAATTCGCGCCTACAAGGAATTGCTGCTGGAGCTGACTGACGTCCTTGGGCTTATTCTCGAGCAAGAAGAGGAATTGCTGGACAGCGACATTGACGCATTGATTGTAGAGCGGACCGAAGCGCGGGCATCGCGAAATTTTGCTCGTGCTGATGAGATCCGCGACCTGCTCGCGGCAAAAGGGATTGTGCTGGAAGACACGCCACAGGGTGTGCGCTGGCGCCGGAAGTAAGGAGCTAAAGAACTGATGCAAAAAGAAGAATTAACCCGTGACCCCAATCAAACCAATCCACTCGTGCTCGCCTTTTTGGGTGATGCTACGTATGCGCATTGTGTCAGGTACCATTTGATCGCCAGGGGGCTGGTAAAACCAAACCAGCTCCACAAAACGGCGAATCGCTATGTATCCGCAAAAGCCCAAGCCAATATCCTGCTGACGCTTTTGCCTGATTTGCCAGAGGATGAGGTCAACATCGTCAAGCGCGGGCGCAATGCCAAATCAGGCTCCACGGCAAAAAATGCAGATATTATCGACTATCGTCACGCGACTGCATTCGAGGCATTGATCGGGTACCTGTATTTGAATGGAAAAGAAGAGCGGATCGCAGAAATCATGCAGCAGGCATTTGCCATTGTGGAAGGAGACACGGAACATGAGTGAAGAGTGGATTGTCGGGAAAAACCCGGTGATTGAGGCCTTGCGATCGGGGCGAACGATCAATAAAATCTGGATTGCGGAAGGAACTAACAAAAATTTGATGGGTCCCATCTTTGCGTTGGCAAAGGATCAGGGTGTAATCGTAACGACAGCCAACCGTAAAAAGCTGGACACGTTGAGCTCGACGGACAATCACCAGGGCGTGATTGCATCTGTAGCAGCCTATGATTATGTAGAGGTAGACGACATCCTGCGACGTGCAGAGGAGAAGAATGAAGTGCCTTTTATCCTCTTGCTGGATGAACTGGAGGACCCTCATAACCTGGGCTCCATTCTGCGTACAGCAGATGCAGTAGGCGTACATGGGGTGGTCATCCCGAAGCGGCGTTCTGTAAGCCTGACTGCGACCGTAGCCAAGGCATCGGCAGGCGCGATCAACTACGTGCCTGTCGCTCGTGTGACCAATCTCGTCCGTACGATGGAGGAGCTGAAGGAGCGCGGAGTCTGGATCGCAGGTACGGATGCCAGCGCCAAGCAAGATTTTCGACAAGGCGACTTTACCATGCCGCTTGCCGTAGTCATCGGCAGTGAAGGCAAGGGAATCAGCCGATTGGTTCGCGAAAACTGCGATTTTCTTTTCAGTCTGCCGATGGCTGGCAACGTCACCTCATTGAATGCTTCTGTTGCTGCCGCCCTGTTGATGTATGAGGTATATCGTTCCCGATGTCCGCTACCGACTCGGGTGAAGTGATATGGCCAAACGGAAAGCCAAGCAACTGTTGATCGTGGACGGTTACAATATCATCGGTGCCTGGCCAGACTTGCGCGCGCTGAAAGACCAGGATCGCATGGATGAGGCGCGCGACATGTTGATTTCCAAAATGGCGGAGTACCAGAGCTACACAGGTACGAAGGTCATGATTGTTTTTGATGCCTACAATGTACCTGGACCGGGTCGCCAGATCGAGGATTACCAGGTTGAAGTATACTTTACGAAGAAAAAAGAAACTGCGGATGAAAAAATTGAGCAGATTGTTTCCCAATATCAACAGAAAAATCGACAAATTTACGTAGCTACTTCTGACTATACTTCCCAGCGTGTTATTTTTGGACAAGGTGCCTTGCGTAAATCCGCACGGGAGTTGTTGCTTGACATGGAAAATGCGGGCAAGGAGATCAAGCAGCAAGTCGAAAAAACACACGAGGAACGTTTCTCGAAGCGCATTTCACTGGATGATGAAATAGCGAAAATATTCGAAAAATGGCGAAGGGAATAACCTGGATTTGGTTGACGCTTTTTTACGGCATCATGTATAATAGCGTCATCTATGGAGAACGGCTGGCGGAGGGATCGAGAGTGATTGTTGACCTCAAGGAGTTGAAGCATGCCCAATATGAGCTATTGACCGACGAAGAGGTAGTCGATCTCGTTCGCGATGATGACACCGAAGCATTGGAGTACTTGATCAACAAGTACAAGAACTTCGTCCGTGCCAAGGCCAGATCCTATTTTCTTATTGGGGCTGACCGCGAAGATATTGTGCAGGAAGGCATGATTGGGCTGTACAAATCCATTCGCGACTTCCGCGGGGATAAACTGACATCGTTCAAGGCTTTTGCTGAGCTTTGCATTACTCGTCAGATCATTACGGCAATCAAGACGGCTACCCGACAAAAGCATATTCCCCTCAACTCCTACGTGTCTCTGGACAAGCCCATTTACGACGAGGACTCTGACCGCACATTGCTGGATGTGATCTGCGGAACCAAAGTGACCGATCCGGAAGAGCTGTTCATCAATCGTGAAGAGTTTGACGACATTGAGGGCAAGATGAGTGAGATCCTGAGTGATCTGGAACGGCAAGTACTGATGCTTTATTTGGATGGGCGATCCTATCAGCAGATTGCCGTCGAGCTAAAGCGTCACGTCAAATCGATCGACAATGCGCTCCAGCGCGTGAAGCGAAAATTAGAGCGTTACCTGGAAGGAAGAGAGATTCATCTGTAAAACAGAGAATCTCTTTTTTTTTTTTTTTTTCTGTGAAAAACGTCTCGACGTTTTTCATTAAACAGGATGTGACCGCTTGCGGTCTGCAAATAAACGGTCACGACCGTTTGTTTGCGTATGGAACAATATGCATTCCTTTTGTCAAGACGTTTTGTTGACATGAGTTTTTGGGTGTGATAAATTTGTTTAGGTAGCCATAGACTCTTATCTCTCTTTTTCTATGGTTACTTTTAGGTGAAATGGTCAGGAAAAAGTAGCGGTTTTCCCGTACTATTAATCATCGGGTTTACTTTCAACAATAGCAGGTTTGAAATGAGATGGAGGTGGCAATAAATGCGAGTAAACATCACGTTGGCGTGCACAGAGTGTGGCGAGCGTAACTATATCTCGACCAAGAACAAGCGCACTACTACTGAACGTGTTGAACTGAAAAAGTATTGCTCCCGTGACAAGAAGCAAACCCTTCATCGCGAGACGAAGTAATGCTTGGCGACCAAGTCTGGGGGTGGCAATATGGGGTTCTTAGCACGAATTGGAGCTAGTTTCCGCCGTACAGGTTCTTTTTTTGGCGACGTTATGTCCGAATTGAAGAAGGTGCGCTGGCCTAACCGTAAGGAACTGACAACCTACACGATTGTCGTAATCATCACGGTTGTGCTGCTTGCTGTGTTCTTCTTTGTTATTGATTTGGGTATTTCTCGCTTGATCGATTTGATTTTAGGAAAGTAATTTTGCAAGTCTTAGGAGGGACGGACGGTTAACGTCCTGTTGGATATGGAAAAAGCATGGTATGTCGTTCATACGTACTCAGGTTACGAAAACAAGGTAAAAACGAATCTAGAGAAGCGCGTCGAATCGATGGGCATGGAAGACAAGATCTTTCGCGTTCTGGTTCCTACTGAAGAAGAGGTAGAGACCAAGGACGGGAAAAAGCGCACCGTTACGAAGAAAGTGTTTCCTGGATACGTTCTTGTTGAAATGGTGATGACGGACGACTCTTGGTATGTCGTGCGCAACACTCCTGGGGTTACCGGCTTTGTCGGATCCACGGGCGCTGGCTCTAAGCCGACAGCGCTACGTCCTGAAGAGGCCGATACGATTCTCAAGCAAATGGGAATCGAGATTCCCAAGATCAAAGTCGATTTTGCTCTCCGAGATATGGTGCGCGTCACAGATGGTCCTTTCTCCAATCGCACCGGGGAGATTATCGAGATTCACCCGGACAGACAAAAGGTCCGCGTTTTGGTGGACATTTTTGGACGTGAAACGCCGGTGGAGCTAGACTTTACACAAGTTCAAAAATTGGATTAGGATTCAGCTTGAAAAGTATGACGCTATGTGATACATTTCATGTTGTTTTAACAATCCCACAACAATATTTGGGGTTTCTTGCACTCTCACTATAGATCGGAAGTTTTCGTTTACATAAACGAGGCTTTCACCAAACGGTGGGAGGGGGCATTCCCCCGTAATAACCACATGTGAAGTAAGGAGGTGTCTTACGTGGCTAAGAAGGTTATCCGCGTAATTAAATTGCAAATCCCAGCAGGTAAAGCGAACCCTGCACCTCCAGTTGGTCCGGCGCTCGGTCAAGCTGGTGTAAACATCATGGGATTCTGTAAAGAATTCAACGCTCGTACAGAGAGCGAAGTTGGTATGATCATTCCGGTGGAAATCACCGTATTTGAAGACCGCTCTTTCACTTTTATCACCAAAACTCCTCCAGCTGCAGTTCTGTTGAAGAAAGCTGCTGGTATCGAGTCCGGTTCTGGCGTACCAAACAAAACAAAAGTTGCTACGCTGAAACGTGATAAAGTTCGTGAAATTGCAGAACTGAAGCGCCCTGACCTGAACGCAGCATCCGTGGAAGCGGCTATGCGCATGGTTGAAGGTACAGCTCGTTCTATGGGTATCGTAATCGAAGACTAATTGTCTTGGTGCAAGGGGGGCACAGACGTTGTGCCCCCTGTCTGTGGGAGGATTAACCGCTACGACCACATTGAAGGGAGATTTAAAACATGGCGAAACAAGGTAAAAAGTATCAAGAGGCTGTAAAGCTGATTGATAAGAACAAAGTATACGAAGTATCTGAAGGTGTAGAGCTGGTTAAAAAAGCAGCTTCCGCCAAATTTGATGAAACTGTTGAAGCAGCATTCCGTTTGGGCGTAGACCCTAAGCGTGCTGACCAACAAATCCGTGGTGCTGTTGTATTGCCGCACGGTACTGGTAAAGTACAACGCGTTCTCGTATTCGCGAAAGGCGAAAAAGCGAAGGATGCGGAAGCAGCAGGCGCAGACTACGTAGGCGATGCAGACATGATCGCTAAAATCCAGGGTGGCTGGTTCGAGTTTGACGTTATCGTAGCTACTCCTGACATGATGGGTGAAGTAGGTAAATTGGGTCGTGTACTCGGTCCAAAAGGCCTCATGCCAAACCCTAAAACCGGTACTGTTACCTTTGATGTAACCAAAGCGGTTAACGAAATCAAAGCTGGTAAAATTGAGTACCGTGTAGACAAAGCAGGTAACATCCACGCTCCGATCGGTAAAGTATCTTTTGATGCTGACAAGCTGGCTGAAAACCTGGCTGCACTGACTGAAGCACTGAACCGTGCGAAGCCAGCAGCTGCAAAAGGTGTTTACATGAGAAACGTAACCATCAGCTCCACTATGGGACCTGGTGTACGCGTTGCTGTAAAATAATGACGCTTGACTTCCCTAGTGGAAGTTGTTAAGATAGTGCCTGTTGATGAAATGAATATGCTATGCCGTAGACAGAAGGTGCGACGCTTGCGAGAGCGAAGCTTAATATCCCTCCGAGGCGTGTAATGTACGAAAGAGGAACGGAAACCTTCCTTTTACGATAGAGCATTATGCCCTCGTGAGTCTGCGAGGGCATTTTCCTTTTTTCGAGATAGAGCACGGGAGGTGTAAACAATGGCAGAAATTCGTCCAACCGTTATTCGTGAAGAGAAAGTACAGGCGATCAACGATATCGCATCCAAACTGCGTGAAAGCCAAACTACAGTGGTGGCTGACTACCGTGGTCTGACAGTAGCACAAGTAACCGAACTGCGTAAGCAATTGCGTGAAGCGGGTGTTGAGTTCCAGGTGTTGAAAAACTCCCTGACTCGCCTGGCTACTGAGAAAGAAAGCCTGACTGAACTGGATCAATATCTGACTGGACCAAACGCTCTGGCGTTCTCCAAAGACGATGTTATCGCTCCAGCGAAGATCATTGCTGATTTCGCGAAGAAAAACGATAAGCTGGAAATCAAAGGCGGCGTAATCGAAGGTAAAGTTGTAGGTGCTGATCAAATCCAAGCACTGGCTTCCCTCCCTTCCCGCGAAGGTCTCCTGTCCATGCTTCTCTCCGTCCTGCAAGCTCCTATGCGCAACGTTGCATTGGCAGTCAAAGCAGTGGCCGAGCAAAAAGAAGGTCAAGGCGCGTAATCGCCTGATCATCTAACGAACGAAAACTAAACCTATTCCTTGAATGGAGGATTTAAAAATGAGCAAAGAGCAAATCTTGGAAGCCATTAAAGGCATGTCCGTTCTCGAACTGAACGACCTGGTAAAAGCAATCGAAGACGAATTCGGTGTAACTGCTGCAGCTCCTGTAGCTGTTGTTGCTGGTGGCGCTGCTGAAGCTGCTGCTGAGCAAACTGAGTTCAACGTAACACTGGTAAGCGGTGGCGCTTCCAAAATCAACGTAATCAAAGTTGTTCGCGAACTGACTGGTCTGGGTCTGAAAGAAGCAAAAGACCTGGTAGACAACGCACCAAAAACACTCAAAGAGGGCGTTTCCAAAGACGAAGCAGAAGCTCTCAAAGCAAAACTCGAAGAAGCTGGCGCATCTGTAGAAGTGAAGTAAGTTAGCTTCCCATATGGAAATCCCCTTGCCTTGGCAGGGGGTTTTTCTGTAGGAAAGGTCCCCCTCGAAGAGAAATGACCAGCTTCTTCGAGAGGGCTTGATAGCAGAAGTTTTTCCTGCAGGGGTTCGATCATTGTTGGTTCTGTTGTCGAGGGGGATGAGAGCCTTAGGTATTTTCGTTTTCCGGCACAAAATAAACCAACCTACCTCTAATAGGCTGCGACAGAGGTTTTCTTATCGATGAGAGAAGGTGGAATTTACATGGCAGATCACTACTACACCAATAAGCCGGGCGCTGCGCATGATGAACAGCATTTCACTTTTGATTTGCGAGGACATGAATTTCATTTCACTACGGATGCGGGTGTCTTTTCGCGGGATCGTGTTGATTTCGGCAGTCTTTTGCTCATCGAGAATATGGAAATACCCAAACAAGCACGCGTGCTGGATGTGGGATGTGGTTACGGTCCCATTGGGTTGACAGCAGCCAAGCTTGCGGATGAGGGCAAGGTGACGATGATCGATGTCAACGAGCGAGCAGCAGATTTGGCACGTCGCAATGCTGAGCGAAATGGAATTCGTAATGTAGAGATTCGTGTCAGCGATGTCTACAGCGCGGTGCAGAATGAATCGTTTGATGTGATTCTGACCAATCCACCGATTCGAGCCGGTAAGGAAATTGTCCACCGCATTTTTACAGAGGGATACGAGCTGCTAGCTGATGGCGGAGAAATGTGGGTGGTCATTCAGAAAAAGCAGGGCGCTCCGTCAGCTTTGAAGAAATTGCAGGAGACCTACCGGCAAGTAGACGAAGTGGATCGTGAGAAAGGCTATTCCATTTTCCGCGCAGTGAAATAGTCAAGGACAAAACTTTAGAAAAGTTTTCTTGACGCGAATATTCCATTATGATAGTATTATAAAATGTCAATATGGGATAAATGTCTATTTTTCAGCAATTCCCTTTCTGTCAAGCACTTTCTCGCGTTTTGCTAAAAAGAGGAATGCGCGAGTAAAAACATGGGAATTCTATTAAAATAGAGTTTCTCTGGGTTAAAAATGGTATTGCTGATTTAACCCATTTTTCATTTTTAGGTATTCGTCTGCTTGTTAGGTTGCCGAATGCCGAGTTTCTATGTGTGAAAACACAACCTGAGGGGTGAATAAGTTGGCAGGTAAAGTGATTCAAAGTGGCCGACATCGCCAGCGTCGTACGTATTCACGTATTAACGAAGTGCTGGGCCTTCCAAATCTCATCGAGATTCAGCAGAAGTCCTACCAATGGTTCCTCGATGAGGGACTGCGTGAGATGTTCCAGGACATTTCACCGATCCAGGACTTTACGGGCAATCTCGTGCTGGAGTTCATTGACTACAGCTTGGGAGAGCCGAAGTATGACGTTGACGAGTCGAAAGAACGTGACGTCACCTATGCGGCGCCTCTGCGTGTGAAGGTACGTTTGTTGAACAAAGAGACGGGAGAAGTGAAGGAGCAAGAAGTCTTCATGGGGGATTTCCCGCTCATGACTGAAACGGGAACCTTCATTATTAATGGGGCTGAGCGCGTTATTGTCAGCCAGCTTGTTCGTTCCCCCAGTGTATATTACAACACAAAAGTGGACAAAAACGGTAAGCAGACGTTTACTGCTACTGTCATTCCGAACAGGGGTGCGTGGCTGGAGCTGGAGACAGATGCGAAAGACGTGATCTATGTCCGCATCGACCGTACGCGTAAAATCCCGGTAACGGTTCTTTTGCGTGCACTGGGCTTTGGCTCTGACATTGAGATCCTCAACTTGCTGGGTGAAGATGAGTACATCAAGAATACGCTGGAAAAAGACAACACCGACTCTACTGAAAAAGCGCTGATCGAAATCTACGAGCGCCTGCGTCCGGGTGAGCCGCCGACTGTAGACAATGCGAAAAGTCTATTGGTCTCGCGTTTCTTTGATCCGAAGCGTTACGACCTGGCTTCTGTAGGTCGTTATAAAATGAACAAAAAGCTTCATTTGAAAAATCGCCTCTACAATCAGCGTCTTGCTGAAACATTGGTTGATACCGCTACAGGTGAGATTCTCGCTGATGCTGGTCAAGTGATTGATCGCCGTGTGCTGGACCGTATTGTGAATGCACTGGAAGAGAACGTTGGTTTTATTGATGTTCGTACGCATGGTGGAGTTCTCGAAGAAGATACGATTCACCTGCAATCGATTAACATATTCTCCCCGATTGAGGACGGAAAAGTCATCAAAGTGATCGGTAACGGGAATGTGGAAAAATCGATCAAACACATTACGCCTGCAGATATCGTGGCGGCAATCAACTATTTCATGAATCTCCTGCACGGTGTAGGAACGACTGACGATATTGACCACTTGGGCAACCGTCGTCTGCGTTCTGTGGGTGAGCTCTTGCAAAACCAGTTCCGTATCGGTTTGTCCCGTATGGAGCGCGTGGTTCGCGAGCGTATGTCCATCCAAGACCAGAATCAAATCACACCGCAAGCTCTTATTAACATCCGTCCGGTGATTGCTTCACTGAAGGAGTTCTTTGGTAGCTCGCAGCTGTCTCAGTTTATGGATCAGACCAACCCGTTGGCTGAGCTGACGCACAAGCGTCGCCTCTCCGCACTCGGTCCTGGTGGTTTGACGCGTGAGCGCGCCGGCTTTGAAGTGCGTGACGTTCACCATTCCCACTATGGCCGCATGTGTCCGATTGAGACGCCGGAGGGTCCAAACATTGGTTTGATTAACTCCCTGTCTTCGTTTGCGCGAATCAACGATTACGGCTTTATCGAAACACCTCGCCGTAAAGTCGATCCGGAAACAGGATTTGTTCTTACTGACATCAGCTACCTGACTGCGGACGAAGAGGATGTCTTCAACGTCGCACAGGCGAACCAACCACTCGATGATGACGGTCGTTTCGTCAATGACATGGTTATTTGCCGACGCAAAGGTGAAATCCTGAGCGTTCCACGCGATAAGGTAGACTTCATGGACGTATCGCCGAAACAGGTTGTTTCTGTCGCGACTGCGCTCATCCCGTTCCTCGAGAACGATGACGCAAACCGCGCGTTGATGGGTTCCAACATGCAGCGGCAGGCTGTTCCGCTTTTGATTCCGCAGGCACCGTTTGTCGGTACCGGTATGGAGCACAAAGCAGCACAAGACTCTGGAGTCGCGATCGTGGCGAAGCATCCTGGTCAAGTTGAACGTGTAACAGCTCGCGAAATTTGGATCCGTCGTTACAAAGAGATCGACGGCAAGCAAGTTGCTGGTGATCTCGACAAGTACAAATTGCACAAGTTTATCCGTTCCAACCAAGGTACTTGCGTCAACCAACGCCCGATCGTGAATCGCGGTGATTGGATTGAAAAAGGAGATATCGTTGGTGACGGTCCGTCCACAGAAAAGGGCGAATTGGCTCTCGGACGCAACGTGATTGTCGCGTTTATGACCTATGAAGGATACAACTACGAAGATGCGATTTTGCTGAGTGAAAAACTGGTGAAGGATGACGTGTACACGTCTATCCATATTGAAGAGTACGAGTCTGAAGCTCGCGATACCAAGCTCGGTCCGGAAGAAATCACACGTGATATTCCGAACGTGGGTGAAGACGCTCTGAAAAATCTGGACGAACGTGGGATTGTTCGCGTAGGTGCGGAGATCCAGGACGGCGACATTCTGGTGGGTAAAGTGACGCCTAAAGGTGTGACTGAACTGACAGCAGAAGAACGTCTCCTCCATGCGATTTTCGGTGAGAAAGCTCGCGAGGTTCGCGATACTTCTCTGCGTGTACCTCATGGTGGTTCCGGAATCATCGTAGACGTCAAGGTGTTCACACGTGAAAACGGCGATGAATTGCCTCCGGGCGTCAACCAACTCGTCCGTGTCTACATCGCCCAAAAACGGAAAATCTCCGTGGGTGACAAAATGGCGGGACGCCACGGTAACAAAGGGGTTATTGCCCGTATCATGCCTGAGGAAGATATGCCATTCCTGCCAGATGGTTCTCCAGTAGAGATCGTACTCAACCCATTGGGCGTACCTTCTCGTATGAACATTGGTCAGGTATTGGAGACTCACCTCGGTATGGCGGCTAAGCTTCTGGGTATCCACGTCGCTACGCCGGTATTCGACGGAGCGCGTCAGCACGAAGTATTTGAAACCTTGGAAGAAGCCGGCTTGGACCGCGACGGTAAAACCATCCTGTACGATGGTCGTACAGGTGAACCGTTTGATCGTCGTGTAACAGTCGGGTGCGTATACATGCTGAAACTGGCTCACTTGGTAGACGACAAGATTCATGCCCGTTCTACCGGACCATACTCTCTCGTTACCCAGCAGCCATTGGGTGGTAAAGCTCAATTTGGCGGACAGCGTTTCGGGGAGATGGAGGTTTGGGCATTGGAAGCTTACGGTGCAGCCTACACCTTGCAGGAGATCCTCACCGTCAAGTCGGATGATGTGGTCGGTCGCGTGAAGACGTACGAAGCGATCGTCAAGGGAGAAAACGTACCGGAGCCAGGCGTTCCAGAGTCGTTCAAGGTATTGATCAAGGAACTGCAAAGCTTGGGTATGGACGTGAAAATCCTGTCCGGTGACGAGCAGGAGATTGAAATGCGAGAAATGGAAGACGAGGATGAGGGCAATGGCGAAAAGCTGAACCTCGTGCTTGAAGGTGGAAGCTCGGAAGCAGAGTAAGATTCCGGTACAAAGGGAGGTAACGCCCTGTGATAGACGTGAACAACTTCGAATATATGAAGATCGGCTTGGCTTCCCCCGATAAGATCCGTTCGTGGTCTTTCGGGGAAGTGAAGAAGCCGGAGACGATCAACTACCGTACATTGAAACCGGAAAAAGACGGCTTGTTCTGCGAACGCATCTTTGGACCAACCAAGGACTGGGAGTGCCATTGCGGAAAATACAAGCGCGTTCGTTATAAAGGTGTCGTGTGCGATCGTTGTGGCGTGGAAGTGACTCGCGCCAAAGTACGCCGTGAGCGGATGGGGCATATTGAACTGGCTGCCCCAGTCTCTCACATCTGGTACTTCAAAGGGATTCCTAGCCGTATGGGCTTGGTTCTCGACATGTCCCCGCGTTCCCTGGAAGAAGTGATTTATTTTGCATCTTATGTAGTCACGGATCCAGGTGATACCCCGCTCGATAAGAAGCAGCTGCTCTCCGAAAAAGAGTATCGCAATTATCGTGAGAAATACGGACATTCTTTCCAAGCGATGATGGGTGCAGAAGCGATCAAGCGTCTGCTGGCTGAAATCGACTTGGACAAAGACGTGGAAACGCTGAAGGAAGACCTGAAAACAGCTCAAGGACAGCGTCGCAATCGCGCGATCAAGCGCCTTGAAGTGCTGGAGGCATTCCGCAACTCCGGCAACCACCCTGACTGGATGGTGCTGGATGTACTGCCGGTTATTCCACCGGAGCTTCGCCCGATGGTTCAGCTGGATGGTGGACGTTTCGCTACCTCCGACCTGAACGACCTGTATCGTCGCGTGATCAACCGGAACAACCGTTTGAAGCGTCTCCTGGAGCTGGGTGCTCCTGACATTATCGTACAAAACGAAAAACGCATGCTGCAGGAAGCTGTCGATGCGTTGATCGATAACGGACGCCGTGGTCGTCCGGTAACAGGTCCTGGAAACCGTCCTTTGAAATCTCTCAGCCACATGCTGAAAGGTAAGCAAGGTCGTTTCCGTCAAAACCTCTTGGGTAAACGCGTTGACTACTCCGGTCGTTCCGTTATCGTTGTCGGACCGAACCTGAAAATGTATCAGTGCGGTTTGCCGAAGGAAATGGCATTGGAGCTGTTCAAGCCGTTCGTGATGAAAGAGCTGGTCTCCAAAGGACTCGCTCACAACATCAAGAGCGCAAAACGCAAGGTCGAGCGCGTTCAACCAGAGGTTTGGGACGTACTCGAAGACGTGATTCGTGAGCATCCAGTGCTCTTGAACCGCGCCCCCACCTTGCACCGTCTGGGTATCCAGGCTTTTGAACCTGTATTGGTGGAAGGTCGTGCGATTCGTCTGCACCCACTCGTATGTACCGCTTACAACGCGGACTTCGACGGGGACCAGATGGCTGTTCACGTTCCGTTGTCTGCTGAGGCGCAAGCAGAAGCTCGCATCCTCATGCTGGCAGCTCAAAACATCCTGAACCCGAAAGATGGTAAGCCGGTCGTTACTCCATCTCAGGACATGGTACTTGGTTCGTACTACCTGACATTGGAGCGCGAAGGCGAAAAAGGGGAAGGTACCGTTTATCGTGATCCGCATGATGCGATTGCGGCATATCAACAAGGCTTTATCAGCCTGCATACGCGTATCGCATTGCCGGCTAAGCGCCTGAGCAAAACCAGCTTCACTGAGAAACAAGAGGAAGCACTACTGGTTACCACTGCAGGTAAAGTGATTTTCAATGAAATTTTCCCTGCGGATTTGCCGTTCATTAACGAACCGACCAAGAGCAATCTGCAAAACATGGTGCCAGACCAGTACTTCATTTTTGAAAAAGGCGTCGATGTGAAGGAGTTCATCAAGAATCTCCCGGATAGCGGCGCAGTGAAAAAGGGCTTCCTGGGTACGATCATCTCCGAGTGCTTCCGTCGCTTCGGTACGATGAAAACCTCCATGATTCTTGACAAGATCAAGGAACTGGGCTTTACGTACTCCACAAAAGCAGGTATTACGATTGCCGTAGCGGACATCGTGGTGCCTGAGAAGAAGAAAGAAATTCTTGATGAAGCTGACCAAAAGGTTGCGACTGTCATGACGCAGTTCCGTCGCGGTTTGATCACTGAAGACGAGCGCTATGACCGCGTAATCTCCATCTGGTCAAAAGCCAAGGATGAAGTAACCGAAGTCCTGATGAAGTCGATGGATAAGTTCAACGCAATCTTCATGATGGCGAACTCCGGTGCCCGTGGTAACGTATCCCAGATTACTCAGTTGGCTGGTATGCGCGGTCTGATGGCCAACCCGTCCGGACGAATCATCGAGTTGCCGATCAAATCCAACTTCCGTGAAGGTCTGACCGTATTGGAGTACTTTATCTCCACGCATGGTGCGCGTAAAGGTCTCGCCGATACGGCGCTGCGTACAGCGGACTCGGGTTATCTGACTCGTCGTCTGGTAGACGTTGCCCAAGACGTGATCGTTCGCGAAAAAGATTGCGGAACCGACAAAGGTATTCGTGTTTCGGCGATCAAAGATGGTAAGGAAGAGATTGAAAAGCTGTCAGATCGACTTGTCGGCCGTACATGCTTTGAGACTCTGCGCCATCCGGTAACAAAAGAAGTTATCGTGGGTCGCAACGAGGAAATCTCGGAAGAGGTTGCCGAGTATATCGAAAAAGAAGGCATCACAGAAGTATATATTCGCAACGTACTGGCTTGCCGCACTCCTCATGGAGTCTGCAAACTGTGCTACGGTCGTAACCTGGCAACAGGTGCCGAAGTGGAAGTGGGCGAAGCGGTAGGAATTATCGCGGCTCAGTCCATCGGGGAACCTGGAACACAGCTGACCATGCGTACGTTCCATACCGGTGGGGTTGCCGGAGACGATATTACCCAAGGTTTGCCGCGTATTCAGGAGTTGTTCGAAGCGCGCAATCCGAAAGGTCAAGCGGTTATTTCTGAAATCGACGGGGAAGTCGTCGACATTCGTGAAGTAAAAGACCGTCGTGAAATCGAAGTACAAGGCGAAGCGGAAAACAAAGTGTACGCTGCTCCATACGGTGCACGTATCAAGGTATCTGTTGGTACGAAGCTGAATGCAGGGGATGAGCTCACGGAAGGTTCCGTTGACCCGAAAGAAATGCTGAAGGTTCGCGGCATGCGCGGTGTATCCAACTACATTTTGCAAGAGGTGCAAAAAGTGTACCGTATGCAGGGTGTGGAAATTAATGACAAGCACGTCGAAGTAATGATCCGTCAGATGCTTCGCAAGCTGCGAGTTATTGACAGTGGAGATACTGACCTGTTGCCTGGCTCTTATGTGGAAGTTCCAGAATTTGAGCAAGCGAACACGAAAGTACTTCTTGAAGGAAAAAGTCCAGCTGTGGGTCGTCCGGTTCTCTTGGGGATTACAAAAGCATCCCTGGAGACAGACTCCTTCCTGTCGGCTGCATCCTTCCAGGAAACAACTCGCGTACTGACCGATGCTGCTATCAAAGGCAAGGTAGACCGTCTGCTAGGTCTGAAAGAGAACGTGATTATCGGTAAACTGGTTCCAGCAGGTACTGGTATGAACCGTTATCGCAATATCAAAGTGTCCAGTGTGGCTGAATATGAAGCAGAAGCAGCTGAAAAAGAGCAACAAGAAGCCGTTTCTGTAGAGTAAACCAGGAAAAACGTCCGTCTTATGGCGGACGTTTTCCTAACTAAATTTTTTAGTATACGGGCATTGACATCTAATAGCCTACCTGCTATTATATTCAAGTGTGCCTGACATCTGTACTTTGGAGGATATGATCATCATGTCTTATGAAAAAGTAGAGCGGGCCAAGGAGTTAACCATCGGAATCAAGCAAACGATTAAAGCCGTGGAAAACCAACAGGTTGAAGCGGTATATATCGCGAATGATGCTGATCGGCGTTTGACCCAAAAAGTCGAGCTCCTTTGCAAAGAGAAGGGTGTGCCAGTCATCCATGTGGATTCCATGCGCCGATTAGGCAAGGCGTGCGGGATCGAAGTGGGAGCGGCAACGGCCGCGATTAAAAAAAGTGGTTAACGATGTTTTTGTTTGGTTATTACACGTTGCGTAATACTGGACAAGAACTTTCTATTTGACCTCAAAATGACTCACCTGGATCTGTGGTCTTGAGATTGGGTATTAAGAAGGGAGGTAACATCATGCCTACAATTAACCAATTGGTGCGTAAAGGTCGCGAGGATAAGGTTGTGAAGTCGAAGTCCCCAGCTCTTCAAAAAGGGTACAACAGCTTCAAGAAAAGCCAAACCAACCAAAGCTCTCCTCAAAAACGTGGTGTTTGCACTCGTGTAGGTACCATGACTCCGAAAAAACCGAACTCCGCGTTGCGTAAATACGCTCGTGTGCGTTTGACTAACGGAATCGAGGTAACAGCTTACATCGGTGGTATCGGCCACAACCTGCAAGAGCATAGCGTCGTGCTGGTGCGCGGCGGTCGTGTAAAAGACTTGCCAGGGGTACGCTACCATATCGTTCGTGGTGCACTTGACACTGCTGGTGTGAACAACCGTAAACAAGGTCGTTCCAAATACGGTACTAAACGTCCGAAGCCAGGTCAAGCAGCTGCAGCTGCGAAAAAGAAATAAGAAAGCGCCTGTGAAGTGGCGTAGATTTATATCGAAAAGAAGGAGGGAATACGATGCCTCGTAAAGGTCCTGTAGCTCGACGTGACGTGCTGCCTGATCCAATTCACAACAGCAAACTGGTTACTCGTCTGATTAACCGTCTGATGTTGGATGGTAAACGCGGTGTAGCTCAAAATATTCTCTACAACGCATTTGACATCATTCAGGAGCGCACAGGTCGCAATCCGATGGAAGTGTTTGAAGAAGCACTGAAAAACGTAATGCCAGTACTGGAAGTAAAAGCTCGCCGTGTAGGTGGTGCCAACTACCAAGTTCCAATCGAAGTAAAACCAGAGCGCCGCACCACTCTTGGTCTGCGTTGGATGGTGAACTACTCCCGTAACCGCGGTGAGAAAACGATGGAACAACGTCTGGCTAACGAAATCATGGATGCAGCTAACAACACTGGTGCAGCTGTGAAAAAACGTGAAGACACGCACAAAATGGCTGAAGCAAACAAAGCGTTTGCACACTATCGTTGGTAGAATCCAAAACGGGTGTCTGTTTTGGACACCCTTATCTGTTTACACTCGAGTATGGAAGGAGCACACCTAATGGCTCGCGAGTTCTCTTTGCCGAATACGCGTAATATCGGTATCATGGCTCATATTGATGCTGGTAAGACGACCACGACTGAGCGTATTCTGTTCTACACCGGTCGCGTTCACAAAATTGGTGAGACGCACGAAGGTGCTGCAACCATGGACTGGATGGAACAAGAACAAGAGCGCGGTATCACCATCACTTCTGCTGCTACTACTGCTCAGTGGAAAGGCCATCGAATCAACATCATCGATACGCCTGGACACGTAGACTTCACTGTTGAAGTTGAGCGCTCCTTGCGCGTTCTTGACGGTGCGGTTACCGTTTTTGATGCAAAAGGCGGTGTAGAGCCACAGACTGAAACCGTATGGCGTCAAGCTGACAAATACGGTGTTCCGCGTGTTTGCTACATTAACAAGATGGATATTATCGGCGCTAACTTCGATATGTGCTTGGAGCAGATCAAATCTCGCTTGGGTGCTAATCCAGTTGCGATCCAATATCCAATCGGTGCTGAAGACCAGTTCAAAGGTATGGTTGACCTCATTGAGATGAAGGCAATCATCTATACGGATGACCTGGGTAAAACATCTGACTCTGTAGATATTCCAGCTGACCTGAAAGACAAGTGCGAAGAGCTTCGTATGGCGCTTGTTGAAGCAGCTGCAGAACAAGATGAAGAATTGATGATGAAGTACCTCGAAGGCGAAGAGCTGACGAACGATGAAATTCGTGCAGCACTGCGCAAAGGTACTATTGAAGTAAAAATCGTTCCAGTAATGTGCGGTTCTTCATACCGTAACAAAGGTGTTCAACCTATGCTGGATAACGTAGTTTCGTACCTGCCATCTCCAGTGGATATCCCTGCGATTAAAGGTACTTTGCCAGACTCCGAAGATGAAGTGACTCGTCCAGCGGACGACAACGGTCCGTTCTCCGCTCTTGCGTTCAAGATCATGACCGACCCGTACGTTGGCCGCCTGACTTTCTTCCGCGTGTATTCTGGTGTGCTGAACTCCGGTTCCTACGTATTGAACTCTACCAAAGGCAAACGTGAGCGTGTAGGACGCATCCTGCAAATGCACGCAAACCACCGCGAAGAAATCCAAACGGTTTATTCCGGTGACATCGCTGCGGCAGTAGGTTTGAAAGATACGACAACTGGTGATACTCTGTGTGATGAAAAGGCTCCTGTAATCCTGGAGTCCATGGTATTCCCAGAGCCAGTTATCTCCGTTGCGATCGAACCAAAATCCAAAGCAGACCAAGACAAGATGGGTATTGCCCTGTCCAAGCTGTCTGAAGAGGATCCAACGTTCAGAACTCGTACGGATGAAGAAACTGGTCAAACGATCATTTCCGGTATGGGTGAGCTTCACCTGGAGATCATCGTTGACCGCATGAAGCGTGAGTTCAAAGTAGAAGCGAACGTAGGAGCTCCACAGGTAGCTTATCGCGAGACATTCCGCAGTCAAGCGAAAGTGGAAGGTAAATTCGTTCGTCAATCCGGTGGTCGTGGTCAATACGGTCACGTTTGGGTTGAGTTTGCTCCGCTCGAACCAGGTCAAGGCTTCCAGTTTGAGAACAAAATCGTCGGTGGTGTAGTACCAAGAGAATACATCCCGGCTGTTCAAGCTGGTATCGAAGAAGCAATGAAAAATGGTGTTATCGCCGGCTTCCCGCTGGTTGATATCAAAGCTACTATCGTAGACGGTAGCTACCATGACGTTGACTCCTCCGAGATGGCGTTTAAAGTAGCAGGTTCCCTTGCTCTGAAAGAAGCTGCGAAAAAATGTGGCGCTGTCATTCTTGAGCCAATCATGAAAGTAGAAGTCGTTATGCCTGAAGAGTACATGGGCGACGTTATGGGTGACCTGAACTCCCGCCGTGGTCGCATCGAAGGTATGGAAGCTCGTGCAAACGCACAAGCAATCCGTGCAATGGTGCCGCTGTCCGAGATGTTCGGCTACTCCACTGTACTTCGTTCCCGTACCCAAGGTCGCGGAACCTACTCGATGGAAATTGACCATTACGAAGAAGTACCGAAGTTCATCGCTGAAGAGATCATCAAGAAATCCAAAGGCGAATAATTTCCGAGTACGACTTTATTTGGAAACCAGAAAGGTTTACAATATGGAAGGGAAACCTGAGGTAGGGTAAACCTTTCTACCAACTATAAAACCCTTATATTTAAGGAGGCTTTAGCTCTCATGGCAAAAGAAACATTTGAGCGTAATAAACCGCACGTTAACATCGGTACCATTGGTCACGTTGACCACGGTAAAACTACCCTGACTGCTGCCATCACTACTGTATTGGCGCAAAAAGGTAATGCAAAAGCTATGAACTATGCTGCGATCGATGCTGCTCCTGAGGAAAAAGAGCGCGGTATCACAATCAACACTTCTCACGTTGAGTACGAAACTGAGAACCGTCACTATGCTCACGTTGACTGCCCTGGTCACGCGGACTATGTGAAAAACATGATTACTGGTGCTGCTCAAATGGACGGAGCGATCCTGGTTGTATCCGCAGCTGATGGCCCTATGCCACAAACTCGCGAGCACATCCTGCTCTCCAAACAAGTAGGCGTACCTTACATCGTAGTATTCATGAACAAATGCGACATGGTAGACGATGAAGAGTTGCTGGAACTGGTTGAAATGGAAATCCGTGACCTGTTGTCTCAATATGAGTTCCCAGGTGACGATACTCCAGTAATCAAAGGTTCTGCTAAAGAAGCTTTGGACAATCCAACTGGCGAATGGGCTCAAAAAGTTGTTGAACTGATGGAAGCTGTTGACAGCTACATCCCAACTCCTGAGCGCGCAACTGACAAGCCTTTCTTGATGCCTGTAGAGGACGTGTTCACGATCACTGGTCGTGGTACTGTTGCTACTGGTCGCGTAGAGCGCGGTATTGTTAAAGTTGGTGACCCAGTTGAGATCATCGGTCTGGCTGAAGAAACAAAAACTTCCACTGTAACTGGCGTTGAGATGTTCCGCAAATTGCTGGATTCCGCTCAAGCTGGTGACAACATCGGTGCTTTGCTGCGCGGTGTTGACCGTAAAGATATCGAGCGTGGACAATGCTTGGCGAAACCAGGTTCCGTTAAGCCTTACACCAAGTTCAAAGCAGAAGTTTACGTTCTGTCCAAAGAAGAGGGCGGACGTCACACTCCTTTCTTTGCTAACTACCGTCCACAATTCTACTTCCGTACAACTGACGTTACAGGTATCATCCAACTGCCAGAAGGCGTTGAAATGATCATGCCTGGCGACAACACTGAGTTCACCGTTGAACTGATCGCTCCAGTAGCGATGGAACAAGGTACTCGTTTCGCGATCCGCGAAGGTGGCCGTACAGTAGGTGCAGGCGTAGTAGCTTCCATCGAAGCTTAATTGCCTATACAAGAGAGACCCGACAGCTTTATGGTTGTCGGGTCTTTTTTTCATGCTTGGATTGATCGATTTTTTCAATAACTGTGATCTAAATGATTCTACAGCAGGTGACAAGCGTGTTGTGCTACAATACCAACATTGATTTGGATTGGGGATAACACATATGAAGAATAAAGAAGGCCTATTATTCCTTATGCTGGCCGTTGTGGTCACTTTCTGGGGTCTTAATGTTGTAATGGTCAAATACTTGACTACATTTCCGCCATTATTTGTCTCATCATTGCGCATGACGCTTGCAGCTGCTTGTTTTCTTCCGGTTATTGCGGCGTACCACAAGAGTTTACGACTTTCCAAGGTGGATTGGATACTGCTAGCTGGAGTGGGGGCGACATCGATCGCGCTTCATCAAATCACCATGACGATTGGCGTGCAGTATACTACGGCTGGCAACGGGTCACTCATTCTCGGTCTCAATCCATTGGCAACTGGACTGCTTGCGATGCTGTTTTTGGGAGAGGGGATGACCTGGAGAAAGGCTTTGGGAATTGGGGTTGGATTTTCGGGGGTTTTGATTGTTGTCATCTCGCAGCATGGTGCTGTACAGATGAACGGCGTGGGCGATGCCATTATGTTTTTCTCCATGCTAATGTATGTTACAGGCGGACTGTTGATTCGCAAGCTGGTGATTCGTGGTGTTCCTGTATTGTTGATCACGGCACTGGCCCAGGTGTTTGGCATGGTATTTCTCTGGTCGGTGGCATTGGTGGATCAACCTGTTTCTTATTATATGAATATCGATATTAGCGGATTTCAGTGGCTGGTCATCCTGGCTTCAGCCGTCTTTTCTTCCGCTTTAGGTACGCTGGGCTGGAATTATGGCATACGACAGCTCGGAGCAAGCCGGACGGCTATCTTTTTAAATGGCATGCCGCTTGCCAGCTTGGTGTTTGCTGCGATCTTTCTGGGTGAACGGTTGCAGCTGGTACATCTGCTTGCGTTATTTATGATTGTGCTGGGCGTATATCTGGGGTCAAAAAAAATACCACAGCCAGCTATCGGCTCACCTGTTGAATCGACGACAAAAGCGTAGGGATCGCCCCTACGCTTTTGTGTTTCTGCTTACGCTTGCTCCCACTGGTTAACCATATGATGCGCAGTGATGCGAAGACGATCAAAGATATGATCTCGAATTTCACCTTCCAGCCCCGTTCGATCCATCGCTTCCTTCATACAAGCCAGCCATGCTTCTGCCTGGACAGTGCCAATAGGGAAGCGAAGGTGGCGGGCTCTTAGCATCGGATGGCCATGCTTTTCGGTATACAAGGTAGGGCCCCCGAGAAACTGTGTAAGGAACTGATACTGCCTTTCCTTCACTTCAGTAAAATCCTCAGGAAAAAGCGGAGAAATATCCGGGTGCTGCTTTACCAGATCATAAAAGGTATCAACAAGGCGAGCCAGTACTTCTGCTCCACCAATCAATTCATAAGGTGTTTTGCTCCAATCAGACATCTGTAAAGACCTCCTTTACTCACACATTCCATCCTAGTATAACGGTTTCTTTCTATTATAGGAAGGTAAGGCCAGGAGTTGGCAGGGAATCCCGCTTGCCTTTCTAGAGTTAAATCTGTATTATAGGCAAGGTGAGTCTTGCAACGAGACTTGCTTGTACAAAAATATTGCGGGAAACACAGAAAAAACTTGCGTTGCCCAATAGATTTTAGTACAATATGTAATGTTGGTCATGGACTTGCGATGATGTGGGAGGTTGCTGACACACCCGGCCCCTTTGCCATGACCGGGGTGCAGGATATTTCCACGGAGAAATGTCTGTTTAGAAAATGGGCGAAAAAGGAGGGACTCAAATGGCAAAGCAAAAGATTCGTATTCGTTTGAAAGCGTATGATCACAAAATCCTCGATCAGTCTGCAGAAAAAATTGTAGACACTGCTAAGCGTTCCGGTGCAAATGTATCCGGTCCAATCCCGCTTCCTACGGAAAAAGCAGTTTACACAATCCTGCGCGCGGTGCACAAGTACAAAGATTCTCGCGAGCAATTCGAGATGCGTACACACAAACGTTTGATCGACATCTTGAACCCTACACCACAAACAGTAGATGCTTTGATGCGTCTGGATCTGCCATCTGGTGTAGATATCGAGATCAAACTGTAAAGTCCCAAACGCGATACACGCGCAGCCGTTGTCTTGATGAGCGTGTTACCACAAGCAACAAACCCCTGAAATGGCACCCCTGCGCATCGGTAGGGACTTGATACAACAATACTGTTTTTGTGAAATATGTACAGGAGGTGGCACAAATGACCAAAGGAATCTTAGGTAAAAAACTTGGAATGACTCAAGTTTTTGGTCCGAACGGAACAGCGATCGCTGTAACGGTCATCGAAGCTGGTTCTAACGTAGTTCTCCAAAAGAAAGATCTGGAGAATGACGGTTACGAAGCAATTCAAATCGGCTTTGAAGATAAAAAAGAACAGCGCGCTAACAAGCCGGAAAAAGGCCATGCAGCGAAAGCTAACACTGCACCTAAGCGCTTCGTTCGCGAAATTCGCGGTGTGAACCTCGGAGACTTCGAGGTAGGTCAAGAGTTGAAAGCAGATATTTTCGCTGAGGGAGATATCGTAGACGTAGCTGGTGTAACCAAGGGTAAAGGATTCCAAGGATCGATCAAACGTCACAATCAATCCCGCGGTCCAATGGCTCACGGTTCGCGTTACCATCGCGGTCCAGGTTCCCTGGGTTCTGTCGATGCAGCTCGCGTATTCAAAGGCCAAACACTGCCAGGTCAAATGGGTGGCGACAATGTTACCATTCAAAACCTGGAAGTAGTAAAAGTCATCGCAGATCGCAATCTGATTCTCGTTAAAGGCTCCATACCAGGACCGAAAAACAGTTGCGTACTGGTTTCGACGGCAGTCAAGAAGAACTAGTAAGGAAAGGAGGAACTGACATGCCGAAAGTAGCTCTTTATAACCAAACCGGTTCTCAAGTTGGCGAAATCGATCTGGCAGACAGCGTATTTGGGATTGAACCTAACAGCGCAGTTCTGTACGATGCGATCGTGATGCAACAAGCGTCCCAACGCCAAGGTACACACGATGTAAAGAACCGTTCTGAAGTACGTGGTGGTGGCCGCAAGCCATGGCGCCAAAAAGGTACAGGTCGTGCACGCCAAGGTTCCATTCGCTCTCCGCAATGGAAAGGTGGCGGTGTTGTTTTCGGACCAACTCCGCGCAAATACGGTTACAAACTGAACCGTAAAGTTCGTCGTTTGGCTCTGAAATCTGCACTCTCGACAAAAGTTCAAAACAACGAATTGCTCGTTTTGGATGCTCTGAACTTCACAGCTCCAAAAACAAAAGAAATGACAGCTGTTCTGAACAGCTTGAAAGCAGATCGCAAAGTACTGATCGTTACTTCCGAGTATGATCAAAACGTAGCGCTCTCTTCCCGTAACATCCCAGGTGCTAAGTTCGTAGATGCTGCAGGCATTAACGTTCTGGATCTGGTAGCGCATGATAAAGTAATCGTGACGAAAGACGCGGTTGCGAAAGTAGAGGAGGTGCTCGCCTAATGAAGAGCCTTCATGATGTCCTTAAGCGCCCTATCATTACGGAGCGCACCACTGACATGATGGCAGAGAAGAAGTACGTTTTCGAAGTACCTCTTAAAGCCAACAAGACAGAAATCAAGCAAGTAGTTGAAAAGATTTTTGGCGTAAAGGTTGCTGCAGTGAACACTATCCGCGTACCTGCGAAACCAAAACGCTATGGAAAATACTCCGGTTATACTTCTGAGTGGAAGAAAGCGATCGTTAAGCTGACTGATGACAGCAAAGACCTGACCTTCTACGAGGGCGTATAATCTCGACGATTCCCGAAAAGGAGGGTATTAACATGGGTATTAAAAAGTTTAAACCGACTTCTCCTTCTCGTCGCCAAATGACTGTTTCTACTTTTGAGGAGATCACGACTTCAACTCCTGAGAAATCCTTGTTGGCGCCTCTGAGCAAAAAAGCTGGACGCAACAACCAAGGTAGAATTACAGTACGTCATCAAGGTGGCGGGCATAAACGCAAATACCGCATCATCGACTTCAAACGCAATAAGGACGGTATCGTAGGTCGTGTAGCTACTATCGAATACGATCCAAACCGTTCCGCTAACATTGCTTTGATCAACTATGCTGACGGTGAAAAGCGTTATATCATCGCTCCACATAACTTGAAAGTGGGCGACGAGATTGTTTCCGGCGCAGATGCCGACATCAAAATCGGTAACGCACTGCCTCTGGAAAAAATCCCTGTAGGTACAACTATCCACAACATCGAGCTGAAACCAGGCAAAGGTGGCCAATTGGTTCGCGCTGCTGGTACTTCCGCTCAATTGCTGGGTCGTGACGGGGAGTTCGTAATCGTACGTCTTTCTTCCGGTGAAACACGCCGCATTCATAACGTATGCCGTGCAACCATCGGTCAAGTAGGAAACCAAGATCATGAGCTGCTGAACATCGGTAAAGCAGGACGTTCCCGCTGGCTGGGTAAGCGCCCAACTGTTCGCGGTAGCGTAATGAACCCTAACGATCACCCACACGGTGGTGGTGAAGGCCGCGCTCCAATCGGACGTAAAGCACCTGTTACTCCTTGGGGTAAACCCACTTTGGGTCTCAAGACTCGCAAGAAAAAGAATAAATCCGATCAGTACATCATCCGCCGTCGCAAGAAATAAGGTAGGCTGATACAATAACCGAACGCCTTTGGCGAAGGGAGGTTCACTAATGGGACGAAGCTTGAAAAAGGGTCCTTTCGTGGATGACCATTTGATGAAAAAAGTTGTCGAGCAGAATGAAAAGAACGAGAAACGCGTGATCAAAACCTGGTCTCGTCGATCCACCATCTTCCCTGATTTCGTAGGACACACGTTTGCAGTGTACGATGGCCGCAAACACGTACCTGTATACGTTTCGGAAGACATGGTTGGCCATAAATTGGGTGAATTCGCACCAACTCGTACCTTCAAGGGTCACGTCGACAACGACAAGAAGTCCAAGAAGCGCTAATTTTCTCTTGACAGAGAGGAGGTACAAAGATGGAAGCAAAAGCAGTTGCTCGCAATATTCGCATCGCGTCTCGTAAAGTCCGCCTCGTGGTAGACTTGATCAGAGGCAAGCAAGTAGGTGAGGCTTTGGCGATCCTGAAACACACGCCTAAAGCAGCATCTCCTGTAGTAGAAAAACTCCTGAAGTCGGCTATTGCAAACGCTGAGCACAACTATGAGCTGGATCCAAACAGCCTGGTAGTGAGCAAAATCTTCGTAGACCAAGGTCCTACGCTGAAGCGTTTCCGTCCGCGCGCTATGGGTCGCGCTAGCCGCATCCATAAACGCACGAGCCACATCACAGTGGTACTAAACGAGAAATAAGAAGGAGGGATTACGTGTGGGTCAAAAGGTAAGCCCGGTAGGACTTCGGATCGGTGTCATTCGTGACTGGGAGTCCAAATGGTACGCTGACAAGGACTTCGCAACACTGTTGCACGAAGACCTGAAAATCCGCAAGTTTGTAAAAGGGCGTCTAAAAGATGCTGCAGTATCCACGATCGAAATCGAGCGCGCTGCAAATCGCGTGAACGTTACGATTCACACCGCTAAGCCTGGTATGGTAATTGGTAAAGGTGGAGCAGAAGTAGAAGTTCTGCGTAAATCCTTGACTGAACTGACTGGCAAACGCGTTCATATCAATATCAACGAAGTAAAACGTCCTGACCTGGATGCTACTCTGGTAGCTGAAAATATTGCTCGCCAATTAGAAAACCGCATTTCTTTCCGCCGTGCGCAAAAGCAATCGATCACTCGTACGCTGCGCTCTGGTGCAAAAGGTATCAAAACCTTGGTAAGCGGTCGTCTGGGCGGCGCTGACATCGCACGTTCTGAAGGATATAGCGAAGGTACTGTTCCGCTTCATACACTACGCGCTGATATCGACTACGGTACTGCTGAAGCACATACCACTTATGGTCGCATCGGTGTTAAAGTGTGGATCTATCGTGGAGAAGTCCTTCCAGCGAGAAAGAACGTCGCTACTGAGGAAGGAGGCAAGTAATCATGTTGACGCCAAAACGCGTGAAACACCGTAAACAACACCGCGGGAAAATGGCCGGTAACGCAAAAGGCGGTACCACTGTTGCGTTCGGTGAATACGGATTGCAAGCAGTAGAACCATCTTGGGTAACCAACCGTCAAATCGAGGCTGCCCGTATCGCGATGACACGTTATATCAAACGTGGCGGTAAAGTATGGATTAAAATCTTCCCTGATAAACCAGTAACACAAAAACCGCTCGAAGTACGGATGGGTTCCGGTAAAGGTTCTCCTGAGAAATGGGTAGCGGTAGTGAAACCAGGCAAGATCATGTTTGAACTTGCTGGCGTACCTGAAGAAGTCGCTCGCGAAGCAATGCGCTTGGCAATGCACAAACTGCCAATCAAGTGCAAGTTCGTGAAGCGTGAAGAAGTGGGTGGTGACGCACATGAAGGCTAATGAGTACCGTAATTTGACCACTGCCGAGCTCGAACAAAACGTTGTTTCTTTGAAAGAAGAGTTGTTCAACCTTCGTTTCCAGTTGGCTACCGGTCAACTCGAAACCACATCTCGCATCAAACAAGTACGCAAGGATATTGCTCGTGCGAAAACCATCCTGCGTCAGAGAGAATTGGGAATCGGTTAATTTAAGGAAGGAGGTTTGAACGATGACCGCAGATCGCAATATGCGTCGAACCGTTGTAGGTCGCGTCGTTTCCGACAAAATGGATAAAACCATCGTGGTTCTTGTTGAAACTTACAAGAAACATACTTTGTACGGCAAACGTGTGAAATACTCCAAAAAGTTCAAGGCTCACGACGAGAACAATACGGCAAAAGTGGGCGACATCGTGGAAATCATGGAAACTCGTCCATTGTCCAAAGACAAGCGTTTCCGCTTGGTACGTATCGTCGAAGAGGCAGTAATCGTATAAGTTAGATTTTCGGATATCAATTCCGAAAGGAGGAACAGTAAATGATCCAAACTCAGACGAGATTGGCTGTTGCTGACAACTCCGGTGCAAAGGAACTCATGTGCATCAAGGTTCTGGGTGGTTCCGGTCGCAAAACGGCGAACATCGGTGATGTTATTGTATGCTCCGTTAAATCCGCTACACCCGGCGGCGTTGTCAAGAAAGGTCAAGTAGTTAAAGCGGTTGTAGTACGTACAGTGAGCGGCGTTCGCCGTACAGACGGTTCTTACATTCGTTTTGATGAAAACGCAGCAGTTGTCATCAAAGAAGATCAATCCCCTCGTGGTACTCGTATCTTTGGACCTGTGGCTCGTGAGCTCCGCGACAAGGATTTCATGAAGATCATCTCTTTGGCTCCAGAGGTTATCTAATTGAAGCTTAATAGTTCGGTAGTTTGTTCGATAGGAGGTGCACCAAGCGATGCACGTTAAAAAAGGCGACACTGTTATCGTAAATGCGGGCAAGGACAAAGGGAAAAAAGGTCGCGTTCTCGCTGCCTATCCTAAAAAAGATCGCGTTCTGGTTGAAGGTATCAACCTCGTGAAAAAACACAGCCGTCCGTCTCAAGCCAATCCGCAAGGCGGCATTGTTACCCAAGAAGCACCGATTCACGTTTCCAACGTAGCTTTGATCGATCCGAAGTCCGGAACTGCAACTCGCATCGGTTACAAAGTGTTGGATAACGGTAAAAAAGTTCGGTATGCGAAAAAATCTGGCGAAGTAATCGACAAGTAGTCAGGTCGGAAAGGAGGACGTTCTAGATGGCAGTAAGACTGAAAGAAAAGTATTCGAATGAAATCGTGCCTAGCTTGATGAGCAAGTTCAATTACACTTCCATCATGCAAGTGCCGAAAGTAGAAAAGATCATCATCAACATGGGTGTTGGCGAAGCTGTTGCTAACGCTAAAGCCTTGGATACTGCGGTTGAAGACCTGCAAATTATCGCTGGTCAAAAGCCTGTAGTAACTCGCGCGAAGAAATCCATCGCGGGTTTCAAATTGCGTGAAGGTATGCCGATCGGTGCGAAGGTTACTCTGCGCGGCGAGCGTATGTACCACTTCCTCGACAAGTTGATGAATGTATCTCTTCCACGTGTACGTGACTTCCGCGGAATTTCTTCCAAAGCGTTTGATGGTCGCGGTAACTACACACTCGGTCTGAAGGAACAACTGATCTTCCCTGAGATCGAGTACGATAAAATTGACAAAGTGCGCGGTATGGACATCGTTATCGTTACTTCCGCGAAAACGGATGAGGAAGCTCGTGAGCTTTTGACTCAAATGGGTATGCCATTCCGTAAATAAACCCACTCGTAAGGAGGGAAGAATGTGGCAAAGAAATCAATGATCATCAAGCAACAGCGTCAGCCGAAGTTTGCTGTTCGCGCGTACACTCGTTGCGAGCGTTGCGGACGTCCTCACTCCGTATTGCGCAAATTCAAACTCTGCCGTATTTGCTTCCGTGAACTTGCTTATAAAGGTCAAATTCCAGGCGTGAAAAAAGCAAGCTGGTAATTTGAAACGGGAAGGAGGTTTTCTCTCATGGTTATGACTGATCCAATTGCAGATATGTTGACACGCATTCGCAACGCCAACATGGTTCGCCACGAGAAAGTGGAGATCCCGGCGTCCCAAATCAAGAAGGAAATCGCGCGCATTCTGAAAGAAGAAGGCTTTATCCGCGATGCTGAGTTTGTTGAAGACAACAAACAAGGGATTATCCGTGTATTCTTGAAATATGGCCAAAACAACGAACGCGTTATTACAGGTCTGAAACGCATCTCCAAGCCTGGTCTTCGTGTGTACGCTAAGAACACTGAAGTGCCTAAGGTTTTGGGTGGACTGGGTTGCGCGATCATCTCTACATCCACTGGTGTTATGACTGACAAACAAGCTCGTCAGGCACACGTTGGTGGAGAAGTTCTTGCATACGTTTGGTAATTCATAGATTGTAAAAGCACAGGAGGTGCACCACATGTCTCGTGTCGGTAGAAAACCGATCGTGGTACCTGCAGGCGTTACCCTCACTCTGAACGGAACTGAGCTGACGGTAAAGGGCCCTAAGGGTCAACTCGTTCGTAGCTTTCACCCAGATATCAAAATCAACATCGCTGAGAATGAAGTAGTTATTGAGCGCCCTAGCGACAACAAACTTCACCGTTCCCTGCACGGTACAACTCGTGCACTCGTTGCCAACATGGTAACAGGTGTATCGGAAGGCTTTACTCGTACTTTGGAACTGGTCGGTGTAGGTTACCGTGCTGCAAAAAGCGGCAGCGGAGTTACACTTTCTCTCGGTTTCTCTCACCCAGTGGAAATCACACCTGAAGCTGGTATTGAAATCGATGTACCGAACCAAACCACTTTGGTGGTTAAAGGGATCAGCAAAGAGCGCGTAGGACAAATCGCTGCTGAAATCCGCGCACATCGCAAACCTGAGCCTTACAAAGGTAAAGGTATCAAGTACAGCGATGAAGTGGTTCGTCGTAAAGAAGGTAAAAAAGGTAAGTAAGCTTCGTAGTTTCATGAGAAAGGAGGCCGCTTAATGTTTACGAAAGCTGATAAAAACAAAGCTCGGAAAAAACGTCACCTGCGAATTCGCAGACGCGTGATTGGTTCTACCATCCGCCCTCGTCTGAACGTATTCCGTTCTTCTAAACACATCTATGCTCAACTGATTGACGATGCAACTGGTGTAACTTTGGCATCTGCATCTTCTTTGGATAAAGAGCTTGGCCTGAAAAACGGGGCTAATGTGGAAGCTGCTACGGCTGTTGGCACACTGATCGCTAAGCGTGCACAAGAAAAAGGTGCGACTGAAGTGATTTTTGACCGTGGTGGTTACATCTATCATGGACGTATTAAAGCACTGGCAGAAGCAGCTCGTGAAGCTGGTCTGCAATTCTAACAACAAGGAGGGTAAGGAATGCGTATCGACCCTAGCAAATTAGAGCTCGAAGAAAAAGTAGTCGCCGTTAACCGCGTAGCTAAGACGGTTAAAGGTGGACGTCGCATGAGCTTCAGCGCCCTGGTTGTTGTGGGTGACCGTAACGGCCACGTAGGTGCCGGTATGGGTAAAGCTCAAGAAGTACCAGACGCCATTCGCAAAGCGATTGACGACGCTAAGAAAAAATTGATCCGCGTACCGATGAGAGGAACGACTGTACCACATCAAGTCCTCTGCCAATTCGGCGCTGGTAAAGTACTCCTGAAACCTGCAGCACCAGGTACTGGTGTAATCGCAGGTGGTCCTGTTCGTGCCGTTCTCGAACTGGCAGGTGTAGGTGATATTCTGAGTAAGTCTCTTGGTTCCAACAATCCTATCAACATGGTCAACGCTACGCTGGAAGGTCTCGGCCGTCTCAAAACAGCGGAAGATGTCGCGAAATTGCGCGGTAAGACTGTTGACGAGTTGTTGGGTTAATAAGGAGGGAATGAACATGGCAAAATTGCAAATCACCCTCAAACGCAGCCTGATCGGTCGTACTGTCGATCAAAAAGATACGGTAAAAGCACTGGGTCTTCGCAAAATCAATTCGTCCGTGGTGAAAGAAGATAACGCTGCGATCCGCGGTATGGTTTTCAAAGTGAAGCACTTGGTTGAAGTGAAAGAAGTAGAAGCGTAAAAAGCATTTCAATCAGTTAGGAGGTGCAACGTATGAAATTGCACGAACTGCAACCTGCAGAAGGTTCTCGTCACACTCGCAAACGCATCGGTCGCGGTATTGGTAGCGGTACTGGTAAAACTGCTGGTAAAGGTCACAAAGGTCAAAATGCTCGTTCCGGTGGCGGAGTTCGCCTTGGCTTCGAGGGTGGTCAAAATCCTTTGTTCCGTCGTCTGCCTAAGCGCGGTTTCACGAACATCAGTCGTAAAGAGTTCGCTATCGTGAGCTTGGATGCACTGAACCGTTTCGAGGAAGGCACTGTGGTAACACCTGAGTTGCTCTTGGCAACTGGCGTAATCAGCTCCCTCCGCGATGGTGTGAAAGTCCTTGCTAATGGCGAACTGACAGTGAAGCTTACAGTTAAAGCTCACAAGTTCTCCGGTGCAGCTGCTGAGAAGATCGCTCAAGTCGGTGGAACAACCGAGGTGATCTAATGTTAGCGTCATTCACTAACATTTTTAAGATAGGCGACCTTCGTCGTAAGATCTTGTTTACTCTTATGATGCTGGTTGTCTTCCGGATTGGGACATTTGTTCCTGTTCCTAACGTAAACGTCGAGTTGTTTCAGCAGAACACAAACCAGCTGTTGGGATTGTTGAACACCTTCTCGGGTGGAGCACTGCAAAACTTCTCGATTTTTGCAATGGGGATCATGCCTTACATTACAGCATCCATTATCATGCAGCTTCTCTCCATGGACGTTGTGCCCAAGCTGACGCAATGGGCGCGTGAGGGTGAAGTTGGCCGTCGCAAAATCGCTACGGTAACTCGCTACTTCACGATTGTTCTTGGTTTGATTCAGTCGGTCGGGATGACAATTGGTTTCAACAATATGGCGCCTGGATTGCTCAATGATACATCGATTGGCAGTTATGCACTTATTGCGTTGACATTGACGGCTGGTACAGCTTTCATGATGTGGATGGGAGAACAGATTACGGAGAAGGGTATCGGGAACGGGATTTCGATCCTGATCGTTGCGGGTATCGTCGCGAACATTCCTAACGGGATTGGCACGATTTACGCTACGCAATTCGCTGATCCATCCCAAAATCTTTTCTTCAGTATCGTAAAGGTAGTGATCATCCTTTTGGTGATCCTCGCCATTGTTGTCGGGGTTATCTTTATGCAGCAAGGTGTGCGTAAGATTCCTGTGCAATACGCCAAGCGCGTTGTTGGACGCAAAATGTATGGTGGTCAATCCACTCATATTCCTTTGAAGGTCAACTCTGCAGGTGTAATTCCAGTTATCTTCGCGGTCTCGCTCGTGATGTTCCCATCGACGATTGCGCAGTTCTGGGTTGATGCTTCCGGTACTGGCTTTGCCAACTGGATCTATCAAAACTTCCAGGTAAATGCTCCAATCGGAATGGCACTTTACGCTATCTTGATCATTGGTTTCACTTATTTCTACACCTTTGTACAGATCAATCCTGTGCAAATGGCGGAGAATATGAGGAAAAATGGCGGTTACATTCCTGGTATCCGACCTGGTAAAAACACCGAGGTGTACATTTCACGTACGTTGAACCGTCTGACACTGGCTGGCGCTATGTTCTTGATGGTAATCTCCATCTTGCCGTTCTTCTTCAGTTCGCTGGCCGATTTACCACAGTCGATTTTCATCGGTGGTACTTCACTCTTGATCGTCATCGGGGTTTCTCTTGATACGATGAAGCAGATTGAAAGCCAGTTGATCAAGCGCCACTATCAAGGGTTCATCAAGTAGTACCTTGGTATTTTTCGGAAAAGCCTCTGTAAGCTTTTCTTCTTGGGACGGAGGGAATGGACGTGAATATAATTCTGATGGGACTGCCTGGAGCCGGTAAGGGTACACAGGCAGAACGAATCGTGAAAGAGTTTAACATCCCGCACATTTCGACTGGTGACATGTTCCGAGCTGCGGTTAAAAACGAAACGCCGCTCGGACTGAAGGCCAAGTCTTACATGGATCAAGGTCAACTGGTCCCAGATGAAGTAACGATTGGAATTGTGCGGGAAAGATTGTCGATGGACGACTGCAAAGAGGGTTTTCTCTTGGATGGATTCCCGCGCACCGTTCCTCAAGCTGAAGCGTTGACAGCAACTCTCGAAGAGCTGGGACGCAAAATTGATCACGTGGTCAATATCACCGTTCGTCGGGAACTCCTGATTGAACGGCTGACAGGTCGCTGGATCTGCCCTGTATGCGGAGGTAGCTACCACACACTGTTCAATCCTCCAGCGGAGGCTGGCGTGTGTGATAAGGATGGCGGCAAACTGTATCAGCGTGAAGACGACAAGCCGGAAGTGGTTGCACAACGTCTTGATGTCAACATTGCTCAAACACAACCGCTCATTGATTACTACTCCGGTCAGGAACTCCTGCGAGAAATCAATGGAGAACAAGATATCCAGGTAGTGTTTGCAGAAATACAGTCTTTGTTGCGAGGGTAATTGCGAATGATCATCCTAAAGTCGAAAGCAGAACTTGAGGTTATGCGCGAAGCTGGTCGGATCGTAGCACTCACCCATCAAGAACTGGCCAAGGCAATCAAGCCTGGTGTCACGACGAAGCAACTGGACGAAATAGCCGAGACCTTTATCAGAAGCATGGGAGCTATTCCCTCGTTTAAAGGCTACGGTGGCTTTCCAGGAAGTATCTGTACTTCAGTCAATGAAGAACTCGTACACGGTATCCCAGGAAAACGGACGTTACAAGAGGGAGATATCATCAGCCTCGACATTGGTGCCCAGTTTCAAGGCTTTCATGGCGACTCCGCTTGGACGTATCCGGTCGGCACGATTTCTCCGGAGAATCAGATGTTGCTGCGAGTAACGGAAGAATCGCTGTTCAAGGGTCTTGAGCAAGCGAGATCGGGCGCTAGGCTCTCCGATATCTCACATGCGATCCAGGTTCATGCTGAAGCTGCCGGCTTCACACTCGTTCGCGAGTATGTGGGGCATGGGATTGGGCAAAACTTGCACGAGGATCCGCAGGTTCCCAACTACGGCCCTCCGAATCGAGGTCCACGGTTGAAACCAGGCATGGTGTTGGCAGTTGAGCCAATGGTAAATGCCGGCGAACGTTATGTCCGCACATTGGAGGACAATTGGACGGTAGTAACAGTGGATCGGAAGAACTGTGCTCATTTTGAACACACCATCGCGATTACGGAAGATGGCTATGAGATTTTTACACGAACGTAAACGAGAGTTTCGGTTTTCTCCCGAAATTGTCGTCCAACGTGTCGACGATAAGTTCGTTGTGTGATCATTTCGCAAAACTCATGGTCCGACTGAAGAGCAGAAGAAAGGAGAGTTTACTATGGCAAAAGACGATGTTATTGAGGTGGAAGGAACGGTTATTGAGCCTTTGCCCAACGCAATGTTTCGGGTAGAATTAGAGAATGGACACAAGATCCTCGCTCACGTCTCTGGTAAGATTCGCATGCACTTTATTCGCATTCTACCTGGGGATAAAGTTACTGTTGAACTGTCGCCGTACGACTTGACCCGCGGACGTATTACGTACCGTTATAAATAAGAGGTTAAACCCCTAGAAAAGGGAGGCAAGAACCATGAAAGTGAGACCTTCGGTTAAACCGATCTGCGAAAAATGCAAGGTTATCCGTCGTAAAGGCAACGTTATGGTTATTTGTGAAAATCCGAAGCATAAGCAAAAACAAGGGTAAACAAGGAGGTGCTTTTTACACATGGCACGTATTGCAGGCGTTGACTTGCCCCGCGAAAAACGCGTGGAAGTTGCTCTTACCTACATCTTTGGTATTGGCCGCCCCACGTCCCAAAAAATTCTGTCCGCCACTGGCGTAGATGTGAACACTCGTGTTCGCGATCTGACAGAAGATGAAGTTGCTAAACTGCGTGAGTACATCGACAAAACCGTGAAGGTGGAAGGCGATCTCCGTCGTGAGATTTCCCTGAACATCAAACGTCTGATGGAAATCGGTTGCTTCCGTGGTATCCGTCACCGTCGTGGACTGCCAGTTCGCGGCCAACGTTCCAAAACCAATGCTCGTACGCGTAAAGGTCCACGCCGTACAGTAGCGAACAAGAAGAAGTAAAGGAGGGTAATCTGACATGGCGAAAAGAAAACAAGCGACAGCTACTCGTACCCGTCGTCGTGACCGTAAAAATGTTGAAGTTGGCGTAGCGCATATCCGCTCTACATTCAACAACACCATCGTTACGATCACTGATCCACATGGTAACGCAATCTCTTGGTCCAGCGCTGGTTCCCTCGGATTCAAAGGCTCCCGCAAAAGCACTCCATTTGCAGCGCAAATGGCTGCTGAAGCAGCAGCACGCGTAGCTATGGATCATGGCATGCGCTCCCTTGAAGTTTCCGTAAAAGGTCCAGGTGCAGGTCGTGAAGCAGCGATCCGTTCCCTGCAAGCAGCAGGTCTGGAAGTTAATATGATCAAAGACGTGACACCGATTCCGCACAACGGTTGCCGTCCACCAAAACGTCGCCGCGTGTAACTGGTTTATAACGTTCAGAACATGTCCATACTAGAATGGTAAATTCTGATTTATTTGCTTGTCATGCACGCAAACGGTAAACCGCCGGGGAAGTTCCTGAGTGGGCACGTATGCGGCCCACCCAAGAATTTCGACGTTTTGAAGGAGGGTTTGTTTAATGATAGAAATAGAAAAACCAAAAATCGAGGTTGTGGAAGTAAGCGACGACAACTCGTACGGAAAATTTGTAGTAGAACCCCTAGAACGCGGCTATGGAACTACTCTTGGCAACTCTCTGAGACGGATTCTCCTGTCTTCGTTGCCAGGCGCGGCAGTTCGTACTGTGCAAATCGATGGTGTTCTGCATGAGTTCTCGACAGTAGAGGGCGTCGTTGAAGATGTAACCGAGATCATCCTGAATATCAAAGGCCTAGCACTGAAGATCCACTCTGATGAGGAAAAAATCATCGAGATTGATGCAGAAGGCGAAGGCGTCGTCAAGGCGGGAGATATCCGTGCTGACAGTGATGTGGAGATCTTGAACCCTGATCTTCATATTGCAACGTTGGCGAATGGCGGTCGACTACACATTCGTATGACAGCAGGACGTGGTCGTGGATATGTTCAAGCAGACGGAAACAAATCGGAGGATCTGCCTATTGGTGTGATTCCGATTGATTCCATCTACACGCCAATCAAACGCGTGAACTATCAAGTGGAAAATACCCGTGTAGGGCAAATGACCAACTATGATAAGTTGACGCTGGAGGTTTGGACGAACGGCAGCATTAGTCCGGAAGAAGCCGTGAGTCTTGGCGCCAAAATCATGACGGAGCACCTGAACTTGTTCGTCGGTCTGACGGATGAAGCGAAAGATGCTGAAATCATGGTTGAAAAGGAAGAGGACAAAAAAGAGAAAGTTTTGGAGATGACGATCGAAGAACTGGATCTTTCTGTTCGTTCCTACAACTGCTTGAAGCGTGCCGGTATCAATACCGTGCAAGAGCTGACGCAGAAAACCGAAGAGGACATGATGAAAGTGCGCAATCTGGGTCGCAAATCTCTGGAAGAAGTGCAAGAGAAGCTGGCTGAGCTCGGCTTGTCATTGCGCAGCGACGACTAGGGAAGAGATTCACCCAAGGACACCATTTGTTCTTTCGGTATCCCTAATAGGGAGTACAGATCTGGTTTTGCTGACATAGAAGCATACAGCATCTAGGCAGCATGGTCAGCGTGAAAAGGGAGGTTAAGAACATGGCATACCGTAAATTGGGTCGTCGCAGTGCGGCGCGTAAAGCGTTGTTCCGCGACTTGGTAACTGACCTGATCATTCACGAGCGCATTGAAACTACTGAGATGAAGGCAAAAGAACTGCGCCCAATCGCTGAGCAAATGATTACGCTGGCGAAGCGTGGAGACTTGCATGCTCGTCGTCAAGTAGCTGCTTTCGTTCGTAAAGAAGTAGCCAATGAAGAAGGCCGCGATGCAGTTCAAAAACTGTTCGATGAAATCGCACCTCGCTTCAAAGAGCGCAACGGTGGATACACTCGTATCCTGAAAACCGGTCCTCGTCGTGGGGATGCTGCTCCAATGGCGTTCATCGAATTGGTTTAATTTCACAAATAAACTGGTCGTTTGACCCGGGAATGGGACACAATCTCTGACCTGGAAAACTACCGCGAAAAGGGTGGGGGCAGATCTGGTCATAGGCTGGACTCTGATTCAACCCTTTTTTCTACTTTCTAGAAGTTCCTATTCGTTAACGCGATAACGGAGGAAAGTAAAAGAGAGTACATTGGCCATGGAGAGCCACGTATATCTCGATTCTCACCTGGGCTTGAAGATGTCGAGGGATGTGACTGACTCATGAATCCGGAGAACTTGCTGACATTTTCAGATGTCACTTTTTCCTATGATGGCGAAGAAGGTCAACGGGTAAAGGTACTGAAGGGAGTCGATCTCTCGATTGCCAAAGGATCGTTTGTTTCGGTTCTCGGTCACAATGGTTCCGGCAAATCGACTTTGGCAAAATTGATGAACGCTCTGCTTCTTCCTGAGGGTGGAAAGATACTGGTCAGCGGTGTAGATACCAAAGATGGTGAAATGATTTGGGAAATCCGCCGACATGTGGGGATGGTCTTTCAGAACCCGGACAATCAAATAGTTGGTGCAACAGTAGAAGACGATGTTGCCTTTGGCCTTGAAAATATGGGGGTAGATCCAAAGGAAATGCGCAATCGCATTGACGAGGCTTTGCTTTCAGTAGGCATGGAAAAGTATGCGCTGGCACAACCATACCGTTTGTCTGGAGGACAAAAGCAGCGTGTCGCGATCGCCGGTATCATGGCGATGCGTCCCTCCGTCATTATCTTGGATGAGGCTACAGCGATGCTGGACCCACAGGGGCGACAGGAAGTCATGCACTTGGCTAGACGGTTGAACCGGGAAGAGGGAATCACGGTTGTAAACATCACGCATTTTCCCGAAGAAGCGATCGATTCAGATCGGGTAATCGTGATGGAAAACGGTGAAGTCTTGATGGAAGGGCACCCGGCTGAAGTATTCTCCCAGGTAGACAGGCTACAGCAAGCAGGCTTGGACGTACCCTTTGTAGTACGAGTACGACATGAACTGATTGCAAAGGGATATGATCTTCCGTTTGAACTGCATCAAGAGGAGCTGGTGGAGCACCTATGCAGATTACTTTTGACCAGGTAAGCCACATGTACGGCAAGGGAACGCCATTTGAACGGCTGGCCTTGCAAAATATTTCGCTGACGATTCCTTCAGGTGCGTTTGTCGGGATAATCGGCCAAACAGGTTCTGGGAAATCGACGTTGATCCAGCATCTGAATGGTCTCTTAACTCCCACTTCTGGCAAAATTACCATCGGGGATGTAGTGATTACCCCTTCTCAGCGAATTCCGCATGCTCGACGCAAAGATATCGGGCTTGTTTTTCAATATCCTGAACATCAATTGTTTGAAGAAACAGTTGCCAAGGATGTCTGCTTTGGTCCGCTTAACTTTGAGCTTCCTCCGAATATGGCAGAAGCTAGGGCGCGAGAAGCGTTGGAGATTGTTGGTCTTGACTACGAAACGATGAAAGACAGATCGCCTTTTCAATTGAGCGGCGGGCAGATGAGGCGTGTAGCGATTGCCGGGGTTTTAGCGATGCAACCCAAGGTACTTGTACTCGATGAGCCGACTGCTGGTCTAGACCCTGCAGGGCGCAAAGCGATCCTGGAAGGCATTCACCGCATTCATCGTGAGCAGAAGCTGACTACCTTGTTGGTCACACATAGCATGGAGGAAGCTGCGCGTTATGCTGACCTGATGCTGGTGATGGCAGGTGGTGAGCTGGTGATGCAGGGGAGACCGGAAGAGGTATTTCAGCAGGCAGAGTTGCTCCGAACTTTGTCACTGGACGTACCGGAAACCGTATCCTTCATCTCCCGTATCAATCAATCGCTGCCGGACAAAGAAAGCCTACCGACCACGCTGTATCGGGAAGAGGAGCTGATTGCTCATTTGCTGGAACGACTGTCCGCGCCAAAGGAGTGCTAGGGCATGCTGCAGAATATCGCTATCGGCCAGTACGTGCCGGGACAATCGTTTCTTCATCGGGCTGATCCACGGAGCAAGCTGCTTTTTATCGTACTGTTTGCGACGCTGGTTTTTTTAGGAAACAACACCATTACGTACTCGATTCTCATCGGGTTTACCCTATTTACGATTCTGCTTTCCCGGCTCTCATTCACCTATATCCTGAAGAGCTTGAAGCCCGTTTGGTTTTTAATTCTCTTTACCGTCATTCTCCATATTTTTATTACGAAAGGCGGAACCGTCTACTATCAATGGGGCAGCTTTACCATTGAAGAGCAAGGCGTACGACAGGCCATCTTTATTTCCATTCGTCTGGGGCTTCTCATCCTCTTCAGTTCCTTGCTTACCTTGACTACGTCTCCGATGGATTTGACGGAAGGTTTGGAGCGACTGCTGCGGCCATTTGGACGCATAGGCGTGCCGGTACATGAGATCGCACTCATGATGTCGATTGCTCTGCGATTTATTCCTACGCTCATGGAAGAGACGGACAAGATCATCAAGGCACAGACAGCAAGAGGCGCCGACTTCACGAGCGGTAATTTGGTCAGAAGAGCGAAAAATCTGATTCCGATTGCCATTCCGTTGTTTATCAGTGCGTTTCGACGTGCTGAGGAGTTGGCTCTAGCGATGGAGGCTCGAGGATATCGCGGAGGAGTTGGCAGGACGCGACTCAATAAGCTGCAGTTTACGTGGCGCGATGTCGCGATCGCTGTAGTAGCTGCGGCCTTGACGTTTGTGATTTGGTGGTGGCGAACATGAGATTAAAATGTGTCGTTGCCTATGACGGTACTGATTATAGTGGCTTTCAGGTGCAGCCTGACCAGATTACTATTCAGGGTGAGATCGAGGCTGCTCTTCAGCGGATTACCGGAGAAGAGATTCAGGTATACGGATCAGGACGAACAGATGCAGGCGTCCATGCACGAGGACAAGTGATTCATTTTGATACCGGTAGCCATATTCCACTGGACAAATGGCGCTTTGTACTGAATAATCAACTTCCCGATGCTATTGTGGTTCGTTCTGTGGAAGAAGCGGATGAGTCCTTCCATGCTCGTTTTGATGTGCAGGTGAAAGAATACCGCTATTGCATCGATAACGCTCCTGTAGCAGACGTATTCCGCCACCGGTATGCCGACCACATTCGCTTTCCGCTGGATGTGGAAGCGATGCAACAGGCGGCACGCCATCTGGAAGGAAAGCACGACTTTACGTCCTTCTGCTCAGCCAAGACGTATGTGGAGGACAAGGTGCGCACTGTATATCGGGTGAAGGTAGAGCGGTCCGGTCACGAGGTTTGGGTGACTTGCCGAGGCAATGGTTTTTTGTACAACATGGTTCGCATTATCGTAGGAACCTTGGTTGAGGTCGGACAGGGCAAAAGAGCCCCTGATGAGCTAAAAGAAATTCTGTTGGCTTGCGATCGCGAGCGAGCAGGGAAAACAGCTCCGGCCAAAGGTTTGACGATGTGGGAAGTCTACTACGAGACGAACATTTCCAAAGATTAGTCTTGAAGCAGGCACTTGACTCTGACACCTCTATGTAGTACGATATTCCTTGGTATTTTAACCCCGCCTAGCCCCACTCTAGCCCCGGGAATTAAAAGACAAGATCGTGTTAATATGGAACACCTGGAGAAGTTGCTCACCCGTTACAGTTTGCAATTTTCTCTTTCAAACGTTTGTTTATAGCATTGTGTTAGGTAAGATATTTAGGAGGGACAAACATGCGTACCACATATATGGCGAAACCGCTCGAAGTAGAGCGTAAATGGTACATCGTTGACGCTGAAGGTCAAACGCTGGGCCGTCTGGCTAGTGAAGTAGCTTCGATCCTGCGCGGTAAACTGAAACCAGAATTCACTCCTCACGTTGATGCTGGCGATTTCGTAATCGTAATCAACGCTGACAAAGTGAAGCTGACCGGTAACAAACTGCAAGACAAGATCTACTACACTCACTCCCTGTATCCAGGTGGTTTGAAAAAGACAACTGCTGGCGATATGCTGAACAAAAAGCCAGAGCGTATGTTCGAAATCGCTGTAAAAGGCATGCTGCCTAAAAACAGACTGGGACGTCAAATGTTCACCAAGCTGAAAGTATACGCTGGAACTGAGCATCCACATGCAGCACAAAAACCAGAAGCTTGGCAAATCCGCGGTTAAGGTAAAGGGAGGAAATATACGTGGCACAAGTACAATACTACGGTACAGGTCGTCGTAAGCACTCCGTAGCACGTGTTCGCCTGGTTCCAGGTGAAGGTCGCATCTTGATCAACAAACGTGAAATGGATACTTACTTTGGTTTGGAAACGCTGAAATTGATCGTGAAACAACCACTCGTATTGACTGAAACACTGGGTCGCTACGATGTATTGGTTAATGTAAACGGTGGCGGAACCACTGGTCAAGCTGGTGCAATCCGTCATGGTGTAGCTCGTGCGCTGTTGAAAGCAGATCCGGAATTGCGTGGCGCTCTGAAACGCGCTGGCTTCCTGACTCGCGATCCTCGTATGAAAGAGCGTAAAAAATACGGCTTGAAAGCTGCTCGTCGCGCACCTCAATTCTCCAAGCGCTAATTGCTTACAAGCAACGACATTTACCCCTGGCCATCATCGGTCAGGGGTTTTTGCATGCTCGGGATGGGAAGAGGGGTACTAGTGTTGTTTGATACCTTCTACAGCTGCTATGTACAGGGTTTGAGCTTGAGCTGTATTCTCTATCCAATCCCGATGGTCATATTTGTCCACGTTTGTCCATATGATGGAACGAGAATGGGACAAAGGGGACGGTAGACAGTGACACGAAAAGGATTAGGCTGGATACTGGCTTTTGCTTTACTTATGGTGCTGTTCACCTATGAAGCTCCCGATCGCTCTTCTTGGACGGCATGGTCGCTTCCATTGACAGGGACAGTCATTGCGATTGATCCAGGTCATGGGGGAAAGGATGGAGGCGCTGTTTCAGCAGAAGGAGACGTGGTGGAGAAGGATGTGACGCTTGCCATCAGCATGTATTTGCGTGACTTTCTTCAGCAATCAGGGGCGTATGTCATTATGACCAGAGAAGAGGACAAGGACTTGGCCTCGCCAGAAGCTGATCAAAATCGCAAGCGTAAATCCGAGGATATTCGCAACCGGGTAAAGCTGATCAACGAGAATGCACCTGACTTTTTGGTTAGCATTCATGTCAATTCCATTCCTTCCCCCAAATGGTCGGGAGCGCAGACTTTTTATTCACCAGCCTTCAAAAAAAGCGAAGAGATGTCCTATCTGATCCAGGACGAAATTAAGCGTGTGATGGAGAATACGGATCGGGTGCCAAGTAAAACGGAAAAAGTGTTCCTGATTCGTGAAGTCACTTGTCCAGCAGTTTTGGTTGAAGTGGGCTTTGTCAGCAACTCGAAGGAAGCCGAGCAGCTGCGTTCCGTCGATTACCAAAAAGCGATGGCAAATGCGATTTATCAGGGCATATTAAGACAGTATGCGGGGGAAAAGGTTCCAACTGCACCGTAAGTGGGCCTTCCCGATGTTCCCGGGATATGAGTATGCTATAATGAACGTGCATACCTTTCAAATCGTGAAAATACTTGCTTAGGAATAGATGGGGGGAACAAAATGTTAACGAAAGAAAAGGTACTGGAAGCTTTACGTGATGTAAAAGATCCAGAAATTAACCGCAGTCTGGTTGAACTGAACATGATTCGTGACATTCAGATCGAGGGGAACACCATCAGCCTTACGGTGGTTCTGACGATTACAGGCTGTCCGTTGAAGGCAAAAATTGAAGATGATGTCGTATCGGCTTTGCGTGCTCTTGGTGCTGAAGAGGTGAGGCTGCAATTCGGAGCGATGACAGACGAGGAGAGAGCGGCGCTGAGCGCTCAATTGCGCGGCAGTCAGGCACCGAAAGCGACTCCGGGTCAGACGCCTTTGCTGAATCCGATTTTGGACAAGGAATCCACTACGACGTTTATTGCCGTTACCTCTGGTAAAGGTGGCGTGGGTAAGTCCACCGTAACGGTAAACCTGGCCGTGGCTTTGGCACGCCTGGGGAAAAAAGTAGGTATCATCGACGCGGATATCTACGGCTTCAGCGTACCCGACATGATGAACATCGAGCAGCGTCCGACTGTCATTGGAGAAACCATTTTGCCTGTAGAAAAGCAAAATGTGAAAGTGATGTCGATGGGCTTTTTTGTAGAAGACAACGCACCGGTTATCTGGCGTGGACCTATGCTGGGTAAAATGCTCCGCAACTTCTTTACTGAAGTTCACTGGGGAGAAGAACTGGACTATTTGCTGCTGGACTTGCCTCCAGGTACAGGTGACATGGCGCTTGATGTACACACTATGATTCCGCAAAGTATGGAGATTGTGGTGACGACACCTCACCCGACCGCTGCATTTGTAGCTGCACGTGCGGGGGCAATGGCAAAAAGAACCGGACATGAAATTCTGGGGATCGTCGAAAACATGGCATGGTATGAAGCCAAAGACGGCACCAAGGAGTATGTGTTTGGCCGTGGCGGCGGAGCCAAGCTGGCCGAGACGCTGACTTGTGATCTGTTGGCGCAGATTCCGTTGGGGCAACCGGAAAATCATCCGTCTGAGCCAGATTATTCGCCATCCGTGTACAAACAGGATAGTGCGATCGGTCAAATCTACATGGATATGGCCAAACGCGTGGAACAGAAATGTGAAGGTACAACCAAGTAAGAAGATAAAAAGGTGGGCTCCATACGAGCTCACCTTTTTGGTTACCGTACAAGGCGGTACGCTTATTGTGAACCTCCGCCTCCACCCTCATCCCCACTACCCGAGCCTTGCCCTTTTTTCTTCGATTTCAGTTCCTTTGGCTTTGTCATTTCTTCCGTTGCCTTGGTCATCAAATGCATCATTTCAGCTTGGAACAGCGGACTTTGCAGCGATTCCTTCATGATTTGCATGGTTTGCTGGCGATATGCCGAGCTTTTCATTAATTCCATCAGATTTTTTTCAAACTCCGGATCCTTCATGACGCTGACCAGTTCTTTCTGGTACTCTGGGTCTTTCATTAAGTCCTTCATCAGCTTTTTTTGTTCTTCTTTCATTGACTTCGCCAAAGTACTGGCAAATTTGGGATCTTTAAAAGCCTCTTTAATGTGGGTGCTATTCGGATTTGTCATGCTCTGAATGAGGGTCGTACGTACAGTGGATTCATCAAGCATGATATTTTGCTTGAATTTCTCGTCCTTCATCATTTTTTCCACAGACTTTTTGGCTTCTTCCGTCTGCATAATGTCCAGCACCATGTCTTTCATGCTTTTATAATCTGGCTGAGAACTTTGTCCTTGACCGCCAGCTGTACATCCTGTCATGAGCAGGCAGATGATGAACAACAACCAAGAAGGGAAAGCCTTTTTTCTCATGGGTTGGACACCTCCTTCTTTACTTTTGCCTATGAGTAACGTGTGCATTTTGTTTTGTTCTTACGCTAGTATTTTCTTTCTTGCATTGGTACAATCATAAACGATGTGGATAGGAGGGAATGTTAGGTGAGTTTGCGCAAATATGGCTGGCTTTTTATCACCACCCTGCTGCTTGGCGGTTTGGGTGGGATTCTAGTCGCCATTATTTTTGATTTAGAAAAGCTGACGGAAGGGAGCATGGGCAACTTTTTCGTCGGGATGCTCATGTACTTGCTGTATGGTATGACGATCAGCATTGTTTCTCAAATGGGATTTTTTGCATATATGACCGTCAATTACTTTGCAAAAACCCTCGTTCGCTCCCCATCCTTGTGGAGAAGCATACAGATATTTCTCGTGGTGTTTGTTTTTTTTGATATGATTTATTTGCGTTATAATTCGCTTGGACAAGACGGTTCGATCTGGCCGTATTTCATTGAGCCGATCATGCTGCTCATCGTAGCGGTAGTGACTGCCTACGGTAAAGTGAGCGTAACCAATCGTACGGCGTGGGTGCCGACGCTTTTCTTCATGTTTGTCGTCACAGCATTGGAATGGATCCCAGCGCTTAAGGAAAATAATGTTCACGCAACTTTATCGATGCTTGTACCTTTATTGTTTTGCAACGTGTGGCAAGTCATGCAACTACATCGCGTATTAAAACAGGAAAGCTGACCTCGTCCAAAGGCCAGCTTTTTATTTTGATGTGATGAATGGAGAGGCTATTTCACTTCTTGGCTTTTTACATCTGCACCTGAAATCAATTCGGATACGGTGACGAACTCGTAGCCTTTGCCGCGCAGCTTTTCAATGATAACAGGAAGTGCCAGATGTGTTTCCTTGCTGGAATCGCTGGCATGCATCAAAATGATATCGCCAGGATGAGCTTTGGATAATACATTGTTTACGATCACGTCTTTTCCTGGGTTCGTCCAGTCATGAGAATCCGTGTCCCATTGAATTACTGAGTACTTCAGTTGATTGGCGATTGTCAATACGCGTTTATCGATATCACCGTTGGGCATGCGAATGAGAGTAGGTTTTTTGCCTGTCATTTCGGTCAGAATGGAGTCCGCCAGACGAATTTGGGAGCGGATTTCTTCATCGGTGTATTTGGTGTAAAAATCATGCTTGTGGCCGTGCGAGCCAATTTCGAAGCCGTCCTGCTTGATTCGTTTGACTGTGTCCTGATGCCGTTGGCTCCATGCAGAGGAGAGGAAAAAGGTTGCTTTTACATTCTTTTCCTTTAAAATATCCAGAATGGGCACGGCTCTCGTCTCTCCCCAGCTAATGTCAAAAGTAAGGGCGATCTTCTTTTCTTTCGTGTCCACTTTATAGATCGCATGTGGGGACTCTTCCTGGTCAGCAAAGGCTGCGATCGAATCGCGTTCTTGGTACCCAAGTGCGATTGCCAACAGGAGAGTGGTACAAACGATCATGATTTGTTTTAATCGCTGTGCACTGACGACGAAGATATATCTCATGAAAAGCACCTCCTTTGTCCGATATCAGTTTATGCGTATCAGACAAGGATATTCTTTGGTCTATCGACTATTGATGAGGTAAAATGAATATAGTGGAATTATTCGGGGATGAAGGAGCGTGCTTATGAAAAGTCAGCTAAGAAGACTTTGGGCAGATAATCGACGTTATTTTCTCGCCTCCGCCTTGCTGTTCTTAGGCGGAATGTTGATCGGATACATGCAATCGGCAGCGGTCCAGGAGATGGTGAATCAGCTTTTGGGCCAATTGAAGGAAGTGGTGGACCGCATACGCGAGAACGGTGGAGGAGCTTTTGCTACTTTCTGGGCTATCTATACAAACAATGTGATTAGTGCGTTGATGATGATGGCGATGGGCTTGTTTTTTGGGGTCTTTCCCATTTTTGGCATGCTTGCGAACGGAATTCTGCTTGGGTTTATTCTCTCCACCTACAGTACAGCAGGAATAAATCCATTGCTTGTGTTTGCTGCAGGAATTTTGCCACACGGGATCTTTGAACTGGCAGCTGTATTCTTTGCTGCTGGGATAGGGATTCGCTTGGGTGGACTGGTCCTTCGCTCCATTGGCTTGCTGTTTCAGCCTGGGAAAGGGGAGCGGGTAAAAAACGATTGGTATGACACCCTCAAGCAATTTCCAGCAGCCGTACTTCTGGTGATCGTGCTGCTTCTTGTAGCGGGTGTTGTGGAAAGTGTCATTACCCCGATGATTCTGGAGGCCGCATTAGGGGAACAACTAGAACAATTGAGGTTGCTGAAATAACTCCTAGTAAGTCCATAAGTAAAGCCTTCCTAAACGGAAGGCTTTTATTTTTGAATACAGCAGAATTATGTTGGAAAAGATAGTGGGGTAGACTCGTTAGATGGAGGTCGATTTTGTTGCTGGGGTTTTTGTTTCATTCCAAAGAAGTACTGGAATTAGAGTATCTTTTAAAACGAGAGCTGGAAGAAATGCTGCTTGATTTTAGTGATAAGCGCATTGATTATTTGGTGAAAAGAGCTATGGAGGAACGATACTCGATCCTGTTCCGCATGTACGCTAGGATCGCATCCCCTACGGAGCTTTCCAAGTATGTGAGAAGGAAGAAACTCGAGGAAGAGAATTTTACTTAAAATCTTTTTTGAAAAACGTATTGACTCAACCATGTGGAACGTGATAGATTAGTTCTTGTCCTTAAGACGACGTAACGAAATAACAACGAGTTGACGGACACTTGCTCTTTGAAAACTGAACAGCGAAAGCGTTGATGAGTCTATCATTAAATGATTTGCCAGCTTTGAACCAGATACAAACTTTATTGGAGAGTTTGATCCTGGCTCAGGACGAACGCTGGC
>NZ_JAFLPN010000025.1:0-57516 GCF_029870785.1 Brevibacillus sp. AY1
TGATGAGGATTCACGATAACGACTTTGATGTTTTCTCGATGCAGAAATTCGGCCAGTGGAAACCAGTAGTGTCCAGTTGGCTCAATGCCCAAGATGATGTCCGTCTTGGCGTATTGCCGCTGAAGCTCCTTCATCCACGAAACGAGTTTCGTCAGGCCAGAATGGTCATTGCCGAACACGCAGTCCTTACCAATCTCGATTCCGCGGAAATCGACAGCTCTGGCAACATGCGTTTTCTTGGCAATATCTGCACCGACAACAAGGGTTAATTCGGTAATTTGTTGAATACGTTGATTCTGCTTTTTCGATTGCCTATACTTCATTGTGGAGTGCCTCCTGTACGGGTAATTGTTCTTTGGGCGGAACGTTTCCCAGTTTACAGAAGGTGCTTTTTTTATTCAAACCCCAAATTCATTCATTACAGGAATGGCTCCTTTATGGACTAAATATTACCATCTAAAACCGTAGGAGGAAAGAAAACGAGCTCAATCGCTTTACAAAATGTGTAGGAGGTAAAGAAAATGTCTAAAAAACCAGTAGCGATAGAAAGTCCGTTTGCAGCGATGCGCGAGGTGAAGTCCCTGCTTGCAGATAATGACGAGGCATTCCTTGTTTATTCTGGCTATAGTGAAGAGTTTTACGTTTTAGAAGATGAATATGATGTCGGTGAATTGATCGGTAATCATTTCGACCGATCTGGCTATGACATCGAGGCCGAAAAGTTTATGAAAGAATACAAAATCTTGCAATATGTCGATTCCGATAGGGTTTCAAAATATCCAATCCTCTTTGAAAAAGCTGAGCAATCGAAATTGCACGGTGGCAAGAGTTATCACAGAAGCCCGAAAGAGGCAGGCTGCGAATACAGTGTGAGTTTTCACATCGCAACTTAACACGATAGTTAATGTGATAGACATAGTTACTCTCCGATTAGGTCAAGCAACGGCTCAATTTGCGACTTGTACAGCCAAATACTTATTGCTAAACACGTACAGAATGAAATCAGCAGGAAAATACTACTCTTCACAAACCTCTTCTCGAAAAAAGCAATGATTAATAAAGGAGCTCCTATCATAAAACAAACGAGTCCCAGCAAAACAGATGCAAAGAAGAAAAAAATTATCAACTTTTGATTTCCTTTCATAAATGGATAACAAAATAATAGCAAATTTGAAGATACTGGGGAACTGAGCGCCACTTATCTCATCGGTAAAATGAAAGACCGCCCCTCGTAGTTTTTGGGCGGCTTGAGACGACATTATTTGCTGTTAGTTTATTCCTTCTCTTCGTGTATAAACTGTCTCAATGGTTTATCAGTAATATCAAAAGCATATACCTGCTTAACGGTATTACCTCTCTTCTCATAATGGTATATAACATCAGGTTCATCTTGAAAAGTGACCTCAGCAACATAACGACCAGTAGCCTTAGAAAAATGTGTATTAATCGTCTTAATTTCATTTACACCATATTCTTTCTGGAGGAACAAGTAATCTTTTACAGAGGCATCAACAAAATATGATGAGATAGGGTTTCCCGTAAAGTTGTTCCATATGGCACCAACTATGATTAATAGCAGTGCGAGACAAAGCAATAAAACTTTTCTACTTCTTTTCATTAAATCCATTTCTCCCCTTGAATTTAGTAATTATTTACAGATAGTAGTTAAGACGGCAATTTAAATGAAAGGTTTCACAAAACACACGATTTGTTAAATGGGGGGCATGAAATGTTTAACGTTTACGATATCGACGGCTGTGAATTTGTAAAATGCTCAAGTGCCGGATACATGCTAGTTTCTTTCGATAGTGACGATTTTGGATGTCTAACGGGCAAGATTCGCGTTGTATACGCCGACGGTTCAAGCACAGCAATTAGTCTCGAAGAAGCCCAAGAGAAATTTAACTCGGGACATTGGAAAGTCATCCGTTGAACAAAACAATCGATTTGATAAGTGCCATAGATTGTTGTTAGCGAAAGGAAAAGATGAGATTGGTTCACTGGATATTAATCGACATTAATCATAGATCTAATTTCATCTGCTAGAGCTAACAATGTAGTCCATCTTGTAGAGGTTCTGAAAGCCTTTAAACTCCATTCATTTTCTTTCTGTAATTCCAAAGCCAACCGTCTTAATTCAGAACTTCTTTGCATCGTTTCGATATTGATAAACCCAGCATTCAATAGTCGTAGTAGGCTGCTTTCATGAAAAAAAGAAACTACACCAATATCGAACTGCTCAAATATTTCATACCCAACAACATCATCAGATGAATTGCGTAGATAGGAACCACAACTTTCAAGGGTATCAAGATAGAGATGAAAAAGTGCTTCAGTAGTTATTTCTCTCATCGTAATGTTACCTCCAAGATCTCTAACAGATAGTTTAGGTTTCTGTAAGAAATTTAATATTCCTCTGTTAACGATCAACATGTGAATCTTTTGAAAGGAAAATGTACACAAGGATTGTTTAACACAACATTACTTGTGGTAATTGAACCACAGCTCTTGATTAACCCAAATATCGTTTTGCTTGATCACCTTAGCAGTGGCAGCGCATTTAATCCCACTGTATTCATATGTAGCGATAACAGTATAGCTGCCGTCACTATTGTGAGTCACAGTTACGATATTGAAATTTTTGAGCCATTTATGGCCGCGAGGAATTTTCCATGATTCGTGTGCCTCACATTCATGCCTAACATGTTGCTCAAGTGTCCAACCTTTTCGGATCCAGTGATCGATCGAGTTGATGATGTCCCTGACTGGTGGCTTGGGAGGTAACACTATTGCATAAGTGTTTGTGGTAAAAAACGAAAACAAAAAGATGCCCAATAAGATAATCAATTTCCGCATCGAAAAGTCACTCCTTCATCAGTAACTTTTCCGGCTGCAAAGGAAAATATCAACAAAATCATTTAACAAAAGAGAAATTGTGATGAGGAGGATTTATTTCACCGTATCATTTTCGATGTAATTATGATTTGTTGTTCATAATAATCGATTGATTGGAAGGAGGAAACGATTCGTGGCATTAGACGAGCTAGGTAATGTACTGCGGGCAAAGGAATTGACAGGAATCGGTTCAGTTAACCCAAGGCGAATGCGAACGCTAATCCAGGTAGTAAAAGACCCTATTCACCCTGGAGAAAAGATTTTGCATTGAAGGATTCGGTTTCGCTTCTTAGCAAGCAGTTCAGAAAGGCGGGAATGACTGGGGAAAGCGAATGATGCTTGATGCTCGTGGGTTACAGTAGTATGAGCCTGCGCCAAACTTGATCAAGGAGGTCGTAGGAGTGGCATGTTGGGCAGGAGAGAAAGGAACAAGCGCCGTTTACAGGGCAAGGAGAAAAAAGATGGGGTCAAAAAAGCTGTGCGACAACTATATACCTTCTGCCATCCGAGCGACAACGTATAACGATGCGTAATTAAACTTCTGCTGACAAATGCAGAAGTGCTTTTTGAAAAACTTCAATTTTTGTATGGGCTGTCGCGAGCCAATGTGAACCATACTTCTAGGGATGATATTGGCTCTTACTGGCCGAAAATGGAGAACAATCGACACAATCATAAAATAGCCTTTTGCAGCGCTCTCACAAGAATAACTCGGAGTCCAGGATAAAATTTTGTTTATGATTTCTTGATCAGATTTCTTGGACCTGTGTGTTTCGAGAGATACAATAATATCCATAATTTCATTGTAATTAGTGGACAAACTTCCACCCCCTAGGACAGATATTCACATAATAATCAAAAAAGAATTTAACATCTGAGTGGGGAAGAGGAAATTTAAGGTATCATGCTCACTTTGGGTTATATAAACTTACCTCTTCAAGTTCTGACCAAAGTCCCTTTAAGCCAAAGGGTTGCATGTACTTTTTGAAATTAAGGCAATTCTCAGCAATTATCTCATGAGTGTTCCACATCGTGTCACATTCGTCACATATTAAAATCACTGAGCTTGTTGAAATTACCTTGGCTTTGTAAATAACACCTTGACCATCACAAAAAGGGCAATAAACCATTTGCAAAGCTCCTGATCTTATCACAATAGTTAGGGTGGAAAATGGATGCGTATCTTGAGTGAAGATTTTTCCCGAAAAAGATAGATGGTGTGTTGATCTGAAACCATTGCAGGGCACCATGGGAGCCGATCAAACTGCTGTCCCAATTTTAGAAGAGTTTCTCTCTTTTCAATATCATGACGGGTTACCCATATCAGATGAATTAGATGAAAAAGAGATAGAACATTTAGCTGAGCAACCACTGATGGTGTTTGTATATCACATCGTGAAATGAGTGTTACGCTAACGGATTCAAAAACAACAGCGGCAGTCTAAGACTTTTTTTCAGATCTTAGGTCACCGCTGTTTCATTTTTAGGTTTCAGTCTGCACCTTTATTTTCATAGAACACCCTTTACTCTACTTCGCCTTCCACTTCTTAATCTCTTGTATTTCTCTACCTACGATAGACTTCTTGCCCAGCCACAATCGTCAGGGTACTCTCAAATCGGTCATTCAGGACGGTTACATCTGCATCGTACCCCGCAGCCAGACGCCCTTTTTTTCCATCGATTCCGAGGATGCTTGCCGGGGTTTGCGAGGCCATCCGCACCGCTTCTGCCAATGGAACACCGCTTTTCTCAACCATATTGCCGACGGCCTGATTCAGTGTCAAGATACTGCCAGCCAGCGTCCCATCTGCCAGCTTGGCTTCCCCGTCACTGACATGCACCTCCTGGCCGCCCAAGTCGTACGTGCCTGCTCCGAGTGCAGCCGCCCGCATCGAGTCACTGATCAGCGCCAGCCGCTCCGCCGATTTGATCCGGTACAGAATCCGCATCACGGCAGGGTGGACATGAATACCATCCGCGATCAGCTCGGTGCTGAGCTGTTCATGAAACATCGCTGCCCCCACTACACCCGGTTCGCGATGATGGAGGCCAGTCATGGCATTGAAGCAGTGAGTAAAATGTCGGACGCCTGCATCAACGGCCTGCTTTGCCTGATCAAAGCTCGCCCCGGTATGACCAGCCGAGACGATCACTCCCTGCTCTCTGAGCCAGGAAATCGCCTCCAACGCGCCAGGTTGTTCCGGTGCTATCGTTACAACCTTGATCAGACCGCGCGCGATTTCATACAGATGTCTGACTTCTGCCAGGCTGGGCGCAGCAATATCCTTTTCATTTTGCGCACCTTTGTAGCGAGGATTGATCCAGGGTCCTTCCAAATGAATGCCTACGACCTCTGCCCCGTCCAGTCCCTTTTCGTTTACCGTGACGATATTTTGTAAAGCTCGCTCCAACTGATCATACGAAGCCGTCATCGTTGTAGCCAAAAATGATGTCACCCCGTAGCCCGTCAAAGCCTTCGAGATGGCCTGCAGGGACTCAGGTGTCGCATCCATCGTATCGTGACCTGCTATTCCATGCATGTGGATATCGATGAAGCCGGGACAAATCCATCCTTCTGCCACGTCAATGATCGAATCCGGCATTTCTCCCACGTAGTCGTCAGCAGTCCCTGCATATTGAATACTTTTTCCATGTACAAGTACCAAACCGTCCAGAATCTCTTTTCCGTCGGTTACGACCTTGCCCCTGAGCGCGTATATTACGTTCATTCTCCAACCCTTCCTCTCGCTGCCCATCTATCTATTCCGTTCAGCTGGATGTTGTTAACTACAATCGACTCCGTACCTGCTCAGTCTCTTCCACCAATCGCTGGATCAGTTCTTTGGCCGTGCAAGCCTTTGCCAGCGATGCTGCTTGCCCCGCCCACATCGACAAATACTCGCTTTTCTGCTGCTTGCTCGCGGCGGCACGAATGTCGCGGGTCAACGCGTTTTGTACTGGATAAGAAGGGAGCTCCTTCTCCAAAGGGGCCAACAGTTTCATAAAATGGTTCGAAACGCCCCTCGCTGCTTTTCCTGAAAAAGCGCGTGTGATCACTACGCTCTCATCGCTGGCTTCGAGGACTGCTCGCTTATGCAACGAATGGGCACCGCTCTCGGTACAGGTCAAAAAGACAGTACCCAGTTGAACGGCCTGTGCTCCCAATGCAAACGCAGCAGCGATTCCACGACCATCCATGATTCCTCCAGCTGCAATGACTGGAACGTTCACCCGATCCACGATCTGCGGCACCAACGCCATCGTCCCGATCATATTACTGGGAGCATCCGGCAAAAAGGAACCGCGATGTCCGCCTGCTTCACTTCCTTGTGCAGTCAGCATATCGACTCCGCTTTCCTCCAGCGCCACTGCTTCGCGCACAGTCGTTGCTGTTCCGATCACGGTCACGCCCTGCTCCTTCAGCTTTTTCATCCAGGCCTGATCCAGCATGCCAAAGGTGAAGCTGAACACAGGAACACGCTCTTCCAAAACGATGGCCATCTGCTTCTCGAACGGTTCCGTGAAGCTAGCCACGTCCGGATCCAGGGGAATGTCCAATTGGCTGCGGACTTCGTTCATGACACGGGATACCGACTCGGCGACCTTCTGATGGGCGTCAAATGGTTCGGGAATAAACAGGTTAACACCAAATGGTTTGTCCGTCTGTTCGCGAATGGCCCGAATGGCCGCGCGTATCTGCTCGGCATTCATATAGGCCGCGCCCAGGGTTCCTAGTCCACCGGCCTGTGAGACGGCAGCAACCAGCTCAGGAGTCGTCGTCCCTCCGGCCATGCCAGCCTGGATGATCGGCCATTGTATGTGCAAACGCTTTGCCAGTTCACTGTTCGACCACATGCTCATTCCACTCTTTTCCCCCATTCATGCGGCAATTCGTACTCCTCAATCAGTTCTATGAAATGGGCGAGCACCCGAGCTGTCATGCCCCAGATCACTCGTCCGTCGATTTCGTAAAAGAGATGCTCCAACTGGCCTGTACGCCACGGCGAGCGTCTCCCGCCAGGAATCAGATGAAACGGGAAATCCTTCTCTGGTTCCATGAACATCGTCACCCGATGTCTGGCTGGCTGCATGGAGCGGAACGTATCCAGCGGGATGATAAACACCTCTCCGACTTCATCGGGATTGGGATTCATCCCCTCGATCTGTTTCAAATATCCGACAAATGGATAGACACAGGAAGATCCTGGTCCCAGCAAGATATCCAAAGCTCCTATATATTCAATCTGATCCATCGGCAGACCAAGCTCTTCACTTGTCTCCCTCCGGGCAGTCGCCCAATTGGATTCGTCATCCTCTTCCTTGCGCCCTCCCGGAAAGCATATCTCATCTGCTTGTCTGCGCATCGTACTCGCCCGTTTTTCAAACAAAATACCCAGACGACCATCGTCCATCGTTACTAGGGGTAGCAGGACACTGAAAAAGCCCAGGCGCTGTTCTCCCATGATGCCTTGCTCGCGGTCTTTGAAGAGCTGGGCGATTGCCGTAGCCTCGCCACCTACTGCCGAAAAAGAATCCAGCTGATTTGCGATTTCGATGAGATTCTCATCCGGGTCGCGCAGATAGATCGAGAGCAGCGGCGCTTTTGCTCCCGTGCGCTGTACAGGTCCTTCGACGATTTCGACTCCGCATGCCGTTAGGTGCTGGAGCAGCTTCTCCATCGGCCATGAGGAGAGCAAGCACAGGTCAGCCGAGCCTGGTACAGGATGCTGAGCTTTTGGCTCCCATTCCTTGCCTGCCTGATGAAGGTTGATTTTTTGATTGCCGAACAGTAAAGCCTTTCTGTTTTCACCAAACGTGATCGATGTCATGCCCAGGACCCGTTCGTAGAATTGACAGGTAGCTTCGATATCTCGGACCGTGAGAACCAAGTGATCCAGACTGTCGATCATGTCATCATCTCCCATTTCCACCTACTGATCCTATTATAGCAGAGTTAGAGAATGAATCAGGTGCGATGACGTACCTTATCTCACGTTCTCAACAGTCAAAGCAGCTTCCACAGCCAGCTCCGCATGAATCGTCGTCGAATCAAAGACAGGAACAGGACAATCCTCCTGCGAGATCAAAAGCCCGATTTCCGTACAGCCGAGAATGATGGCTTGCGCTCCCTCGTCGATCAGTCGACGGATGATGGCTTCATACTTTTTCTTGGAGTCTTCCTTGATCACACCTTGGCACAATTCGTCATAAATAATCGCATGCACTGTCTGTCTTTCCTGTCCATTCGGCAGCAAGACCTCCAGTCCATGCTTGTCACGAAGCCTTCCTGTATAAAAATCCTGCTCCATCGTAAATCGGGTGGCGAGAAGACCGACTCGCTGATGCCCATCTCTCAAGATAGCGGCAGCTGTCGCATCCCCGATGTGCAAAAACGGAAGAGGAGTCGCCCCCTGAATAAAGGAAGCCAGCTTATGCATGGTGTTGGTGCAAAGCACGATGAAGTCGGCACCTGCCGCCTCCAGGCTTCGTGCAGCTTCCGCCATGCGCTCTCCAGCCTCGTCCCATCTTCCCTCTTTCTGCATGACTTCAATTTCGGCAAAATCAACGGAAAACAAAATACACTTGGCCGAGTGCAGTCCGCCCAGCTTTTCTCTGACAGCACGGTTTACCAGTTGATAGTACAATTGCGAGGATTCCCAACTCATGCCACCGATCAATCCTATTGTTTTCATTGTTTTCCCTCCCGACTGTTTTATCTCGATGTCTGACGAAATGAACGCGTCAGCATTCGCCGTGCTTTCGTGGTATCCAGGGATGTGTCCAAAGGTATTCCCAGCTTGCGCGCTTCGTCGGGCGCAAGTTGATTGTTTTTTATCAGTTCTTGATTCAAGCCTAGCATCCCTGCCATTTTCCAGTGAAACGAGTAGTAGCTTTCTTTTTCAGATGGGCCCAGATGGATCGTCCCGGTATACTCGCTATCAACCAACTCGTGCAAGGCCGCTGCCAAATCCTCTACATGGATAAAGCTTTTATACAGATTGCTTGTCCGCACTATTTCCTTGCCTTCCCCCAATAGCTGCATCATGGCTGACGTACGCTTGTCCCACAGTCCATTGCTGTTTTTCCCATAAATAGGCCCAAAACGCACGATAATATGATTTATATGCAGCTCGCGCATGAATTTCGTCTGTATAGGAAGCAAATCCTGCCTGAATCCCATCCCTTAACTCGAGTACTGCGCTTCATGGAGTCTACTGTAGATTCCACCGGAAGTGATCAGCTCCTGATGGTTGCCCTGCTCCGCAATTCCTTCCTTGTTGACAACGATGATTCGGTCAGCATTTTTGATCGTGGTCAGACGATGAGCAATCACAAGTGTCGTACGTCCTTCCGACAGCTCCGAGAGAGACTGCTGAATGAGGGCTTCAGTCTCGGTATCCAGAGCAGAGGTCGCCTCATCCAGTATCAGAATCGGCGGGTTCTTGAGAAACATTCGGGCAATGGACAAGCGCTGCTTCTGACCGCCAGAAAGCTTGACTCCGCGCTCACCGATGACCGTATCCATGCCATTTGGCAAACTGCGGATGATGTCCTCCAAAGATGCTCGTCTCGCGGCTTCCCAGATCTGCTCCTCGCTGGCGCTCAGATCGCCATAAGCGATGTTTTCTCGAATCGTTCCGGAGAACAAGAAGACATCCTGCTGGACGATGCCGATGTGCTTGCGCAGCGATTGCAGCTTCATATCGCGAATGTCGATGCCGTCGATGGTAATTCTGCCTCCTGTCACTTCATAAAACCGCGGCAGCAAACTGCAGATCGTCGTCTTCCCTGCACCAGAAGGACCGACGAATGCAACCGTCTCACCTGCATAGATCCTCAGGTTGATTCCCTTCAAGATGTCTCTTCCTTCATCGTAGCTGAAGGAAACGCCCTCGTATCGGATTTCACCTTTTACCGCATCCACATCCTTCGCATACGGGGCATCTGCGATCTCCGGCTCCGTATCCATGATTTCCAGATAGCGTTTGAAACCGGCAATTCCTTTGGGGTAGCTTTCAATGACGGCATTGATCTTTTCAATCGGACGGAAGAAGATATTGGACAAGAGCAGGAAGGCCATGAACTCTCCCATTTCCAATTTGCCCTGAATGAAGAACCATGCGCCGCAGATCATGACAAAGACCGTGATGAGGCGCATCATCATGTAGCTGACGGACATGCTTTTCGCCATGATTTTGTACGCCAACAGCTTGGTGTGACGAAATTGTTGGTTGTCGGTAGCAAACAGCTTCGCTTCGTGGGCTTCGTTGGCGAAGGATTGCACGACCCGAATGCCGCCTACGTTGTCTTCGATTCGTGCATTGAAGTTTCCGATATTGTCAAACAGCCTTCTGTAGGTCTTGGTCATGCGTCCGCCAAAAACGATGATCAGCCAGCCCATGACCGGGACGATGATGAAGGTCAGCAAAGCCAGCTCCAAATTGATATACGCCATGAGCGAGAACGAGCCGATCAAGGTCATGACGGCGATGAACACATCCTCTGGTCCGTGGTGGGCCAGCTCACCGATATCGTTCAGATCGTTGGTCATGCGCCCGATCAAATGTCCGGTCTTGTTGTTGTCAAAGAAGCGAAAGCTCAGCTTCTGAATATGCGCAAACAGCTTTCGCCGCATGTCGGTTTCGATGTTTACACCCAGCATGTGGCCCCAATACGTCACGATATAATTCAGTGCGGTATTAAACGCATAGATGGCGAGCAATGCCAGGCAGGCCAGCACGATGAGCGGCCAATTCTGACCCGGCAGCAGCTCATCGATAAATTTGCTGACGGCAATAGGAAAAGCCAGCTCTAACAGCCCGGCCACAATCGCACAACAAAAATCCAGTAGAAAAAGTCCTTTGTACGGTCTGTAGTAAGCAAAAAAGCGGCGCAGCATGTTGATTCACTCTCCCATTCGTTTCGACGCAGCCGTCCTTACTTGTCTATGATTCTTGCCTTGCTCGTCTGCGGGTCCCATTCGACCTGCATGCCCAGTGCTTCAGCGATGGCACGCAACGAAACCATTTGTTTTCCTGCAATCATTCGCGTAGGCAGCCTCGTGGTAATTCCTTCAGCAGTCATCTGCTCAGCCCCCTGCCGGGCAACGTCAGCATTTTTCCATGAGCGTACAGCCCGGATGATGCTCCACCATCCATATTCCCAAGGCGGCTTGTACGCCATAAGAAAACCTTTATCGGGGCGAAATTCAAGTCGTACATCGTTCAGGTTGATGCGGACGAATTGTACCGTTCTTTTTCCCGATGTGGTCGCAAAAGTTTGGAATCTTCCCACTTCAATAAACCAAACCATCTTAACACATTTTTCCACATATGATAATATGTCAGAAAAGGTTTAAAAAGGGGGGCTTACCATGCCCATGTGGGTGTTCCTCGTCTCAGTCATCGGTGGCATTTTGATTTTTGCTGTCAGCTACGATTGGTTTGCCCGACGATCGAAAAAAAGACCAAAGCTTCCTCCAGGAAAGTATGATCACGTATACACGGAACAATTGCTCCATGATTCCCGAGAGCAGATCAACAGAAATGAACTGATCTGATAAAACGTAAACGGCTGCCTTTTCACGGGCAGCCATTTCTTTTTGTATGTGCAGCGCTTAGCTTTCAAAAATCGCTGAAAGTGCTTTGTGTTCATCTTCTGCTTTCACGTAAATATCGTACTGAATGTGATCGGTCAGTGGAAAAAATTCTCTGTTATGCCCTCCGTAATCGCTAATCGTTCGCGTTCGAAAGCTCACCCCTGCTGCTTTTAGGCGGTATGCGACACGAAAATACGCCTCACTCCCCATTGCCGTATAAATCAGGCATTTATGCGAGGAGAAAAAACGAGCAAACAGACTCATTCATTCACCTCCTTAAAACTCGATCAGCGGAATGGCTTCCTTCCCTCTCTTCGGGTTCACGGGTTGGCCTTTGGAGCGGACGAGTGTATAGTACTCATAGCAGCCGATGACCCCGAAATCCCCATCGATTACGCCTGGATAAGCGCGATTGACCGAATAGACCTGACTCAGATGTGCGCGCAGCGCTTCCCCTTTTTGAAGGCGGAAACCAGAAATATCCACCTTGCCTGTAATTGGAACAGCAGGCTGCGGTCCTTTATCCGAACAATGATCATAGTAATGAGGAATAGAAACGTAATACAGATCGGGATACTCCTCTGCGGTCAACCTCCGCTCGGCCCGTTCTACCGCCAGCGTCGTGGCATGACAGGTAGCGATATGGTCTGGATGCCCAGTCACACCATCAGGTGGAAACGTAATGATCACCCCTGGTTTCCAGTCAAGTATGACATGCTCTATTTTCTCCGACAGCTCTTGAGGATCTACCGTAGCAAGTGAACCGTCTGGATAGCGAAAAAGCTCCAGCCTGCTGATTCCCAATACTTCGGCTGCGCGTCCCAGCTCCTGCTCACGATGTCGCGCAAGCTTCTCTCGGCAGGAGATGTCGTATGTCCCTGAACGCCCTCTGCAGCCAGATGTTACACAGATTAGACAGGTTTCCTGACCACGCTCGCGACACAGGGCCAACGTCCCTCCGCAGGCAAAAGACTCGTCATCCGGATGAGGAAAAATCATCATAATCTTCTTACATGCTGACATCGTTAACACCTCTCACACGATTCAAGGCTGGCGATCCAAGTACGCCCATCCTTGTGCAATTACCCCATAAATCGGATCATGCTGTGCATCTTCATACACGACTTCAGGCGCATAGCTGCTCATTTTTGCCATGATGCTGCTCCGTACACGCTCGTCATTTTGCAAGACGCCCCCCTGCAGGATCATCTGGAAACGCTCTTCTTTCATCCCCAACTGATCGATGACGGCCGTGGCTGCCAGATACAGCTCATCCCCCGCGCTTTGCAAAATGGCGATAGCCACCTCATCACCTGCATCTGCCGCCTGACTGACGAGCACAGACAGCTCGCCTACCTTTTCGATCGAGTAATGCTGGCTATACGTCCAATTAAACAATTCGTCGACTTGATTCAAGCCTACATAGGGGAGCAGCAGATCTGTAAGTGCCGTCTTTTTCCCTCTTCCATCCGCTGCTTTCAGGACGGCCATGATTGCCTGTTTGCCGATCCAATAGCCGCTGCCTTCATCTCCTACACGATGACCCCACCCCCCTGATCGGGAGGTTTCCTGTTTTCCATTGACTCCATAGGCGATGGAACCTGTGCCCGCGATCACCAGAACTCCCGGCTTGCCCCCCGTCGCTCCCAGCAATGCAGCGAAGCCGTCATTCTCCACGACGAGGTGCTGTACTTTTATCGAGAGTTGCTCAAGCACTTCTTGTACGATTCCGGTGATCACCTGGCGATCGTATTCCGTATCCAGACCAGCAATTCCCATGACGGCACATTCTACTTCCCAGACAGTGCCGGGAGCCGTCGAAGTTTCGTCCTGACCTTGGGCAAGAGCCTGTTCCTGCGCTTGCTGGATGGCGGATTTCAATTCCCGAACCGCTGCCTCCACGCCGATCCCCTGATAATTGCATGAACCTGATCGGCCAGTACCTACCACTTGTCTGGATTGATCCATCAGTACCGCCAGGCATTTGGTACCCCCACCATCTACGGCAAGAAGAGGAATCCGCACCGCTATCATCCCCCCACACTCCATTCGGCTGTGATCTGATCCAATTGCTGCATCGCATCTGCACAAGCCTGTCTTGCCTGCTGAAGCCACGCGCTTTCTGCCTGCAGTTCTTTTCTTCGCGCTGTGATCACTCGTCTGATCTCATCCGCATTCGGTCCTCCAGGCAATTTGCGAATCTGGACAAAATGGACAGGATCCAGCGCAAGGCGCAGCTCTTCCTCCGTAAGAAGCAAGGACTTGCCGATCACTTCTTTGGCTGCCTGATTCACCAGCTCGAGGCTGATCTGATCGGCTCGCAGTCCCGCCTGCATCGCTTCCTTGACGACGCGGCTGACGATGTGATGAGAGCCGCGGAATGAAAGGCGATCTGTTCGTACCAGCGTATCAGCCAATTCTGTGACCGTAGCAAAGCTGCCCTGGGCACGCTCAAGCAGTCCTTCCTTGTTCACTTCCATCGTACCGACTACACACGCCATGAGTCTGTACATCTGCTCCAGAACCGACATGCTGCGCCAGGCGTAGGGCTGCATGTCATCCTCTGTATCCACGATGTCGCCAAACGGTGTATTGTGCATCATCGTCAGAACTGTCGTGGCATTGCCGATACTGCTGGATAATAGGGAGCGCATGTGTTCAAAGGAGACGGGATTTCGCTTCTGCGGCATGATTGAGCTGATCTGTACGTAGGGCGGTGCCACCTTTAGAACCGCGAACTCCTGCGTACACCATTGCAGCATATCCTGGACGACCCGTCCCAGGTTGATCGCTGCGAGCTGCACTGCAGTAGCCACCTCGCCGAGATAATCGGCTCCGCACACCGCATCGTAGGAATTTTCCACCAATTGTTCAAACCCGAGTAATTCTTTCATCCGTTCGCGGCTGATCGCAAATCCGGATGTCGTTAAGGCTGCCGCCCCCATCGGACTGCGGTTGCAGGTTTGATAGGCATGAACCAAACGCTGGATGTCCCGACCAAGCATATCGGTTGCCGCCATCATGTAGTGGGCCAGTGTAGTCGGTTGGGCTTGCTGCGTATGGGTATACCCAATCATGATCGTCTCCGCGTGTTCCTCAGCGAACAACAGCAGGTGTTCTTTCAGATAGAGGGCCGAAGATAGGGTAACCAGCAGCTTTTCCCGCAGCACCATGCGGTAGATCGTGATCCCCATGTCGTTGCGGCTTCGAGCCAGATGCAGGTTTCCTGCTACATCCGGGGCCAACTCTAAAAGGCGACTCTCTACCTGAAAGAACAAATCTTCAAACTGCCCTGTGTACGTTGCACGGCGCAGCTCATCCAGTTCTAGCCCGTTCAGGGCACAAGCAATCCTTTTCGCTTCATTGTCTGTGATCAGTTCCTGTTCGCGAAGCATGATCAGATGCGCTTTGTTGATCGCCATCATCGGTCCAAGCAAATGGTTTTTCGCCTCGTTAAAGGCGGGCTCCAGCACCGCTTCCACATACGTTTTGCCAGGAAAGCCTGCTCCCTCTTGCTGAAAAATGCGCTCTTTGTAATTCATTGCTATTCGCATCTCCTCTCCTGCTCATGTCGGCTTGTATAGGAGGAGGGGCGACCATTGACGGACGCCCTTCCCTTGAGCCATGCGCTGCTACAGCTATCTCGCAGGAATCTCTCGTTTGATTTTTACCATGCAGGAAAACAGCTTACTGCTGAAGACTGACCATGTTGACAAACATCCGTATCGCGCCTGGCACCAATGCCGGAATTTCGCGATACCAGACAATGGAGCTATACGTGTAGGTTCCCTTGCCGTAGTTGGCAGAAAGGAATGTACCTGTAAATTCGTTTTCACCTGGATCCCCATTGCTGATCAGTTCGGTGTACTCCTTGCCCCATTCAGCAGGGTTGTAGGCGGAGCGGTCCTGTATCCAATGATTCCAGTCTTCGTCGGTTATTTTGTTTGGCACGTTGAACAAGGGGTGGTCTGGAGCCAGCATGTTCACTGAAGAATTCTCATCCGTGACTCGCCATTGGATCAACGGAGTACCGATCTTGATTGGATATGGAGCCAGTTCCGGCTTCCACTTGTCTTCCGGCTTATGGTACTGCACGACGAGATTACCGCCGTTCTCCACGTATTTCAGCAGACGGTCATTGCTCGACAACAGCTCGGGACGGAAGCCGTACGCCCGGATGCCTAGGACGATGGTATCGTACTCGCTGAGGTTGGCGGATTCGATGTCCTTGGCCGTAAGATTGGTCACATCGACTCCAAACTGGCGCAGATACTGGTCAATGTTGTCAAAGCCGCTGGATACGTACCCAACCTTCAAGCCTTCCGGTACCTGAAGGTCAAAGGCCTGGATCGTCACAGACGCTGGCTTCACAAAGTAGGTCGTTCCGATGTGCGGGTAGCGGATGATCTGAGCTCCATGTCGGCTTTCTTTTCCATTGCCGCTGGCAACAGCCGTAATGGTATAGGTATCCGGCTTGACCGAAGCGCCAGCCGTGACCGTAAAGGCAACAGACTGGGTCTCGCCCTTGGCTGCAAAATAAAGCGATGCTGCATTCGGCTCCACACTCCAGCCAGCAGGCACCTTGAGGGAGATATTCGTCTTGGCCGCCCCTGGCGTGTAATTTCTGACAGTTACCTTGACCGGAATCGGTTCCTTTGGTTTCAACGTATTCAGAACGGTCGCTTCGGGACTTAGTGTCATGGCATAAGGTGGCAATAGAGCTACTGTATCGGCTGGTGTGATTTTGCTGGTCGCTTGCGCTCCGGCAAATTCATAGGAGACATCTGCCGTCACAGCAGGTGCAGCGTAAGGCTGGAACAGAACAGCGTCAGCCGGAACCGATACCTCGTACGTCGCAGTCGCTGTCTGGTTGTAGCCCAGTTGCGCGAATGTAGTCTCCGTCACGGCTTTTGCTTGCCATCCTCGCGGCAGGTTCAGCTTCAGATTTACCTGATTCACCGGCACCTGTCCGCCGTTGTAAGCTGTCACGCTAAACTTCGTCGACTGCCCTGCCACCAGCTCAGTTGTCTCCGGTTTTACCTTGAGCACCAGGGATAGCGCCTCGGCACTCGCTTTGTTCAACTGCGCTTTCTTGACGTCAAGACGGTGCAGCAAATCTGTTTTCATAGCTTCATCCAGCTTGGAAGCCTGCACTTTTGCGCTCGCTTGGTTCACATCGACCAGCATTTCGTGCACTTCTCTGGCAACGTCGGCAAAGCGAGGGAAAGCGGCAATGACGTCATCGGCGTCCCGCTGCAGTTTTTTCAGATCTGCTACGATCTGTCCCGCGCCTGGCTGTGCTGTCACCTCTCTCGCCAAATCGTCATAGGTGAAGGCGATGCCGTCAAAAAAGTCCACTTCCTTCTCTTTAGCGACTCCGCTTGTTTGATCCAGCTTGTAATAGTTGAACCGCGGTCCTTCGTCGTAGTGACGACCCATGCCCTGGCTCTTGTGCATGAACCGGGATTCCTCGCCCAACTGCAGGTAGGAAGCGCCGTACAGCTCGTCGTAATCCCCTACCGGAACGCGCACGGTATGCGAATCTTCCTTTGCTGGCACATACAGCTTTTTCACCTGCCAGGGCGTGATGCCTTCTCGCGCATGCTGTGGAAAGACAGCAGGATCGGCAGCATCGGAAAATGCTCGAACTGTTATGATATTGATGGCACGATGGTGGCCGTGTGTAGAGGGTTCGTTCAGGAATGCGGGAATGACTACATCGGGACGCAACGTACGGATTGTGCGAATCAGCCTTTCATACGCCACTTGCTCTCCCCATTTTTCCAGTGTTTCGTCCGGGCTTTTGGAGAACCCGAAGTCGTAGATGGGGTCGTTGATTTGCTGGCTCAACATTTCCAGATGAACGTTCGTTACCTTGGAAGCCTCTTGCAGCTCGCGTGTGCGGATGATGCCAAGCGCATTGTCCAGCTCGCTGCCGATCTCGTTTTGTCCACCTTCGCCGCGATTGGCGATGATACTGGATGTGTCCACGCCTTTGCCGAGTGACAAGTAAGCCAGTGTCGCACTGTGCTCATCATCGGGATGAGCCCCGGTATTCATCGCACTGGCAATGGTCGTCAGCGGTTTGATCGCCTTCCACAGATCGACCACGCCTCTGTCGGCAAGAGCGGTCTGTGGTGCGGCAGGCCAGATCATACTCCCGACGAGCGCTACTGCTGTCGTGAGCGTGAACAGCTTGGTGAATTTCCCATTCCTCATGAACGTTCCTCCATTCCCTGTTCGAAATTGAACTCTATTTCAATCACGGCTCATGCTGTGCGCTTCCTGCTGCAGCCGAGGATTGACTGTAGATACGGGAGACTTTGGTTGGTTTACACGGCAGTGTTTACCTTGTCACCAGCCACCTTGCGCGAAAGGAACAGAACGATAATAATCACAGCAATTTGCAAAACGCCATAAGCGCAGGCTGTGCCAAACTCAAAGCTGTACATGCGTTGATAAACCGCTACAGACAAAGGCATCGTGCGCGGTGTAAAGATCAGGATCGAGGCGACAAACTCTCCGATACACTGGACAAAGGCAAGCAACGTCCCGGCCAAGATGCCTCCCCACGCCATCGGAAACACCACGCGTCGGAAGCTGTACCACCATGAAGCCCCCAGGTTGCGTGCTGCTTCTTCCACCGAAGGGTCCATCTGCATCAAGGTTGCGGAGGTTGAACGAAAGACAAGTGGCAAATGGCGGACGAAGTAAGCCAACGGTATGATCCAGAACGTCCCGATCAGCACTTGATTGAGGCTAAAAACGGTAGGTTCGCTAAATGCAGCGATCAAATTTACCGCTACGACCGTACCAGGGAGTGCCCAAGGCAGCATGATCAAAACGTCCATCAGCGTTTTTCCCTTGAAGTTCAAACGGACCATCGCATAGGCTGCCGCTACTCCGAACAGCACGATCCCAACCACGGCGACGGCTGAAAGCTGCAAGCTGTTGGCAATCGGTCGCCAGGTCTTGCTGTCCGTAAACAGATCAATATAGTGCTCTAATGTGTACTGAGGCGGCAGGATTTGCACCGTCCATGTTCCATCCACTGAAAACGAGATGAGCACGAGAACGAGAATCGGCAGCATCAAAATAATCGTAGCAATGAACGACAGGACCATCGTGATGGTACGGCCAGCCTTGCTTTTGATCTCGGTCCGATGCACGCTGACGCCTTTGCTCAGGTTCTGGTAGTTGCGAGCACCCTGATACCAGCGCATGATCAGCAAAAATGCGACGGAGACCACGGACAGGATCGTCGATTGCGTGGCGGCCATGTCCAGATCACCATTTGTTCGTGACAGATAGATCTGCATGGTCATTGTCCGGTCGATCCCGAAGATGAGCGGTGCCGTATAGGATGCCATGGAAACCATGAACACCAATAGAGAGGATGCAATCATGGCCGGCGTCAGCATCGGCAGGATCACGCGACGCCAGACGGTAAAGCGATTGGCTCCGAGATTGGCTGCCGCTTCTTCCAGCGAGGGGTCTAGCCCCTTGATCGCCGCAGTGGCAGTCATGAAAAAGTACGTGTACATGGTAAAAGTATGGACGACCACGACACCCCAAAAACCTTTCAGCGAGAACGGAACCTGGGCCAGTCCAAAAAATTCCTTGATGGCGCGCGGAAAGATCCCGCTCTCTCCGTATAGATAGGTGAAGGACAATACGCCAATGAGCGGCGGCAAGGCCATCGGCACCAAGGCGAGTACCGAAAGAATTTTCCGTCCGGGAAATTCGTAGCGCTCCAGCAAAAAAGCCATCGTCACGCCAACGATTCCACAGGTGATGACACTGAGGATCGATATGTAAATGCTGGTCCACAAAGCCTCCAGATTGGCCGTGTGCTCCAGGCTGAAAAAGCGTGCGTAGTTTTTCCAGGTAATCTCTTCGTCCACGTTGACACTCGCGATAAACGTTTCATAAAGAGGGTAGATCACATAGGCCAGTAGGATGAAAAAGAGCGGCGATACCAAGACATAGACGAAATAAGGTGAAGCGGTGATCGACTTTCGTCTGGCTGGTGTTGGTGCCGGCGCATGCTGCATCTGCGTACTCATCGCTTCTCCCCCTTATTCCGCAAAGTAAATACTCTCTTTGGGTATGTGCATCCCGATCGATGCGCCACGCTGTTTGATCGATCTGCCCAGATTGATCGACATGCTGCGCAAGGGTTCTGAGCCTACCTGTGCCACGTAGTTGACGCACGCCCCTGTGAATTCGGCCATCTCGACGGTGCCAGTCACGACATTTTCTCCCTCTGACACCAGACTCTCCTGGATAGACTCAGGACGAATCGACATCAGAACGCTTTCCCCCACGGCGATCCGGGAGAGCGGTGAGGCATTTTTGCGCAATCCGCACAGCAGCTGTCCGGAGGAAGTGCGGACCTGCACCTCATCTCCCTCAACTGCTACCACGGTTCCCGTCCAGAGATTGGTCTCTCCGATAAAGGAAGCGACAAAACGATTGACAGGAGCATGGTAAATGTCATGGGGAGTGCCGATCTGCTGCACGACGCCCCCCTGCATGACCATGATCCGGTCCGACATGGACATCGCTTCAGCCTGATCGTGTGTGACGTAGATAGTAGTGATGCCCAGCTCCAGCTGAAGGCGTTTGATTTCAAAGCGCGTTTCTTCACGCAGCTTGGCATCCAGATTGGACAGCGGCTCATCCAACAGCAGAATCTGCGGCTCGATGACCAGCGCCCGTGCCAGTGCAACCCGTTGCTGTTGACCGCCGGAAAGCTGATCGATCCTGCGCTCTCCGTAGCCCTCCAGTCGAACTAGCCCCATGATTCGCTCCACGCGTTCTTTTGCCTCTGCCTTGGACACTTTGCGAACCTGCAAGCCAAACGCAATATTTTCAAACACCGTCATATGGGGGAACAGCGCGTAATTTTGAAAAACCATTCCGGTGTTGCGCTTGTGTGGCGGCAAATCGGTTACATCCTGACTGCCAAAGCGAATATTGCCTTCACTGGGATAGTAAAAACCTGCTATCATTCGCAATGTCGTCGTTTTTCCGCAACCACTGGGACCGAGAAACGTGAAAAATTCGCCAGACTCAATGTGAATGTGGACATCTTCGACCCCTTTTGCCGTGCCAAACCTTTTGTGAACATGATCAAGTGTTACGCTGCTCATCCGATCTTGTCTCCTCCTTCGTACGAAAGCTGCAGCAGGCCAGACAAGCGACGAGACGGAAAGGAACGATCCTTCCCGCCTGTAGCTTGACTGTTTTGCGGTTCTATTTGCCTTTGCCCTTGATGTTTTCATCCCAATGCTGCATCCATTCTTTTTCCTTCTCCGCCATAACATCCCAGTCGATATCCAGCGGCTTCAGCTCCAGAGTTTGCATGAATTCAGGCAGCTGATCCTTGCTGATATCGCTGCGCGCCGGGAACTGGAAGCGTTCCTTTGCGAGCTCGGAAGCCATCTCTGGGCTCATCAGGAACTCCATGAAATTCTTGGCTGCCTCTGTGTTTTTCGCGCCTTTGACGATTGCGATTCCATCGACCAGGATCGGTGCCCCGCTCTTCGGATAGATAAAGTCGTATGGATGATTGTTTTTCAGGCCCTGAATCAAGACGTCCTGCAGGTTCCACAGGGAGATTACGCCTTCCTGACGGTCCAGCTTGAGATACAGGTTGGTCGGGTCTTGTGTGTATTCCTTGGTGTTGGCATCCAGCTTCAGCAGCCAGTCATAGCCTTTTTCCGGTGTATCTGCACCCTGACGATAGATCATGGCAGAGTAGATCGTGCGCATCGTACCGGAAGGAAGGACGTTGCGGATGACGATCTTGTCTTTGTATTTCGGATCAAGCAGATCATCCCAGTCTTGCGGCGCTTCCTCTTTCTTGAGCGCATCCTTGTTGTACATGATGACCTCTGGCAACAGCATCTCACCGATCCAGCGGTATTCTTTGTCCTTGTACAGATCAGGGATCTTGTCGGCAAAAGTCGGCTTGTATGCTTCCAGCAGTCCTTCATTTGCCGCCGTACTCAATGCAGACTGTGTTCCACCCCACCAGAAATCAGCCTGTGGATTCGCTTTTTCGGCACGGACGCGCTCAAGGATTTGCTGAGCTCCCATCTCCAGCGTTTCCACCTCGATATTGGGGTACTTTTCGTTGAATTTCGGCAGGACCAGCTCAAAGATGTTTTTATCCCGGCCCGTGTAAATAACCAGTTTTTGCGGTTCACTCGATGGAGCTGGCTGTGCCGCCGGTTGCGTAGCAGCCTGCCCCGAGCTCCCGCTTTGGCCTCCTGTATTGGAATCGGCTGGTGCTGGCTGCTGACCTCCACTTGAACAAGCGGCCACTGTCAGCGCCAATGAACTGACGAACAAACCCTGCATCCATTTTTTCATGTTTCGTTGTACCTTCTTCAATGCATACTCCCCCTTTTTCATCTCACGCTTTGTCCAGCAGTCTTGTCGATGGAAAGGCTTCCAAAACGCAGTGCACGGCTCCGATCAAGCCCGCCTGTTCACCGAGTGTCGCCTTTTTCAGACAAGGCACGTTGGGTACCCATTCGGTCAACCACTCCTGAATTTGTTTCACCCCTTCGTCGTCGATATGGACCATCTCTCCACTCAGGATTAAGAGCTCCGGGTTTAAGATGCTGACGATGTTGGCGATTCCGTACGCCCAGTGCCGGTAGACGTCGTCGAGCAACCGTCTTGCTGCATCATTTCCGCTTCTGGCATGACAGATAAGCTCTTCTATGACACTCGACCCTTCCTGAAGGTCAGAGAGGACTCCCTTCGCCTGCTGCGAGATACCGGATGCCGAATAATGCGTCTCGAAAACGCCTGATGCTCCATTGCTGCGGCTGTGCTCCGGCCCGATCATCATAAAGCCGATCTCGCCTGCTGCTTCTCGGCTGCCTCGGTAAAATTGACCGTCCAGAATGACGCCTGCACCTATTCCTGTGCCTACGTACATGTAGACGACATGGGAATGGCCGACCCCCACTCCTCGAACGTATTCTCCGAGCGTCATCAGGTTTACGTCATTGTCGATGATCACCGGAACTCCCAAGCGTGCCTCCAGTGCCTGCTGAATCGGCGAATCCATCCAACCCGTACTGGGCGAAAAGCTGACCGTTCCGCTGCCTCTTTGGGTCACACCCTGCAAACCGACACCCATGCCGAGCAGTCTGTCATGCGACATGCCGCTTTCCTCAAGCAAACGGGTGAGTCCAGAAGCCAAATCCTCGATCACTCGCTCCCCATTTGCTGGCTGTACGAGCCTTTTTCGACAACGTGCCAAAAACTCTCCCTTGAGGTTGGCGATGGTCATATCCAGTGTGGAGCCCTCGAAAATCGCCCCAGCAATGACGTAAGCATCGTAGTTGTACTCCAGCAGGATCGGTTTGCGCCCGCCTCTGGAATCCCCCATCCCTACCTCCTGAAGCAGTCCTTCCTGGATCATCTCGTCAACCAAGGAGGAAACACACGGACGACTCAGCTGTGTCTGCTTGGAAATGTCGGCGCGGGAAATCTGACCGTGCTGGATCACCTGTTGCAATACCTCTTCCTTGTTCAGCTTTTTCACCAGTTTGCTGCTGCCGGTCTTTCTTTGAACACGCACGCCTTTTTGCTCACCACCAGACTGTTAGTTAAACTTACTAACAAAGTTATCCAGATTATACCTGTCACTACCAGAATAGTCAAACTATTTACAACTATTCCTCACTTCACTTTTCCTGTGTATATTTGGCCGTGCTGTGGAGGAGAGGCTCAATCAACATTAGAAAACTTGGCTACGCCAAGCTTTTGGCGGAGCCTTAGTTGCACTTATACTATCTTCCGCTAATCTTTTTAGCGCTTTAGCGCACTCAACACTTTCCGATAGTATAAAAAAAGACTGAGCGTTATCTCTAACGTCTCAGCCTTTGCTCTTGCTAACAGCCGCTTCTATTTGTTTTTTTCCGGATGAATCGTCCCGGTTCTTGCCCAACTCATGCTTGATGTACAGGTAGTTCTCGATCTCTCTCAAAAGATAAAATAACGCTGCCCGCGTCTCAAACTCTTCCCTTGTTTGGGGCAATGGCGTTTCCTTGATCTCCTGGCGCATCAATCGCAGCTGATCGAGAAACCGATACGCTGTATTGCCCGGATGGACCGAATCGCTCAGATGGTCGAGAAAATCGGCGATCTGCAAGCCTTGCGGGACTTGCGAATTCAACGTAGAGACAATGGGCATCATGCGTTCCAACAGTTCGAACTGCTTTTCCCGCATGACAAAGTACGAACGGTAATAGTCATCGCCGCGCCCCAGGCGGTTCTCCACGTCACGCGAAGCCAGCTTGATCGCTTGCTCCAACAGGCTAGTCGTCTCAATCAACTCGCGACCATCCCAGGTGCTCTCCCCGTGACGAAGGTAGTAGCTGAACTCCTTGAGGATTTTGATGAAGTTGTCCTCTACCCGCTGCTGCATCGCCTTCAGTTCTCTTTCCAGGCTCGGCATGTAGAGATTGACCAGGAGAGCGACACCGACACCGATCACCAAAATGGACAGCTCGTTCGCAATAAAGGCAAGATCGGTCCGCTCCTCTGCGTACAGATGCATCAGCACGACCATGCACGTGACAAAGCCTTCCTGAATTTTGACCCGGACAGCCAAAGGCATGAAGACGAGAATAGTGACCAGCAGCGCCAGCGGTGTAAACCCCAGAACCTTGAACCAGACCACGCCCAGGCCAATTCCCAGAAGGCTGGCCAAAAAGCGGTTTATCGCCGTCCGAAATGATTGCTTGACTGTCACCTGAATACACAAGATGGTGATGATCCCCGCTGCCGCGTAATACATCAAACCAAGCTGCTGCGCGATGAAGATGGAGATGGCAGTCCCAATCGCCGTTTTGATGGTCCGATTTCCGATGCGAAATGAAAAAAAGCTCAGTTTTGTTCCCCTCCACGGATGGGTTCTATTTCCCCATTCTTTCCTTTTCTCCACTGTAACAAAAACGGGTGGGGAACCAAAGAAAAGAGTTTGTTAATTCTCTTACTGTTTTTGTTTCTGCAGGTCCAGTAAAGCTTTGAGCAATTGAGCGATCTCTGCCTTGGTCACTGAACCCTCTGGATCAAATTTGCCTGCTGAACTGCCTGGGATTACAATCCCTTCTGCGTGCAAAAGCGTCACTGCGGGAATCTGATTTTTCTGCAGATCGCTGTAGGAAGGGACAAAAATCTCCGGCTTGTTCAGAAGGTCTCCATATCCGAGCATACGTGCAGCCATGTCAGCCAGCTGAGCACGCGTGATCAGCTTGTCAGGTTCAAAACGCTGCCCTTCCTTGGCAATCACACCATGCTGCAGATTTTTTTGAATGACGCCAAAGAGCGGGTGTTTGGCGTCTACATCCGAGAAGCTGAACATTTGTACAGGTTCATCGCTGAATCCGAAATAGCTTCTGCTGCGGAACTCGACGCGATCCAGCGCACGCGCCATGATCTGGGCAGCCTCACCGCGAGTCAACTCTTTATCAGGCTCCAGCTTTCCGTCTGTCACGGTCATGAAGCCGTAGCGGATAGCCAGCTCCAAAGCCTCTTTTTGCGGGTGATCGCCGATATCCTGAGGTCCCTGGCTCTTGCTCTGCTCGGCATAGCTGATCCACTCTCCGCTGACGGCATCAACTACTCCTGCATCTCCTACGTAGCGATAGACGAGAATCGGCTGCTGCTTTTGCTCAAGGCGGTAGCTGATATAAGGGTCTGGCTGATAATAGGTCAGCATCATTTTCTTTTGATCCTGCTCTGCTTGTTTTGCTTGTTCCACCTCTACAATATCGTTGGTTGCGGATTGAATCTTCTCATTCTCGTAGTTGTCTGTACGGATATATTCCACTACCCCTGTCGCTGCAGACACATCCACATAGAAATAAGAGTCTTCTACAGGCACTCCGTTCTTGAGCCAGCCAAAGGAGAGCGAGTACGGTTGCCCCTTCTCCAATTGATCTTTGATAAAGGCTTCTGTAGGCTTTTGCGGTTGGTAGTAGATTTCACCCAAGCTGTCAGAATACAGTGCCTTGACCAGTTGAAGCGCATTCTTCTCGGCCTGCTCCCACGAGACGGGCTGCTCGATTTTGGCTCCTCCTATTCTTCTAGTGCGCTCGGAAAACTCGTACCCAACTAGTTCGCCCCGATCTCCGATACTGATTTCAAACGCGTTTTGCTCTTTGGCGTCTCCTTGCAGCGGCGAGTATTCAAAATTCCATCGCCGTCTTTCAACGCCGTCCGGACCACTGCTAGATCCCCCTCCTCGGCTTCCCTCCGAGCGATAGCTGCCAGAAAGCCTTTTCGCTATTTGATCAGCGATGATTTGCGCTTCTTCTTTGGTGATCAGCTTCTCCTGCTTTTGGGAGATGGTAGTCCCCAAAGGTTGGATCTTCACGGGCTGTGCCTCTGTTCCTTGTGCGTTAATCATATCTCCTGACATCGCATCAACGAATTGGGGATCTGTTCGGTTGTATTGATAGACCAGCTGATACTGGTATCGATCGTCCAAATAGTTGCCTGTAATGGAAGAAATGGACTTGTAGACGAGAGAAGGTGCAGCCTCCGACATTTTTTCTTCAGCCTCTTCAAGAGAAAGGGCTGGCTTGGAATCTGGCAGGGTATCTTCATACCAGTTTCGAGAGAATTGAACGACCTCTCCCTTTTCGTCTACGACTACCCGAAAACCGTTCTCCAGGAAAGGGATATCGTTTTCGATACGTACAAAATAATACGGATGATGGACAAAACCTGTAGAATAACTCAGTCCGATCCCGTACTCATTAGCATCCGACAGCTTCTCCCGCTCCTGGTCGCTCGTTACGTCCTCCAGGAATTTCTTTGCAGCTTCCAACGCCACCGCTTCGCTTACCTTTTTTACTGAGGGTACAGACTCGTCTCCATAACGCGAATATTGCAACAGTTTGCCTGTTATCGCATCGATTGTTACGTAGATCCCGGCATCGCGTTCGCCACTCCAGGATAAATTCCAAGTCGACTGGGAGAGAAAAGGATAACGCTCGGCACCTTGAAAATTGGCTCTCTCCAGCTTGAATTGCGATGGGATCGAGATCAGCTTTTGCACGCGTTGGATGGCCTCTTCCTTGGAAAGCTCTTTGGTCTGCTGCACGGCAGCATGTACGGTCGAGGTGACAGCAAAGGGATGGCCTGGTGTAGAGAAAGCGGGTACCAGCAGGATAGCTGATGCAACCCCTGCCGTAATCATCCACGACTTTTTCCGTATATTCACGGAACGATCACTCCTCTCTTGTATCTGTACTCCTATCTACCATAACATTTTTGGTAACAATTACAAAATATTGATAACTAGTGATTCTGGTTTCGAAAACTATCGGGAAGCTGAATCATTTTCTTCACCTGCCGAGCGATGTTTTCCTGCGTTTGCATCGTGACTCTTTGCTCCGCGGCCCTCAGCTGCGACATCGAGTCTGGGACTCCAAAGCAAAAAATAGCCGCAGTCAACAGAACAAACGTCGTCTTCCGGGATCGCCAAACCCCAAATATTTTCTGTTCTGCCACGTCGTCTGCACTCCTTTTGGATTCAAAACCCCCTCCACTATACCATTTTTTTCAAATTAGAAAACTTGGCTACGCCAAGCTTTTGGCGGAGCCTTAGTTGCACTTATACTATCTTCCGCTAATCTTTTTAGCGCTTTAGCGCACTCAACACTTTCCGATAGTATAAAGAAAAAATCTGCCAGCGAACTTTCCGCTGACAGATTCTTCTTCATTGCACGTTGTGACTATTTACACTTCCAGCAAGCTTTCCAGAGACTCGCTGTTCAGTACATTCCCCACAAGGAAGTTGCCAAACTCGCCGAAACGCGCGCTCACTTCATCAAAACGCATTTCATAGACGATGTGCTTGAACTCCAATGGATCATTGGCAAACAGGGTCACGCCCCACTCCCAATCGTCGAAACCGACAGAACCGCCGATGATCTGTTTTACTTTTCCTGCGTACTTGCGGCCGATCAGTCCATGTGAACGCATCATTTCCTGGCGCTCCTGCATGGTCAGCATGTACCAGTTGTCTTGCAGATCCCGCTTTTTGTTCATCGGGTAGAAGCAGATGTGCTCCCATTTTGGCAGGATCGGGTAGAGACGATCACGCACATGCGGATTCGCCTTTGGATCTTCACCAGGATTGTTGACGTAGTTGCTCAGCTCGACTACGGACACGTAAGAGTATGGTGCCTCGGTGAAAGCGGCAAAACGCGTTTTGTTAAATGCGGTTTTGATAGCATCCAGCTCCTGAAGGGTCGGACGCAGGAACATGAAGACAAGGTCAGCCTTGTGGCCCAGAATGGAATAGACAGCTGTACTGCCTTCCTTCTGCTCCTCATTTGCCTCCCACGTGCGAATCAAGCTATGTAGCTCGTCCAACGCCGCCTTGCGCTCCTGCTCGGATGCGGCTCTCCATTTTTCCCAGTTGATGGTGCGGAAATTATGATACGTATACCAACCTTCCAATGTAAGCAACGCTTCGTTTGCGCTCATCGAAAATCAGCTCCCTATGAAAAATCTGGTTACCAGACTGCAACATTCCCAGTATAGCATAAGCGATGAGCGGATATTCGGAACAGATTGGTGAACAAGCGCATCTGCTACTTTCTGGTCGTCACTGCTCCACCGATGGTCGCAGGCGAAAGCTGGGAAGCTGCCTGCTCATCCACCACGACCGTAACATCCGGGTGACTGCGCAAGAGAGAAGCTGGCACAGCAGGCGTCACTTCTCCTTCCAGCATGTTTCGCACTGCTTCTGCCTTGGCCACGCCGCTCGCCAGCAACACGATTTTTTTGGCTGACAAAATCGTCTGTATCCCCATCGAGATGGCTTGTGTTGGCACCTCATCCACTGCTTCAAAATACCTGGCGTTGGCTTCGATGGTGCTCATCGTCAGTTGAACCACGCGAGTCCTTGTGTCTGGCGCAGAACCCGGTTCGTTAAATCCGATGTGGCCATTATTTCCGATACCTAACACTTGTATATCAATGCCCCCTGTAGCAGCTATCGACTGTTCGTAGCGGGAACATTCCGCTCCCAAATCCTGCACATCGCCACGTGGAATATGGGTTCTTCGCGGATCGATATTGACCTGTCCGAAGAAGTTTTCCTGCATATACATCCGGTAGCTTTGCGGATGCTCAGAAGAAAGGCCCACATACTCATCCAGATTAAAGCTGGTCGCCTGCGAGAAGTCCAGTCCTTCCTCCTGATGCATCCGGATCAGCTCCGCATACATGCCCACCGGCGTACCTCCTGTAGCCAAACCAAGCACCAGATCAGCCTTGCTTCGTACCTCTTGGGCAAAAAGCTGCGCCGCTACTTTGCTCATCTCCTGATAGCCCTCGACCAACAACACTTTCATCCAAACTCACCTCTGTCAGTATTTTCGTTCCAATACAGCCTTGGCTGTCCGTTCCTTGTAAAGAATGGCTTTTTCCTTGATGCGCATCGACAATGCAGTGAACATCACATCCAGCACGTGCAGCTGAGCGATTTTTGCTGCCAATGATCCTCCCTGTAGCGGTCCTTCCTGTGCCGCCGTCAGCAGGGTGATGTCGGCGACACGCGTAATGGGAGAGCGCTGGTAATGCGTCATGCAGATCGTGGTGGCTCCTGCCTCCTTGGCAAGCTGCAACGCATCAATCGTATCCTTGGTGCTACCTGACACCGAAAGTCCAATGGCTACATCCTCAGGACCCAATGTTGCTGCCGCCATAGCCTGCAGATGAGATTCAGTAAAAGCATCTACCCGCAAGCCAAGCCGCAAGCAGACATATTTGGCATCCTGTGCAGTGACAGCTGAAGTCCCCACCCCGTAAAAATGGATGATCTGAGCGGTTCTCATCAGCTCTACACAGCGCTCCAGCAGATCGGTATCCAAAAGCACATGGGTATCTTTTACCGCCTTTTGATGAGCAGTCGCTACCTTTTGGCTGATCACGTTCATGGAATCGTTCTCGTCCACCTCGCCAAGCAGGTTTTTGACGGGATGTACCAGCTCTTTGGCCAAGGCAAGCTTGAACTCCTGATATCCGCCAAACCCGATCTTTCGGCAAAATCGAAGCACGGTTGTTTCTCCGACCTCCGCCTTTTCCGCCAGATCGATGATGGATGTGTAGATCACTTGTTCCGTCTGAGCCAGTACAAGATGCGCTATCTTTTGTTCCGATTTTGTAAATGAGGGAAACAGGCTTTGGATCTGCAACAGGGTGTTCATCTCCATAGGAACGCTCCTCACACAATCAGACGGCTTCATCAGCAACGATGAAACCGTCTGGATTCAACTCCCGTCATTATACACCAAAAAGGAGAAATACTCCTTTTTTCTTTTTTAAAATGGAGTTCATTTTCAAAAACTCAAAAAAGCGACTGCTCCCCGGTTTCATCCCGAAAAGCAGTCGTGGTAAAGCAACACTATTGGTTTAAGCCTTGGAGGATTGACCCAACGCATCAAGCATGACTTGATCCATCTCGTTGAACAGATGAAAGCCTCCATCCAGCCAGTTTTTTCGCCGCTGCTTCAGTCAAACCGACGATAGCATATTTGGCTGCTCCGTAATGGGAAAAGCCTGCCAAAGAAGTCTCAGCCGCCAGAGAGGACATATTGATGACGCGCCCATAGCGATCTCTCATCATTCGCTTCGACGCCTCTCGCAGACAATAGAACGAGAATATCGACCCGCCCACACGCTTGATCCACACTTTCAAAAAAGCGTGCAACCCCCTCCGGATCAGACACATCCAGGCGGTAAGCAGTAGCCTGATTACCATTTTCCCTGATTTCAGCTACGACGCGTGAAGCGCTATACTCATACAGGTCCGCAACCCATACATGCACGCACTCGCTCATGCCTGGAACTTATTTCAAGCTGCTGTTCTGTGACTTGGTCTCGGGGAATTTTACCCTGCTGCTCAAAGTAGTTCCATACATAAAAGCTGCGATCCACTGGCATCTTCATAACACGGAAGCGTACATCATCGAAGGTGGGTTCTATTATGAGGATGGCGATGACAAGGGCTATGCCGGATATTATACCTGTGAGTCCGCAGGGGCCATCCATGAGCCCTTCACTGCACCGGAGGGTGTCACGATGCTTGCCATCTCACACGGCCCTATTGGCGGCTACACAGACGACGGCCAGCTTGCCCTCATGGCAGATGCCCGCTTGCATTATCTGATGGCACGCGAAAACGGTGCAGTCGAATTTACGACCTTAGTCGACTACACGCACGGTTCCCTCTAAATCTAGTCATGCTTGCGACCTTCTCCCTCTGGTGGAAGGTCGTTTTTTTGCACAAAAAAGCCCTCTCCCACCATACTACCCATGAGAGAAAGCCCTTTTTCTTGTGCTGCACGATGATGAACTATGCGAAAATTCGATAGCCGAGCAGAATGACCAGCACCAATACCACAAGCGCCCCGATAAAAAAGCCGATACTCGGTTGCTTTCTGGATGCCCTTCCCATCGACATTTCCATCAAACCAAATGCCACGATCGCGAGAATCGCCTTTACATAGTAATAGAAATCGCTTGCATGATACGAGAAGAGCAGACCCGCACCCGATAACAAAACAATGACGATCATCAATCTTAAGAGCATATGTACGATTTTGCCTGCTTTAGCTTTTCCCACTCGGTACAAAATGTAGCCAATGATCAGCAGGACAAAGGCTACTTCCCAACCGCCAACATGTGATTCCTTTAACATGTTGTACATGATCCGTTTCAACTCCTACATTCAAAATGGTTTATCCCTATCATTATAGCAGAAGGGAGTATGAAATCCATTCTGGCGACACTTGTCAGTTTTGTGACTCGATAAAAGAGATGCGCTGATCATTAACCAAACCGCACACCTTTATCCAAATATTACTATAACCACTCGGTTACTGGGTTTTTATCTAGAGTGACAATTTCACTTCTGGGAGGAAACAAACGTGAACGTCCAAAAAAAAATACTGCTCGGGTTTCTTGTACTTCTCTGTTTCGTGATTGTCAGCGGCGGCTTATCCATTTTTCAAATGAAACAAATGGGTAATAAAACAGAAGAAATTCAGGTCAATTGGCTTCCTAGCGTTGCGATATTAGGAGAGATGAATGGTCAAGCCACGAATATGCCCCGGCTTCTAAACCGTTTGGGCTTGGAGAGCGACACTACCATCATGAATGAAGTGGAGCAGGAAGCGATCCATACTCTTGAACGAATCGACCAGCTTTTAGTGGAATATGAGAAATTGATCACCGAAGAAAGCACACTGGAGCATCAGTATTTCGAAGATTATAAGAAAAGCTGGGAGGCATATAAAAACGATGTGCCTGCAATCCTCTCCATTGCGAAAGAATCAAATACCAGTTTATTGTCGTTGCCGATTCCGTAGGCAAGTTAGCCAACCAGAGCGGAGAGGCGACCAAGGAAATCATTCTGTTGGTGCAACGCATGCAGGAAAGTACGCAAGACACCGTCGAAACGGTTCGCTTGGGCAACGAGCTGATTATGCATGCCGGCCATTCCTTTACGGAAATTATTGAGTACGTCAACAATTCCGCCGAAAGAATCACGGAAGTAGCCGCTAGCTGCGAAGAACAGGCTGCCCAGACAAATGAAATTTTACAATCCGCACAGAACATCGCGGCAGTGACAGAGCAAACCTCTGCCAGCACAGAAGAAACAGCTTCGGCTACAGAAGAACTCGCCACGATGGCTGAAAAACTAAATCAACTGGTTGGCAAGCTGTAAGTCATACAGGGAGCAGGCAATCGTCCTGCTCCCTGTTTTTTCTACCTGCGCTTCATCCTAAACCGGTCGAAAGCCCTCGCCAATGACTTCATGTGCCGGACACAAAATGATGAATGAATCGGGATCAACCGAGCGCACCATCATTTTGAGCTTGCTTACTTCACTTTGGCTGACTACCGCCATCAGCACCTTGCGTTCATCTCCCGTGTACCCGCCAGCAGCGTCCAGCAAGGTTACCCCGCGATCCAGATCGTACAGGATTGTCTCTCGCAATGTCTCCGTCTCGTTGGAAATGATATAGGCCACCTTGGTCGTGTTCCAGCCCATCTGGACGATATCGATTGTTTTGCTGGTCACAAACAGCGCAATCAAAGCAAACAAAGCCCTCTCCGCATCAAACACAATGCCCGCCAATGCAATCACCAGGCCATCGAAAACTGCCACGCTGGCTCCCAGGCTCAACCCGGAGTATTTATGCAGAATTTGTGAAGCGATAGCAAAACCGCCTGTAGACCCTCTTCCCCGAAAGACGATACCGATGCCGAGTCCAACACCAATGCCGCCGTAAATACTGGCTAAAAGCGGATTTGTCGTCAATGGCTGAAGCTGACTGGTCAGCATGACGCACAGTGGAAGCACGACCGAGCCCACTGCCGCCTTCACGCTCGTTTGCTTGTCCAGCATTTTGAAGCCGATCAGCAGCAAAGGAATATTCACAGCCCATTGCACGATTGCTGGAGGCCACCCCAACAGATTGTACAGGATCGTCGAGAGTCCCGAAACTCCCCCTGAAGCGATTTGATTCGGATTGAGAAAAAGGTTGAAACTGGTAGCGAGAACCAGTGAGCCAATGATGAGCATGAAGTATTCCATCACTTTTCGCCGTGGGCTGTCCATCGGGATGATTGCTCGTTTTTTTCGCATGCTTGCTGCTCCACTCCTGCCATTCATTGAATAAATAAAAACCGCCCATACATTACCATAGTTCTGCTAAAAAAGAAAATAGCGAGGAAGGGGATTGACGTTTATCCAAAAGGAAACGATAATAAAAATTATATAATAATTATTTTAAAAAGAGGTGACCTGCGATATGGAACAACAAATTTCCAGTGTCACGCAGCAGGTAAAACATCTGGGTAAGCGTTTAACCGTTCAAAGGCGAGCCGTTCTCTTGTATTTGCTCGCTGATGTCAATTGCCCTACCGCGAAGGACGTTTACATTGCTTTGAAAGCCGATATGCCGAATATTACCCTGTCAACTGTCTATACGGCTTTGCGTTTTTTTGTAAAAATCGGAATCGTCAGGGAGCATGCGACTTCCTCGGCCACTCGGTTTGAATGTGTCATCTCTCCTGCTGCCCTTGACCTTGATCTGCGAATAGTCATGTAATGTGGTAATCAAATAATCCAAAGAAGAAGGGACAGCAAATAGCTGCCCCTTTCTTTTTTGCTCCCCCTCAACAACCGCCACAAAATTCGTCCCGCTTTGCAAACTCATACACTTCCCTGCCTACGCAAGCAAGCGTATGCAAGGCTTCCTCCGCCTCTACGTCCTGGGATAAAGCGGTGATCGCAAAGCAGCGTCCCTGCGTGTAGAGCAGCCCCACATCATGCTGTCTTCCTGTATCCCAGCCAGACTTGCTCGCGATTTCCCAATCTGTCGCAAGCTCCTCTTTACCGTTATGATCAGCTACCGGCAGCATGGACGGCAAGCCATTTCGAAACTGCTGCTTTTTCATGATCGCGACCATGTCTTCACAGGCATGAGCATGGATAAACCGACCAGTTGCCAGCCTGTTTAGCATTCTCGCCACATCACCCGCTGTAATCCTATTATTCGCATCGATATCCGCCGGGTAGATCATCAGCTTGCGAACGTATTTGCTCTGCTCCATTCCCAGCTCGAGCATGGTCTGATCCACGCATTCCTTGCCGACCAGATCAATCAGGATGTTGGTTGCGGTATTGTCACTTTGGATGATCATCAGCGTAACCAATTCTCGAACGGAAAGCTGCAGGCCTGGCGACAAGGCAAACAACAAGCCGGAACCTTTGACGAGATCTTCTCTTCGCAGCGGGAGTCGATCATCGAGTGAAAAAGCTCCCTGATGGGCTTGTGCAAACACAGCCGCCATGATCGGGACCTTAATCACACTCTCTGCTATGAACAGCTTGTCAGGAAGATGCTCGAAGCAGATCCCTTTCCCGATCTCCTCCACCACGACTCCCCAAGTACCCTGTGCATTCCGGATGATCTGTTCCAGTCTGCCTTGCAGCGTTTCAGCCTGTTGCATCATCGTCCCCTCAACCTTCCTTTGATTATCGACCTTGTTTGTTGCGGAAAAATTTCGACAACCACACATCTGAATCCTGCCGAACTTAAATCTGGGTGAGGTCTGCAACCGTCCGTTCATTGACCTGATTTCCGGTATTCAACGTGGTTTTGGGCTCCAGCAAAAGCACGAGAACCTCTTCGTTCACGACTGGCATATGCTCTACTCCTTTGGGAACGATGAAAAATTCCCCTTCCTCCAGCCAGACATCCCGGTCACGTAATTTGATCAGCAGCCTTCCTTTTACCACAAGACGATTTTGGGATTCCAGTAGTCTTGAAATAACGAAAACTTTTGATGAAGGTTGACCTTTTCCAAACAGCAACACCCTCTCCTTCCAGCTATCTCTATTTTAAACGGATGGCTATCCGCAAAAAAGAGCGTTTCTGGAAGAAAAGGGTGATCCAAAAAACGGTGATTAGCTGAAGAATTGTTGTTTGAACCAGACTGCCGAAGCTTGCACTTCTCTTTCCGTAAGCTGATGGCCGTAGGATTCCCAGTGCAACGTCACGGGAGCACCCGCCGCTTCGAGCAGTTGGGATAGCTCCTCCGTCTCAGGCAGTGGACAGATCGGATCATTCTTGCCCGCCCCGATAAACACGGGTGTCTGGGTCAAATCCGGCAGTTCCACACCCCGGCGCGGAACCATCGGATGATAAAGAATCGCGCCCTTTAACGCATCCTGGTAGTGGAAGAGCAGGCTCCCTGCTATATTGGCTCCATTGGAGTAGCCGACGGCGACGACATTCTGACGGTCAAATCCGTGTTCCATCGCCGCCTCGTCGAGAAAGGCGTACAATTCATCGGTACGGAAAATCAGATCCTGCTCATCGAAGACACCTTCTGCCAACCGTCTGAAAAAGCGGGGCATACCGTTCTCCAGTACGTTTCCTCGCACGCTTAGTAGCGAAGAGCCTGGGTTGATCATTTGGCCGAGGGGCAGCAGGTCACGCTCCGTCCCCCCCGTCCCATGAAGCAATAGCAACGTCGGAGCACCCGGATCGCTCCCTTTTTGAAAGAGATGGTTCATTCCTGATCCTCCTTCAGCACCCTGACTTCAAATGGCAGGAGTCCTTGCTCGATCTGCTGGCGATAAGGCTCAAACCATTCGGGCAGCATCAATTTTTCCCCCAGGCTCTCCATCGGCTCGTCGCGGGCAAAGCCTGGCGGATCAGTAGCGATTTCGAATAAAATCCCGCCATTCTCGCGGAAGTAAACCGCATTAAAGTATTGACGGTCCACGATATCAGTAGGATGAAGCCCATACTCGGAGACGGCCTCCTGCCATTTTCGATGATCCCGGTCGTCCTTTGCCCGCCATGCGATGTGATGGACGGTTCCCGCGCCTTCCTGACCGCGCTGCATCGGGGCTGCATTGATATCAATCACATTGCCCAGATCGCCTGCCGCACGAAAACGAACCAGTCCAGCCTCTTCCCCACTTTTTTCAAGCCCCATCAGATTTTCCAAGACATGCATGGTTTTCTCCGGCTGCATGCTGTACAGAACGGCTCCTCCAAAGCCCTTGATCGCCTTGTCGGCTGGAATACCACCAAACGCCCACTTGCTGTTCGGCCCTTCCTCCCGTTCGACGATCTCCAGCTGCAATCCATCCTTGTCTTGGAACTGCAGATAGGTCTCACCAAATCGCTGATTGTGGTAGTAGGTCATTTTGAACTTGCGCAATCGCGCTTCCCAAAAGGATAAAGCTCCCTTCGGCACGACGTAGGTCGTAAAGCCAACTTGTCCTCCGCCCACTTGACCGGAGCGCGCTTGCGGCCAGGGGAAGAAGGTAATCGCTGTGCCTGGACTTCCCTGCTCGTTTCCAAAGTACAAGTGGTATACTTCTGGCGCATCAAAATTGATCGTTTTCTTCACCAAGCGAAGTCCCAGAAAACCAGCGTAAAAATCGACGTTATCCTGTGGATTTTTTACAAAAGCGGTGATGTGGTGAATGCCTGCAGTCCGTTGTTTCATCTTCTATCATTCTCCCTTTATCGTACTTGATCAAAATGCATTGAAGCTGACAAACTCCCCGACTGGCTTGCGATAGCCACGCACATGTTGAGAATTTTCGTCATCCTTGCCGATTGCGATCAGCATCGTCGGTACGTAAGCATCCGGCACGTTTAGAATGCGGCTGACCTCATCCGGATCAAATCCAATCATCGGGCAAGTATCCCACCCTTTGTGTTTAGCTGCCAGCATAAAAAGCATGGCGGATAGACTGGCATTGCGGATTGCCTCTTCCTGTTGGAAAACCTCTCCTCGGGTTTCATAGAACGACTTCACGGTAGAAACAGTTTGGTCGAATTCCTGTTGATGAATGACCCCCAGCTGCAAGAGACCCTCATTCATTCTTTCAACTTGGCGGTAAGCCTTCTTGTCTCCCAATACGAGAATCACCGCTGAGGCTGTTTTGATCTTATATTGTCTGTTAGCTGCCTCATAAATGCGCTCCTTCACATCTGGCTGATCGACTACTACGTAGTGAGGGTGCTGAAGATTGAATGCGCTGGGAGCGAACTTGACCAAAGAAAAAATCTCGTCCAGCTCCTCGCGGGGAATTTGCAGACCGGGCACAAACTTGTTCACAGATCTTCGTTGCTTCACAATACTCGTAAAATCATTCATCTCATATACCCCTTTCCAGGCGACCATCGTTTCATTATCTCTAATTTGAGATATCTACCGATAAAGACAGCGGACTTTGCATCAATCGCTGCACGCTGGTCCGTTATCCAACTTTTCGATATCTTAAATTTGAGGTATTTCTCCAAAAAGGAAAGGACTCCTTTTTTAATCCCTTAAATTTAATATCTTAAATTTAAGATAATTGTAATCCAACTTTTGTCCGCTGTCAACTATTTGCTTTGTACATTAATGAAGAGAACCAAAAGTATCCGGGATGTATTCGATACGAGAGTCCGCTTCAATGGTCAGCTCCTCTTTGGCTTCGTCATACATAACCTGGCCCTCTTTGATGTAAAACCAGATTTTTTTCATCGGCTCACCTGGTACCTGCTGAAATAAAAACAGATTCAGCTCATCCTTCCATGTGAGAATCTGCTCGATGCTTGCTTTCGACAGTTTGTGTACGATCAGTCTCCAGCCCGATCCCGACTGTTCCCATTGATAAGCGACTGGCTGTTTGTCGGTATCCAAAAATGTCCGGCCACCGACTGCATGCTTGATCAGCAAGGTTTCTTTCATGGTCATCCTCTCCTTTTACGGCAAATCGATCAGCATATACGTCGTATCTTCCTTTGCTGCCAGCTGCAGATGAGGCTCGTTTTGAATGCGGGCGGTATCTCTTGTCTCCAGCACATGCCCCGAGACTTCTAGCTGGCCTTCGATGATAAAGAGGAAGACACGTCGTCCTGCTTCTTGATGGAAGGATAGCTCATTTCCTCTCTCTAATCGGCTCAGGTAGATCGTCAGGTCCTGGTTGATCGATGCGACCTGCTCAGAGCCCGTATGGGAAACAACTGGCAAGACCTGACCGCGCAATACCACTGTGACGATCTCCATGTCACTGTGTGGATGAGGGCCAAATCCTTTTCCTCCTGCTACCAGGTCGTCATTGCACACCCGCATGACCCCGAAAGCGGTGTTCTCTGGATCAAAGTACTCGCCAAACGAAAAACTGAGGCCGCTGCGCAGCCATCCCAAGTCGACTAAATATCTCGAATTTGAGGGATATACCTGAATCATCTTCATCTTCCTTTCTTTTGGAAAGAACGCGTACACCTATTTTAAATGCTTTTGGGCTGCAAAAAGAAGCTCAACCAATCCTTATACCGATCAGTTGAGCTAAAAAGCAAAAGAGGAGTAAACAGGACAGCTATACCTATTGGCATAGCCTCTGTCGGAGATTGTGGATCAAGTTTTTTCAACCATTTCATTCACGTAACGAATGGCCTGCTCCAAACGCTCCTGATAGTTTCCGGAAACCGTCTTGCAGGGGATATCAAACTCGCGGAGCAATTCCTTGAGCAAAGCGTTGTTCTTTTCACGAACTTCCTGCTCGCCAAAGGAACGGGTGCCATCATCGACCCACTTGACGTCCGGCTCCAGAAACAGCCATAGATCGTACTGCTGCAGTCGGGCAATCTCGTCCAGAATGGGCTGGCGCTCGCCGATGTAGAGCATGGAAAAGTACTGGGTAACGATCGCTTCGGTGTCGATAAAGAGCAATTTGTTCGCCTTCGCCAGCTGCTCCTTCTCCTGGTACTTATGCTCGAACGCAATCTCCGGATAGTCCTGGGCCAAGGTGATGTTTTCACAGTTTCCCAGCCTTTCGTAGTACGTTCGTCCCCATTCCTCCACGTAATTCGTGTTGTACAGATTCGCCAGATTGCGAACCAGCGTGGATTTTCCACAGCTTTCTGTCCCCACTACCACTACCTTTTTCACGAAGTAGGGCTTTACGATTTCCGGCAGCATCTGCCAGTGCTTCATGACACCCTCGGTCCGAAGCATGGTACCCGAGATCGGATAAGCGACCCGTTTGGCATCGATCACCACATGCTGGGCTTCCGGATACAGGTCGCGAAAAATATCGGTGTACCCATGCTCCGAGCTGAATACCGTGTCGATTGGCTTGCCAATCGCGGCCTTGATCCCCTCTGCACCGCGCTGCCAGTCTGAAATGTGCCCTGTTTGCTGTTCATAGACCGCATGAACGTGTACGTGCGGCATATCTTTGGTCAGCTGTGTCCACCAGCGCAGGCGGACACGTACGGGGATATGTGGGATCAAACCGTCCGCACACAGCTTTTTCTCGTGTTCTTCATCAAATGCAACGACAACATGCAGTTCATCCACCATCGTGGAAGCCCGTATCATGGCATACACGTGTCCCATATGGGGACAGGGGAGAAATTTCCCCCCGTACATGCCTACCGTGCCCACTTTCATTGTGTTAACGCCTCCTGACCTTTACTCAGCCTGATCCAGTTCACATAGCCGTAAATCGAGTTGACGAGGAAAGCTGACCACATTACCACCATGTTCAGGTCATTGCCTCCTTGGGTAATCAGTGTGACGACCCATAGCGAGATCGACAGCACATTGACTGCGATCCAGAGTGCCCACTGCTCGGCGTAGCGCTTGAGCATCAAAATTTGGGCAATGATCGAGAGGACGACGGCAGCAGAATCCAGTCGAACGGCCTGACCGCCGATGTAGTGCAGCAGCTCCGCGTACAATAAGCTTCCGACAACCGCGATGAGGATCAGCACCATCCATCCCTTTTTGCTCAAACGCTTGACGGCAACATCCTCACCTCGCATGCTGCGCTGGGTGCGATTCTTCGACCACATGTACAAACCGATAAACTGCACAGGCAAGTAGAATAGGCCGTTCAGCATCGCTTCTCCGTACAGCGAGTAGCCGTACGAAATGTACGCGTACGTCGCCGTCTGCACAATCCCGAAATAGTAGTTGGATATCTTTCCTTTCGCAACCAATACGACGCAAAGCATTCCCGATAACGAGGAGATCAGACCCAGAAGCGAATCTTCAAACGCGAAGAACAGATAAATGTTCACAACCGTGAATAATGCCAGCCATACTTTTTCAAACAACGTCCAATCTCTTAGCATGTAAATACCTCCCTCAGATTTTGACCGCTTCCCTTACAATTCATCGTCCCAATTCGGATTGTATTTGTATAACTTTGCTGGTCGGTGACCGGCGCTTCTGCGAATGTGATTGGTCTCCAATACCTTATCCGCGATTTTTCGGCGGAAGGCAGCGGCCAGCAGCTCCTTGCCCAGGATGACTTCAAAAACCTGTTGAAGATCGGACAAGGCAAAATATTCTGGCAGCAGATGAAATGCGATGTCCGTGTAATCCACCTTGTTGCGCAATCTCTCCAGCGCATACAGCACCATCTTGGCATGATCAAAAGCCAGATTTTGCGAGTCCACGATTTCCTGTGTGACTTTGGAGTGACCATTCTCCACTGTCTTGGTGATTTTAACGGTCGCTTGTGCCCGATCCGTATCGTTGGTGAGACGCAGCTCTACCCACTTCTCAGTCAAGAAGCCGTTGTCCGTGACGGTTGTCTTTTTTTGTGTCCACTGATCCTGGACGTGAAACCATTTGGCATCCTCTGCACCTGCTCCTGGCTGTACCGGATACAGATCGCTGTTGATCAGGGCCATGTAGGAGCAGCTGATCACCCTTGTTCGCGGATCTCGGCCAATATCCCCCCATGTGTACAGCTGCTCCAGATAGACATCACTTACATTCGTTTCTTTTTTCAGTACCCGGATCGCGGCCTCGTCGATGCTTTCGTGAGCGGAAACAAACCCGCCCGGCAACGCCCACTGTCCCTGAAACGGATGGTCCTTTCGCTTGATCAGCAAAATTTTCAACGCTTTGTCAGATCGCTTGCGGTAATTGTCCGTCTCTTTGTCTACAACCGTGAAGAGCAGCAGATCCACGGTCACGGAAGGCCTCAAATACTGGTTGACATCATACTCCTTCAGGAACTGTTGTTCCGCAGATGAATGGTTGTTCATGTTATTACCCCTCTGATATTATCATTATGTTAATAACAATTTGTTAATAAGATGATAATGGATGGTTTTTCCTTTGTCAACTGGGAAAACACCTTTTGCTCGTGCATGGGTGGAGATATTACTTTTTACAATTAATTCAATCCATATAAAAAAGGCTAGCCAGAAACCTTCTGACTGCCTCATTCTATTTAGACTATCAATCCCGTTAGTCATCCAACCACTCAAACCTGAAGATACCAAAGTCAGGCTCTTGACCATTTTCGGATAAACGAGTTCCGTTCACTTCCAAAAACCCAGATCTAATAGATGGTGTAATTTCCATTTTTTATCATCCCATCACCACTATTTCATGCTATTTTTTCTATGTCCAGAATGTTCACGTGATGGACAAGTCCATCGCTATTACACTCATTCTGTTCCGTTCTTCTACACCACATGAAGCTTTTAATCCATATAAACCACCGTCAAAATCATCCCTGCAATCACGTCTTCCCCCAGCTCGACTTCCAGCTCGCCTACTTTGCCGCTGACACGCGAAATCACTGGGATTGTCTCGCCTTCCTGGCTAACCAGTACAAACAGCGTCTCCCCCTCTTGCACGTACTCGCCAGTCTGACACGAGATTTGCTGGATTGTTCCGGCCAACCGAGCTATGATTTCATCCTTTAAAACCAACCTGCTCACCCCGACTTCTCTTCTCCTGAATCTCCTGATACTTGCGGCTGATCGTGGATTGACTGACGCCCAGCATCTTGGCGGCCAGCGAGGTCGTTTTGTATTCGTCCATCGCCATGCTGATCAGCTGCTCCTCCATGGCTCGCGTGGCTTCCTTCAACGGCATGATCTTGGTCAAACGCTCTTTGAACTTCCTTTTCTTCTCCTTTTTCAACATGGGACTGATGTGATGCGCCTCGATCAGCTCTTCGTCAGCTGTGACGACCAGACGCTCGATGATGTTTTGCAGCTCCCGCACGTTGCCCGGCCAGGAGTAGGCCTCGAGTACATCGAGTGCATCCTGGGAGAGCTGTGTCGACCGCTCGTATTTCTCATTGAAGGTGTGCAAAAAGTGAAGGCTGATCAGCGGAATGTCCTCCGGCCGCTCGCGCAGTGGCGGAATGACGATCGGAATGACAGTCAGCCGGTAGTACAGGTCCTCGCGAAACAGCCCTTCTTCCACCATGCGCTCCAAATTTTTGTTGGTAGCCGCTATGATTTGTACGTCCACCTCTACAACCTCAGAGCCACCGAGCGGGATCATCTCGCGCTCCTGCAAGACGCGCAAGAGCTTCACCTGCAAGCCGAGCGGCAGCTCTGCAATCTCGTCCAGGAATAGCACCCCTTTGTGCGCCATACGAAAATATCCAGGCTTGCCGCTCGTGCTGGCTCCGGTAAATGCGCCTTTTTCATAGCCGAAAAGCTCGCTCTCCAAAAGCGTCTCGGGGATTGCCCCACAGTTTACTTTGACGAATGGCTGACTGCGCCGCGCTCCCCATTCGTAGATCGTGCGGGCGAAAACCTCCTTGCCCACTCCTGATTCCCCAGTCAACAGGACGGTCGAGGAGCTTTTCGCTACCTTGCGAATGTAGTTCATCAGCTTCTCCATCTTGCTGCTGGCATAGATCAATTGGCGCTGCTTGGCTGACTGCTGCTGATCGCGCAGATGCTCCAGCTCCTGCTTGTACTGTGCAGACATCTTTTTAGCTTGCAAAAGCTCCTCCTTGAGCATCACCGTTTCTGTAATATCCCGCAGCGCGATGACGATGCGCTCCAGCCTGCCCGACTCGTCCACGATCGGATTGCCTACAGCCAGCACATTTTTGCCTGAGCTGCTCTTTTGGGTGACAGAGACCTTGCGCATGCGCTCCATGACTTTTTTCACAATCGCTGTAAAAAAGGTTCCCTCATCCTCCAGCTCCATCAGATTAAGTCCGATCAGCTGTTCTTTGTCATTCGCCCAAAAATCCTTGATCAAGCTGCCACTGTATCGAAGCAGGACACCTTTTTCATCCAGCACCAGAATTTCGTCATAAATAGAGGAGAGAATGCCTTGCAGATCGGTGTTCAGGTTTTTGACGGCCTCCATCTCCAGCGCCATCTTCTCGATAAATGGCAGGTCCTGGAGCACGATGATCGCACCCGTAATATGGGCATGCTGATCTCGAATTGGCGCAAAATCTGCCAGAACCGCCATGCTATCCGTCATGATGATCTGGTTGAGAATGACTTCACCGTTGTTTATGACCTTGCGAAAAATGTGCGGGTCGAGCAGTTCATTTGCTCGGGTATCCCGGATTTTTTCCGGGGCCACACGCACCATCCGCACGACTTCTGCATTGAAGTTTTCGATCCGCCCCTCTGGATCGGTAATCAAAATCCCCATCGGAATCGAATTGAGCAGGGAGCGCATCCAATCGGTATGGGCAGACTGGCTGGTCAGTAAATAGTAGAGAATATCCTCGCGCTGCAGATAGCCCTCTGGCTTTCCCTCCTGATCCTGCACCAACACAACCTCTTCGCCAAACACCTTGAAGAAATCGAGGACGTCCGCTTCGCGTTGGAAATAAGTCAGATCGGTATGGAAGGGCAGCTCCCGCACTTGTCTTTTCTCCCATTCGGGGTCATGCAAAAATGGCATCACATCGGTATTGCGAATGTAGGCGACGATTTTGTCCTCTACCGCATCGGTGATAAAAACAACCCGTTCCTTCCAGTGCGACATGATTTCCCACAATTCATTGACAGAAGATTCAAACGATAAGGTGTGCGCTTTTCTGACAAACCATTTGGAAACCATAGTTCCTCCCCAATCGCTTTGTATGCTCCTATTATACTTGGGCCGCGATGGGGACGGAAAGCGGAAAAGAAGACTTGAGAGACAGTCTTCTTTTCCATGTGAATGCTATTCTTCAAACCAACCGCTCGGCTGCACCTGCAAGTTGATATTGATCTGCTTCACTTCGGTAAACTCCTCGTAGCCGTATGTGCCAAGACCGCGCCCGATCCCGCTCTGCTTGTATCCTCCCCAAGGAGCTTCATTGTAGGTCGGATGGTAGCAGTTGATCCAGGTGATTCCCGCTCTCAGCTTGCGGATGACGCGCATTGCTTTGGCTCCGTCCTGCGTAAAGACGCCACCAGCCAGACCGTAGACCGTATCGTTAGCAAGGCGAATAGCATCAGCTTCATCCGTAAAGCGCTGGATGGCGAGCACAGGTCCGAATATCTCTTCCTGCACGATTTTCATCGAAGGCGTGGTATCCGTGAAGATCGTAGGCTCCACGAAATAGCCGTTTTCCAATCCAGTGGCCGTGATCCGATTGCCCCCGCACAATAGACGCGCCCCTTCGGATTTGCCCAGCTCGATATAGTGCAGAACCTTTTCCATATGCGCCTGACTGACCAGTGGCCCCATCTCCGTAGACGGGTGGTCGCCAGCACCAACGCGGATTTTTTTCGCCCGCTCCACCAGCCGCTCCACGAAGCGGTCATGGATGCTGTCTTCCAGCAGGAGCCTGGAGCCTGCCGAGCATACCTGTCCCTGATTGGCGAAAATACCGAACAATGCATAGTCTACCGCTGTGTCAAAATCGGCATCGGCAAAGACGATATTCGGAGATTTACCGCCCAGCTCCAGCGAGATTTTCTTGATATTCCCGGTAGCCGCGCGCATGATGCTGCGGCCTGTGGCTGTCCCGCCAGTAAAAGAGATCTTGTCCACGAGATGACTTTCTGCGATCTCATTGCCTACTGTTGCCCCCGCTCCCATCACCAGATTGGCTACGCCTTTGGGCACGCCTACCTCTTCTAGAATGGCGAACAGCTTTTGTGCTGTCACCGGTGTGACCTCAGATGGCTTAAACACAATGGTGTTGCCAGCGGCCAATGCCGGAGCAATTTTCCAGACAGCCATCAAAAGCGGATAGTTCCACGGTACGATCAGGCCACACACTCCGACTGGCTCGCGCACGACCATCGCCTGCACAGGGTCTGCCACATGATAGGTCTGTCCATCGGGCTTGCTCACGATTCCCGCGTAGTATCGGAAGCACGCTGCGGCATCTGCCACATCAAAGGCCGTTTCACGCAGGGGCTTTCCGTTGTCCAGCGTCTCCAGACGTCCGATCTCCTCGGCCTGCTGCTCCAGCCTGTCTGCCACAGCCAGTAGCATACGTCCGCGCTCTACAGCAGGCAGCTCCGACCAGATGCCGCTGTCAAAGGCTTCTCTTGCTGCCTGGATCGCATGGCGGGCATCCTCGACGCCCCCTTCTGCGGCAAGCGCAATCGTTTCACCCGAAGCCGGGTTGACGATCACACGCGTGTTTCCCGACTGGGCATCTACCCATTCCCCATTGATATACATCTTCAGGTTCATCATGCTACGAATCCTCTCCCTTATCGCGGCTTTGTGCTCCATACATGTTCAGAGCAAGTCGCATGCCAGTCTTGGACATGCGGTGAAAGCTGTCAATTTACTTTAAGTCGTCCGTTCAAATTTTGCAAAAATTCATAATTTATGCAACCGTGCATAATTCGCAGCTTGACACATCCGCTGATTTCCCGTTACATTCTGCTGCGGATCGCCACCAGGGCGGCAAAATCATGGATCAAGGTAGCCGCCAAAAGAGAAGTGGTTTGCGCAGGATCGTAAGGCGGGAGCACCTCGACCAGGTCAAAGCCGATGTAATGAAGGTCTTTCAAAGAGCGAACCAGCTCTAGTGTCTCAAAGCTGGTAAAGCCGCCGACCTCGGGAGTTCCTGTACCCGGAGCGAACGCGGGATCGACAAAATCAATATCAAAGCTGAGGAAGCACGGGGTATCGCCAAGCTGTTGCTTGATTTGCGCCACGACCTCCTCCACGCCTCGTCTACGCAGCTCCTGTGTGGTGATCACGTTGTAGCCCAGCTCCAGGCTGGCGTCGAGATCCCCAGGATGGTTCAGCGTTCCGCGAATCCCCAGCTGAAACACTTTGTCCGGTTTCAGCAGCTTTTCTTCGTAGGCGCGGATAAAAGCGGAGCCGTGCCAGTATTTTTCGTCGTAGTAGGTGTCCCAGGTATCCGTATGGGAGTCAAACTGAATCAGTGCAACCTGACCGTAAACCTCCTTGGCCGCACGCAGCGTTGCCAGTGTGATCGAGTGGTCTCCTCCCAGCCCGATCGGCACGATTCCTTTTTTCATCAGGTCAAGCATAGCAGCCTGTATGCGTTCATAGCTGCGATGAATATTGTGCGGAATGACCGATACATCCCCGATATCGATGGCGCGCGTGTCTTCAAACGGGTAGACCTGGTGGATCGGATGGTAGGGAAACAGCAGCATGGACGCCTGGCGGATCGCCTGCGGCGCAAAGCGGGCACCTACCCGAAAAGAAGCCGCTGTATCAAAAGGCAGACCGACAATAGCAACCTTGGCGTCCTCTCTGCTGTACGGCAGCCGCATAAAAGAACCTGTCGTGCAAAATTCCGGCTGGATATCAGGTGTCAGTGGATATTGCATGGTATTTCTCCTCCGAACTCGCCGCCTGCTCCACGATCGACGGATGCAAGCGCGCTGTTTTTCATGGATCGGGGTCAGGAGCAAATACGCTCGGACGACAGGAGCATCGAAAGCAAGACGGCAATCAAGAACATTTGATTTGGCATGGTATTCTCTTTTACCCTCCTTTCCTTTCGGCGACTTGCCACCTCGCTCATGCAAGAGTTGTTTTATGCATGAATAGTGCCAGCATGGATTTCGAGAGTAAACGATGGAATACAGTGTTGAACATCGTAGTGAAGCACATTATACTTATTTTCTCTTTGCTGACTTTGAGACTAGGAGGGAGCATCCCATGATCATTCAAAAACAGGATTGTATTGTGAATGGACTGCACTATGCTGTCAGGTCTGCCATCGAGTCCGATGCAATGGAATTGTCGGCCTTGCGACAGCAGATTGATGGGAAGATGGAAGGAAAAGACCCTTTAACGCATGGGCGCAAGGGTCTTCTCTTCTGTTTTTACGTCTAGATTCTAGGAACGGATAGACAAGGAGTTCTTGCTGTACAGCGCCAAGGCCCCTGCTCCGATCATCCCGGCGTCCGCCCCCAGCGCACTTTGCACGATCCTTGTTTTTTCTTGCCCTGCTTTCATCACATGCTTTCTGACACTTTCTCGCACAGGAGCCAGCAGCCATTCACCTGCCTGCGAGACTCCGCCGCCGATCACCACCAGCTGAGGATTGAAGAGATTTAGCACCAGTGAAATTGCCCAGCCCGTCACCTCCCCTACCTCACGCCAGACAGCCGTTGCAATCGGGTCCCCCAGCTGTGCAGCCTCTGCAACATCCCAGGCTGTGATTTTTTGCGGGTCACCCGAGACTCTTTGCCACAAGGGAAGCATCTTTGCCTCATCAGGAATTGCATGCATGGCTTGGGTCAAGCGTTCCCTGGCAATTCGAACGATCCCTGTGGCGGAAGCAACTGTCTCCACACATCCCTGTTTGCCGCAATTGCAGACAACCGTCTGACCTGGAACCGTAATATGACCCAGCTCGCCAGACAATCCTCCTCCTCCGCGCAAGAGCTGACCATGGACGATACTGCCGAGTCCGATACCCGTGCCGATCGAAATGAAAGCGAGATGCCTGAGTCCTTTCCCTGCTCCAAAAACCGCTTCACCCCAGGCGGCCGTGCGAAGATCGTTTTCCATAGCCAAAGGCAAGCCGATGAGCGTGGCGAGCGGTGTGCGTACATCGAGCTGGTGTAGATTGAGGTTGGGAGAATGGATCGAGACACCCTTTTTTCCGTCAAACGGGCCGGGAAATCCAACCCCAACTGCCTCGATGGATACCGCTGAACTGGCCCTAAGCTCGCCAACCAGATCAGCCATCCTTATCAAGAGAGGCTCCAGACTGCCTACCCGGCCCGTCTCCCTGACTGCTGTATCCAGAATCCGTCCCGTCTCATCCATCACTGCGCCTTTCATCGTCGTGCCGCCCACATCCAGACCAATGACGTGGCGCATGATCACTCTCCCCTTTCATCTGGACACGACTCTTCGTGCGAGATCCGCGTGCCCTTCACTTGCTGCCGCAAGCTCTCCACAAGCTCCAGTTCCACCTGTCCCGCGCCGATTGAGCAGGCATTTGCTGCACCGCAAGCCATTCCCAAGCTCACTGCTTCGTTCCACGCCATGCCTTGCAAACGGCCAGCTACGGTCCCAGCCAAAAGAGAGTCTCCGCAGCCGACCGTATGAATGGCCTGTGGCAAGCGGACAGCCTCGTAGCTCCAGATCTCCTCCGCACTGCCGAACCACGCCCCTTCCTGCCCCAGTGACAGCAGGACATGCTCCGCTCCCATGCTGATCAGATCGATGATCGCCTGACGTTTTTCCAGATCGCTTTCCAGTCGATAGCCGAGTAAAACCTCCGCCTCTTCCCGATTGGGTTTGATCGCATACGGTCGGCCTTCCAATCCGATCCGTAAACCCTCTCCACTGGTATCCAATACGGGTAGCGAGCCGGCATCCCGCACCAGCTGGATCAGCGTGCGATAGGTGTCGCTTGGCAGTCCGCCTGGCAAACTTCCGGAGAGGACGACACAGCTGGCCGATCTGGCGAGTCTTTCCAGCTTGGGTTTCAGTTGCTCAAATGCTTCTTCCGATACTACCGCTCCCTGTTCCAGCACCTCCGTCACGCTTCCGCTCGCTTCATCGACAAAGGCAAGACAAGTGCGGGATTCCCCTGGCGTCTCCATAAAATCAGGCTGAATGCCTTCCAGCTCACAGCCCTGGCGGATATAGCGACCGTTTGCCCCAGCGACAAATCCGGTGGCAATCACCTGCTCCATCCCGAGTCTTTTCGCTACTCGCGCGACATTGATCCCTTTCCCTCCAGCCTGAGTCTGCACAGTCCGTGCCCGATGCACCTCACCCAGTTGAAACCGAGGCAGCAGGTAGGTTTTGTCCACAGCAGCGTTCAAGGTTACCGTAACCAGCATCACGGACGCACCTGTACCTGAACCAACGGCTGGCCCAGCTTGGATTTAAACAGGTTGATGACTTCTACCGGCGTCGGGTCTACACCGCGAATCAATGCCGTGTACAGCGAAACGTAATCGGCCAGATAGACAATGGAAAAGAGACGCGCCATCCGCGAAGCTCCCTGCGAGTGGACAACACGGACTGCGCCTGCGCGCTCGCGTAAGATCTCCGCGCTGATCTCGACGCGTTTTGTCATGCTGTCGCTATCTTCGGCATCGCGGATCAGGGTAAAGTGAAAGCCTTTCAGCATCGCGGCTGGAGCGTCCCAGCCGACCGCTTCATCATGGTGCAAACTGGGAATCGCATTCCAGAAGGCCATCACCTTGCTGTTCTCTCCGAGCTGATTTTTCCAGCGCCATGCCGGTGCATCGAAAAAAGGCAAGGTCCCGTAAATGACCGGAGTGAGGCCGTCCATCTCGCTGGCGATCTGCTTGGCAAGGTTGACAGCCATCGGGTTCTGTACATGGTACAGTTCGCGAAGCTTCGAGAACAGGGAGATGGTTTCTGTTACTTCACCGCTCTTGTCCTCCACAAGTCCCAGCTTGGTCAAAACTGCCAGAATCGGCAGAAAAATATACCCGAGGACGATTCGCGGCATCATCCCTCCCGGAACGAGCAGATGGGCGTGTCCATGTTCGCGAGCCAGCTCCAGCACCTTACCGCCTGCCGTGATCGCAGCGATTTGCGCCTTGGCTGCGATAGCCTGCTCGTAGGCGCTGACCACCTCTTGCGTATTGCCGGAATGGCTGACCACGATGACCAGTGTCGTCTCCTTGACGCAGGCAGGAAGAGAATAGCCCTGGTTGAGCTGAATGGGAACCGGAAGCTCGTCGAACAAATACGATTTGACCAGGTTGACGCTTGCCGCTGAGCCGCCTCCCGTCCCCAAAACGAAAACGCTTTCAATCGGTCCTTTTATCGAAGAGACGTCCAGTGATGAAGCGAGCTCCCATCCTTCTGCAAACTGCTTGTCATAATCGTCTGTATCCCGCAAAGCACGAACCGTATCCAGCTTTTGCAGCGTCAAAGCATCATCCAGATTGACCCGCATCCTTCCACGTCCTTCCCATCCCTTTAGTGGTTTGCCGCCTTCCCTACACATCCGCACATCCTCATTTTATCGAGGGCAATCTCCTTCACAGCCTGCTTGGCCAGCTTCATGTAGTGGCGCGGATCATTTTCTGAGGGACGCTCCGCAAACGATTGCTTGAGCGACTGTGAAAAGGCAATCCGCAGCTCCGTCGCCACATTCATTTTCGCCATCCCGAGTGCGACAGAACGCTTTACCTGCGCTTCCGGTATGCCAGACCCTCCGTGTAATACGAGCGGAATCGGAATACGCTGCGCGATCTGCGCCAAACGTTCAAAAGCAATGCGCGGCTCACCCTGGTACATGCCATGAGCGGTTCCAATCGCTACAGCCAAAGTATCGACGCCAGTAGCCGCTACAAACTGCTCGCACTCATTCGGATCAGCCAGCAGCGCATCCTCCTTTGCGACGATCCGCTCATCCTCGACACCTCCCACCTTGCCCAGCTCCGCTTCCACATTCACCCCTGATCGATGCGCCAGCTCCACTACCTGCCTAGTCAGCTCCACATTTTGTTCAAAGGGAAGCATGGAAGCATCCATCATCACGGAGGTGTAGCCTGCCTGAATGCAGCGCTCGATCAAGCCATAGTCGTGACAGTGATCCAGATGCAGGGCGATCGGGATCGATGACTGCTCAGTAGCGACACGTACCATCGCCGTCACATAGCCGACCCCCAGATGCTTGATCGTCCCGACTGTCGTTTGCAGAATCAGCGGAGATAGCGCTTCACAGGCAGCCTCCACGACAGCCTGAAGCATTTCCAGCGTATGCACGTTAAATGCAGTGATGCAGTACCCTTCTCTACGCGCCTGTTGCAGCATTTCGGTCGAAGAGACCAGCGGCATGAGCTATTCACTCTCCATCGCTTATTTTTGCGCTACATCCACCTGTATTCCTTGGTCGAGAAAAGCTTCCAGCATTTCTGAATCGAATGAATCTGTAATGATCCGATCAACCTCTGCCAGCTCGGCAAAGCGGCTGAACTGCACCTCGCCAAGCTTGGAATGGTCGGCCAACAAATACACCTTGCGGGCGCGCTCCATCATCACCCGGTTTACACTGCCCTCCTGCACGGACAAGGTAGATATTCCTTCGTGCAAATGAACGCCGTCTGTCCCGATAAAGCACTTGTACACGGACAGCTTCCGCAGGTTTTCCTCTGCAATCGGACCCACGACTGCATACGATTTGGCTCGCATCTCGCCGCCGATCAAGATCACGTTGTGAAGTTCGTGGCTATGCAACTCCATCGCTATATTGACCGCATTCGTCACGATGGTCAGCCCTGTCACCTGCCGAAGCAGCCTGGCCAAGGCCATCGTTGTCGAGCCTGCCCCAAGGATCAAGGTGTCACCCGGCTCTACGTAGATGAGCGCCTGTCTCGCAATCCGCTCCTTTTCCTCCATGCGCTCTCCCTGCTTCTCCGTAAAGCTGCGCTCCACCGGTAAAAAACGGGTCGTCGTCGCTCCTCCATGCGTGCGGGAGAGCAGCCCTTCGTTTTCCAGCTTGATCAGGTCCTTGCGTATCGTCACTTCAGATACGTCCAGGAGCTTGCTCAATTGGGCTACGGTCATCGTCTTCTGCTGTTCCACCTGTTCGAGAATCCTGCTGTGTCGTTCTGCCGCGAGCATCGTGGATGATCTCCTCCAGTAACTTTCGATTCATTTCGTTTACTTTCATAACATTTCGTTTTATTAGCTATATCGTAGCACTTCCTCTATTTTCCTGTCAAACCAAAATGTTCTGGATACTCGAACGAATAAACTTACAGTAAATAGCCTAAATCGGAACAATCGTTCTGACTTAGGCTCACTACAGCATGATAGTCTTCAATTCCCGTTATCTTTTCAAACCTTTGTTTTTTTATATGGCTTACCAAAGGGATGGATCGACATCTCTTGTCCTTTCTCCTGGGATGGACGGAGTGTAAATAGAGCCAGTAACGTTGATAGCACACTAACCCCTGTCATGGTCCAAAAAAGAGTCATTTGCGTAGCTTTCATTAATATAGAAACGATTGGGGACCAAGTGCAACGCCGATGAATCTCATACTGCTGTAAATCGCCGATATGGTACCGCGCTCCTCTTTCTTTATACTTTCCGTAATGAAAGCGTCCAGACAAGGCAGCGCTACGCCAATTCCAATTCCACTGAAAAACAACGCGACAACGATCCAAGTGATACTGCGGACATAGCCTGCTTCCAGCACTGAAACGGATAGGATGAGCAGCCCGAGAAACGTCAGCCATTTCATCAGAATTTTATTTTGACCGATTTTCTTCCCTGCAACATAAGAAGCCAAGCATAAGGAAGCGAGTGGAATTGCGAGAATCAATCCTTTTTTTACTCCCTCGATGCCAAATTGATCTTCCAACCGGGACGATAGGTAAAATAGAACGCCAAACACTACAAACATACATATCGCCCCGATAACAAAAATGGCGTACAACCAACGTCCTTTTTGTATAAAAATCTCTTTTATTGTTCCCAGGAACGTGTGAAAATCTGTTGCAGGTCGTGGAATCCAAGCGTGGTCGCAACGGATCGACATCCATTATCCTGGTTGAACAAGCGAACGAGGCGTTTATCCAGGAAGCTGCAGCTGCGAAAAATCCGGATCAAGAAAAGAGCCAAATTGATAATACAATAGGTGAGGCGGTGGGTGGGGCTGCGACCGTTTCGTTGCCTGGTTCTGCTGCTGACCTGATTGGTTTGCTGGCTTCTCTAAACGCGCCTTACCCTTCTTCTTTGCCTCTTTACCTTGCGGATCTCTACCGCGATACTGTGGCGGTTTGGGCTTTACCTTCTTCTGATCCTACCTACGCTCAGGATGCCGCGACTCATACTTGGCTTCTTCTCAAGCGCACGCTCATGACTTGTTTGCGCGCTACTAAGCGTGAGGGCATCGCTAACTTGACTGCTTATGTGCGCCAGGTTATGGCTGCTGCGTTACTTGAACTGGTTGAACATGGCTATAGCGTGGATCGCTTGCCTGCGTCTGTGGTTTGGCAGCTAGATTCTGGTCGTGGCAGCTCTTAAAAAATCCTCCCCTATCAAGGGGGCAAATCATGTTTTGCTTTTGAACGCGTTTGGGCTTCTGGAATCCACAACTACCGCCGTCACCCGTAGGGACGAAACGCAGTGGAGGGCGGCCCTCGCCGTTGACGAGCGCGGAGATCCACGACGCTCTTCCGTCAGGGTGGGCTATGCCCATCCCTGCGCTCCCTTTGGGCGGGGGGTTGGTTCGGATTTTTAGCTTTTGGCCATCAACTGGCTCTTAAAATCATTCGGATTTAATGGCTGCACTCCTGGTTGGCCAACGAGCTGCAGCGTGCCTTTTTTTCGTGGAATCCGAACGAAGAGAAAACCAGAGAAAAACGAAGCTAGGGAGAGATCGCGGTTTTTGGAGGAAAAGGAGAGTTTGTCTTCTCTACGTGGACATATGGGAAGGATCGCCCGAGCGGTAATCGCTGAAAACGGCGAAAAACGCCCGAAAATGAGGATTCGGACGCTATTTTACATAATGTATATTTTCGGACGCAGTTCCAAATTGAAAGAAATCTATCATCCGACAATACTAGACAAAATATTCTTGCATATTAATAGAGTCACGTATGTTAATATTTACCTAATATAGGTATAAAAAGGAAACGGAGGGATTTGTAATGATTAAAACCATAGCAAGCCGTTCAAAAAATCGTTTTGTACTTGCGATTGCTCTAGCATTAACATTGTCGATAGGTGTAGTACAAGCTTTTGCAGCGCAATCATGGCTTTATATGACTCCCAGTGATGAAACAGTTGTAGGTGATTTAGAATTTGTACCCGCTGGAACTAGGATTTACTATGAATGGCAAAATAACGGTAGTATACACGGTGTTGGAGTAGGAGTTTATTACTTTGATGGTCAAAGTAGTACGTTAATGTCAAATAAAACTGCTGCTTACGGTGATGGCGGTACCTTTGGTTCATTCCAAGCACCATATAACGGTTATTACTTTTTACGAGCGAAATGCGGCGGGAATGGACAAACAGGATGCAAGGGTAGTGGATTTATGGAATAAATCAAGAGAAAGGCTCCCAGGAGTGAAATTACCCCAGAGCCTTTCTCTTTTTTTTGACGTAATTTAACTTTCGTAGTCCACCCCTACTACTGAAGCGAATTTGCAACTTTTATTAGAGCGTCCAATCTTCTCCCCTTTTCTTGTTTTAAAATTCCTATTTCATAAGTAAGGTTATTTTTCTTAAAACGAATAAAATCAGCTATATATTTGTCGGAATGTATATACTTAGCAATCGTGCCATCTGCTAAGGTGACAATTTCGGGTTTATTATTTTTATCGCTACTTTCTTTTAAGTAAACAGATATAGATAGAAGCTCATTAGTTTTTTGGTTCAGGTAATCGATAGTTAACATCTGTAGCAATTTATTGTAATGACCACCTGTATGTGTTGGGGTAAAAGGTATGTATTGAGGAAGTGAAATTTTTTGTTTATTTGTGTTTTCAAATTGTGATACCGATACTTTAATCGGGGCAACATCCCCGAGTGGTTTACTTGGATCAGAATTTAAGGGATCTTTCGGGGGAATGGAATGAATAATACTTAGACTTAAAATTATAGGAATGAGCTTATTGAAGAACATGGATTTTAATCTCCCCTTTCTTTTGATTACTAGAGTCCCCATTTTTTAGTTTTATATTCCAGCACGAATAGCCCGATCAACGTCTCGATCAGGCTAAATCCCTTTGCTACGGGGTACCGCCAACAAAGTGCGGATTTTGTACGCTAAGCCCTGATTTACAGAAAAAACGCCGGTATCCTGTACGCTAAAGATTACCGGCTTCGATTTTTCCTTGGATGAGTGGTAACAATGACCTTAGGTCGGCATTTCGCTTTTGATCAAATGTATACTCACCAAGAAAGTTGATATGTTCCCATCCTAAAGGCAAAATGTGACTTAACAGATTTTCCTGAAGAGATCCCTTTTTGCTTCAATAGCTTCGTTGCTTCTGTAAGATAAACCGTATTCCAGACACTAATTGCATTGATGAGAATATTCAACGCACTTGCCCGTTGAAGCTGATCTTGTAAGGCACGCTCACGTAATTCTCCACGTTTTCCAAAAAAGAGTGCTCTGGCAAGAGCATTCATTGCCTCGCCTTTATTTAGACCACGCTGTATGCGACGTCGCATCGATTCGCTAGAGATGTAATCCAGAATAAAGATCGTCTTCTCGATCCGTCCCATTTCCCGTAGAGCTGTAGCTAAACTATTTTGTCTTGCATAAGAACCAATTTTCCCCATGATAAGAGATCCAGAAACTTTCCCTTCGCGAATAGAATGGGCTAAACGTAAAACGTCATCGAAGTTCTCCTGAATGATCTTCGTATTGATCCGACCGCGGAGTAGGTTTTCTATCTTTGGAAAGTCGCCTACCTTATCAAAAGAATATAACCTTGAATCAGACAAATCCCGAAGCCGTGGAGCAAAACGGAATCCGAGCAAATGACATAAACCAAAGACTTCAAGTTCTTTGCTTTTATTGACGTGATGAGGATTCACGATAACGACTTTGATGTTTTCTCGATGCAGAAATTCGGCCAGTGGAAACCAGTAGTGTCCGGTTGGCTCAATGCCTAAGATGATGTCCGTCTTGGCGTATTGCCGCTGAAGCTCCTTCATCCACGAAACGAGTTTCGTCAGGCCAGAATGGTCATTGCCGAACACGCAGTCCTTACCAATCTCGATTCCGCGGAAATCGACAGCTCTGGCAACATGCGTTTTCTTGGCAATATCTGCACCGACAACAAGGGTTAATTCGGTAATTTGTTGAATACGTTGATTCTGCTTTTTCGATTGCCTATACTTCATTGTGGAGTGCCTCCTGTACGGGTAATTGTTCTTTGGGCGGAACGTTTCCCAGTTTACAGAAGGTGCTTTTTTTATTCAAACCCCAAATTCATTCATTACAGGAATGGCTCCTTATTCATTTTACATATAATACCACCTGGTGTAACGATGGGCAATTTTGCAGTAGTGAGATTTCGTCAGTAAAGCTTGGATTTATAGTGCTAAAGTTACATAATGCTTATTATTGGGATCCATCATAACGAAGCTTCTATGCTTCAGCTGGCCTGAAAAAAAGCCCTTTGTCAACAAGGGCTTTTGGTCATTTCTTCAAGGTTTTCAGTTCTTTACACAAACGCTGCTGACTCATCAATACTCCAAACAGTACACCTCCCGATACAAGAAGTAACACTGTTATGATTGTGGCCATGTTCGTTCCTCCTTTTCATTTGATATAATAGGAACAGAAAGAAAGTGCCATTTTCTTTCTGCAAATTACTTTTCCATGGAGGGATCCGATACTTTGGGTTCTTCTTTTTTTGGGCTTTCTTGCTCTTTATTAGCTTGTAAGGACACGTTTACAATGTCACGGATTTGAATGGTTAAACTTACATGTCGGTAAATAATGCAGATGGCTAAAACTGCAATAAGTCCAGCAATTATGGTGATCGTTGTTTCATTCATCCTTCCTCCTCCTTTTTCCTGATCATGATGTGATCAGTTCCAAAACTGCTAAATGTAAATTTTGCAGAGTGTCTTCGGGTGACATACGGATAAACCACGTCATTTTTTCTAGTTCGGGTTGTAAGTATTTTAGTAAGGCTTCCTGTGTTTCCGGATTTCCTTGTTGCGCATCATGTACCAATTCGCAAAAGGCACTATCTTCCAGCATTTTATTCCCCCTTTAAGCAGTGACGATTTTTTTGTGAAGTCGTTGTAATCCTTGTACTTTGCAGGCATGAAGTCGAGAACGGGAAATTCGGAGTTCTTGCGCTACTTCACGTTCCGTTCGTTCTTCAATTACCACTCGTTGAATGATGAACCGCTCGCGTTCAGGTAAGCTGTTGAGCAGTTCTTCAACAAACAACTTGGAATCAATCGAGTCGTGATACGGAATTTCCTTTTGATCTTCGAGGAACATTTCTCGGTGATACTGCTTTTTGGCTTGGTATTGCAACCTCCAAGCCGCCCGTTTGATCTGCTGAAGAAATTGATCTTTCGTCCATGTCTGTTTATGCATAGAATCCCCCCCAACTACTAGGTAAAAAAAGGGGGTTTTTGCTCACCCTTTCTATGAATTATTTAACAGATATAAGAACATGCGTTCTATTTTACCAAATTTTATTACTAATGAATCAATTTCATAATTGCTCATCTTAAAAATATACAGACTGCCCCAATCTCTTCTTTATCCTTTTTTAAA
>NZ_JAFLPN010000026.1:0-49989 GCF_029870785.1 Brevibacillus sp. AY1
TCATTTTACACGAATCAATCATGGGCCATTTTTTTGCCTTTGGTTAGGTGTCGCACTTCATATTACAATCCGTCCCATGAATAAAGAAAGACCGATCATCATGGCTGTCATGGAAAAAGTAAACAGTTTATGGTCATGTAACTCAAAGGTATGGGTAAGCACGATGACTGCTACATACAAGTACAGACTGATTTTGATAAAAAGACTGGTCAACCAGACGACCATAAGGACAGGCTTGAAGCTTCGTCGTTAATCGACTCGGTCTGTGAATCGGGCAATCGGCCTTTGTTCCTGTGCGAATACGTTCTCTTCTTCATACGAACACCCTGCTTATGGATATTGAATGTTGTGGATATCTTTACACAAAATTCCTATCCTTATTCTTGACTGGAGAGCGATGGTTACGCTATAGTGTGGGTATCCTCATCTAAAGGAGAGATTTTGATGTCGGTGATCGTTCTTAACTAATCAAATTCCATACAGAGGTTTTGGTAATCCACTGAAATTTTGCTGTCCAAAGCAAGGTTTATTTTGTTGTGGCTTATTGAAGGCCTTGGAATTAGTTAAGAACAACGGATATCATACAATGCCTTAGGTGAAACCCTATCATTGCGCCCAAAATCCGTGCTGAGTTCAGCGCGGTTTTCTTTTTGTCGCGCACACTTTTTAGGGTGCAGGAACGGTTATTGCTGTTTTTGCATGACCAGTTGCGGTCACATCTATTTTTCAAAAGGGCAGAGAATGACACTCGTTCATTCTCTGCCCTTTTTTATACTATCGGAAAGTTTAAGTGCGCTAAAGCGCTAAAGGAGCGATCGAACATGAATCAAAAAGCTTTGCAACGATTGGAATACGATAAAATCAAAGAGACATTGATGGGATACGCCATCTCGTACATGGGCAAGAAGCAGGTGGAGGCGATGAGTCCCATGACCTCGATGAAGCTTCTGCGCAAAAAGCTCGACGAGACGGCTGAAGCCAAGGAATTACTCCAATACGGAGCAAGTGTGCCCATCCCTTCCCTGGAAGGAATGGAGAATATCCTCAACCTGTTGGGCAAGGGGTATGTGTTTAGCGAGAAGGATTTTACTCATCTGTATCAATTTTTGACCAGCTGCGCACAGCTCGTGAAATACATGGCAGCGAAATCCGATGCAGCCCCTCATGTCAGCGCATATGCTTCCTCGATGTCCTTGATGAACAAATTGAAATCCGAGATCGAGCAGAGCATCCGGCATGGGCAAGTCATCGATACCGCTAGCAAGGATTTATTGAAAGTGCGAAAACGAATCGTAGTCTTTGAAGAACGTCTGAAAAGCAAGCTCGACTCCCTGATGAGCAAATATCGTTCGATCATGCAAGAGAACGTGATCAGCACGCGAAATGGGCGGTATGTGATCCCGATCAAAAAAGAATATCGCCGCCAAGTAGCCGGGATGGTCCTGGACGAGTCGGCCAGCGGGCAAACCGTCTACATGGAACCGACGGAAGTGAGCCATTTGCAGTTTGAGCTGAATGGACTGAAGGGTGAGGAAGAGAGGGAAGTCACCAAGGTCCTGATGGTCTTATCTGCATTGGTAGAGGAGTTTACCGCTGATTTGCAAGTGAACGTGGAGACGGTAGGTGTCTATGATTTTCTTTTTGCCAAAGCGAAATATGCGCTTGCCATCGGAGGCGCAAACGTGGAATTGAACGAACAGGGTTTCATCCGTGTGAAGGAAGCGAGACATCCATTGCTGGGCAAACAGATGGTTCCCCTGAATTTTGAGATCGGGTATCGATACAAATCGCTCATCATCACAGGGCCGAATACAGGCGGGAAAACACTTACGCTTAAAACCGTAGGACTATTAACCGTCATGGTTCAGTCTGGTCTGTTGGTACCGGTGCAGGAAGGAAGCCTGTTCTCTACGTTCAATCACATCGCGGTAGATATAGGGGATGGTCAAAGCATCGAGCACGCCTTGAGCACTTTTTCCGCTCATATTCACAACGTCATTGAGATCTTGAAAATCACAGACGCTTCGACGCTTGTCCTGATCGATGAGATGGCCTCCGGTACCGACCCGGGTGAGGGAGTCGGCTTGTCTATTGCGATACTGGAAGAGCTGCACAAGAGAGGTGCGACGGTAGTAGCAACGACGCATTTCAATGAAATCAAAAACTTTGCTGCGGCAACGAAGGGCTTTGAAAATGCGCGAATGGAGTTCGATACGCAGACGCTTCAACCGCTGTATCGATTGCGGATCGGAGAGGCGGGGCAGAGCTACGCTTTTTCCATTGCCCTAAAAATCGGCTTGCCCAACGAAATCATCGAACGATCCAGAGAGCTTACCGCGAGAGGAGCAGAGCCTGCTCACGTTATCGATTCAGCACCAGACCAGTTAGAATCCGATGCAGCTGCAAGCCATGACCAGGCAGAGCTAGAACAAGAGTCACCCGTGATTTTAGCCCCTGAAAAGCATGCTGAGCCACTAGCGATTCCAACGGTTGAGTCAACGGAACCGGCAGCCGAAGTCGAAGCAGCGCCTCTGCCTGAAAAGCCTTTTGAGCGCGGGGATGCCGTCTATGTTTCTTACCTGGGAAGGACCGGAATCGTCTATGAAAAAGAGGATGCGAAGGGCATTGTAGGCGTCCTGATCCAGAACCAGAAATACAAGATCAATAAAAAACGGCTTGTCCTGCACATCGAAAGCAAGGATTTATACCCTGAAAATTACGATCTGGACATCGTTTTTGAAACAAAGGAAAACCGGAAAAGGCGAAAAATGATGGGCCGCAAATATGTCGAAGGCCTTTCAATCGAAACCAAGTCAGAGGAGTGATGCCATGCAGGACTTTATAGAACAAACAGGTACTCGCGTCAGGCTGGAAGAAGGAAATCATGTGATCGAGAGGCTGCTGCTGTCGTGTTATTTCGATCCGGGTATTGCCACCAAGGAGCTGGCACGCAGAACACTGCTGCCTGTTCCTGTAGCAGCTGCGATCAAAAAGGAACTGATACGGGCAGGAGCTTTGATACAAAAAAACGGGGTTCAATGTACGAGCGAAGCCAGGGAATGGATCGAACAGGTTAGGGGGTATAGCGGTTTGAACAAGCTGTTCTATCTGGAGATCATGGAGATCAGCATGGATGACTTGAGCGGTCATCCTGTGCTGGCAGAGATTCTGGCGATCCTCGAAGACATCTTCAGGATGAGGCCACAGGTAAATGTACAGATCGATCAGTCGAAATGCACACCGGAGACCAGCTTGCGCAGAGCGGTTCATTGGCCATATTTTGGAGATCGCAAACCGAGAAAATCTGCCTATTCACTGCCATCACTGGGACTTGCGGCAGCCTCTCCCGAACAGATTGTATCAGAAATACGATTGCTTTTTTACCGATCCACCCTACACGCTGCAAGGCATGAGCTTGTTTGTTTCCCGGGGAATTACCACCTTGAGGAAACTGAAGGGGCTGCCGATCTTTTTGTCCTTTGCCCACAAGTCACCTGATTTCATGTTGTCGATGCATCGGGAATTTGTACGCATGGGGCTGACTGTCGATGCTACCCTACCGCGCTTCAACGAGTATGAAGGGGCAGAGATGATCGCCAATCGAAGCCAAATGATTGTCCTGAAAACGACAGGACTGACTCATCCGGACATTACGGATTGCTTTGCAGATGCCCTGTATACAGGAGAAGTGAAGAGGACGCTGCGGACCTATCGCTGCAAACAGTGCGATCATCTCCTACAAGTCGGAATTCAAGGCGATGTTCCGACGATTGAGGTGCTGAAAAATCAAGGCTGTCCCTGCTGTAAGCATGACATGTTTCAGCTTGTAGAAAAAAAGGTCATCTCATTATCTTGAAAACCAGGAAGGAAGAGTGGGGGCGTCCATGCCCTCTCTTTTCCATTTGAAAAAATTTATATTTGTCAGGTATTGGTTTTTTGGTTTTGATCCCGTATAGTGACGTTGTGATCAAAATCCAAGCAGCAAGCGATGATGAAAGGTTGGTCATCTATGTCTTTATTTTCTCTTTTTAAGTATGTGCACATCGTTGCCGGATTCGTCGCTCTACTCGTGTTCTGGATTCCTGTCGTGACCCAAAAAGGGGGAAAAGCTCATCTTCGCGTGGGCTGGCTCTACGTCGCGGCGATGGGAGTCGTGGCGGTATCTGCCCTGTACATGGGCATTTGGCGCATCTTTTTTGATCCGGAGCGTACGGCAGACAGTGTTGCGTTTGCCTGGTTTCTGATCTTTATCTCGATCTTGAGCTCCGCTACAGCGTGGCATGGAATCCGGGTGCTGCGCTACAAGAAGCGCAAGTCCGCTCACCGGCAGTATGCCGATTTGTTTGTCTCCGGGCTTTTGCTAGTTTCCGGTATCGCGATCTCCTGGTATGGGTTTACGATCGATTTTCCTTTGCTGAGCTGGTTTCCGTTGATCGGGATTGCGCTTGGGGCAACTCAGCTGGGGTACTGGCTTCGTCCTCCCAAGGAGCGAATGCACTGGTGGTTCGAGCATTTGGGTGGCATGCTTGGCTGCTGCATTGCTACCGTTACAGCGTTCACCGTATTTGGCGCTCCCCGCCTTTTGGCTATTGATTCGGTATCGATTCTGCTGTGGTTTATGCCGGCGATCATCATGGTTCCACTCATCATCGGCTTCTCGATCTACTATCGCAGGAAGTTTTCCCGCCTCTGATCTTCTTCTGACAATCCGACTGTACACTTGAGGAAAAGTCGAGGAAAAGGAGCTGTTGACGATGAAAGATGAACGCTTGGTAAAAATGGCGCACAACATCCTTCACTACAGCCTGGATGTACAGCCTGGGGAACATATTTTGATCAATGTGGTAGACCAAGGAGAGCCTTTGGCAGTTGAGCTGATCAAGCAAATGTATGCAAAAGGGGCCTATCCTCATATACGCTTCACCCGTCCAAAGCTGCAGCGCGAATGGATGAAGGGCTTGACCAGAGAGCAGCTTGTAGAGTCTTTGCGCATGGAGGAATCGCTGTACTTCGGTCTGCAAGGGTATATCGGGATACATGGAGAAACCAACGACAGCGAGATGAGCGATGTGCCGCAGGAAAAAGGAAGACTGTACTCTGAACAGTTCCAGCATATTGCACACTACATCGACAACAAGACCAAAGGGCTTCGGATCAATTATCCAACCCCGTCGATGGCGCAGAAAGCGAATATGTCGACAGAAGCGTTTGAAGATTTTTATTTCGACGTATGTTCGCTTGATTACCAGCGGATGGCAGACGCCTGCCAGCCACTCTACGAGCTGATGGACAAGACAGATCGCGTGCGGATCGTGGGGCCGGGGACAGAGCTGACCTTTTCTATCGAAGGAATTGGGACTCGCACCGCAGTTGGCAAGCGCAATATGCCTGACGGAGAGGTGTACACATCACCCGTACGTGACTCTGTACAGGGAGTCATCAGCTACAACACGCCAAGCTCCTACAAAGGAACACTGTTCGAAAATATCCGCCTAACTTTCCGCGACGGCAAAATCGTAGAGGGTACCGCCAACAACAGTGCCAAGCTGAATGAAATCCTGGACAGCGACGAAGGAGCACGCTACATCGGTGAGTTTGCTATCGCCTTCAATCCGTTGATTCTGCATCCGATGGGGGATACATTGTTCGACGAAAAAATCGCCGGCAGCTTTCATTTGACTCCGGGGCGCGCGTATGAGGAAGCGGATAATGGCAACAGAAGCACGGTGCATTGGGATTTGATCAGCATCCAACGGCCCGAATACGGCGGCGGTGAGATCTGGTTTGACGACGTGTTGATTCGAAAGGACGGTCTGTTCGTCCACCCGGCACTATTGGGAATGAACCCGGATGCGCTCACTTCCTTTTCACAGGAGCTTTCCAACCCGTCTTGATCATAACGCAAAGGGCAATTGATCGCACGGGGTCTTTGATCAAATTCCAGAGAAGGAAAAAAGAGTCGGAAGGACTTTTGACTGCCATTCCAGAAATATACCTCTGAGAATTAGCGACAATAACGACGAGGAGTGGCGAAAATGGCAGTACAGACAGAGAAAAAAGTGATCGGCTTTGTCGGGACAGGTGTGATGGGAAAAAGCATGGCTTCCCACTTCCTGACAAGAGGCTATTCTGTACTTGTTTATACCCGCAGCAAGGAAAAGGCGGAGGAGTTGCTTGCTCAAGGTGCGGTCTGGAAGGAGCGGGTCGCCGATTTGGCCAGCGAAGCCAATGTCATCATCACGATGGTGGGCTATCCGCATGATGTAGAGGAAGTGTATCTGGGTGAAGAGGGGATTATCAACCATGCCCAGCCAGGTACGTACCTGATCGACATGACCACCTCGAAGCCGACGTTGGCACAGCACATCTACGAAGAAGCGAAGAAACATTCGCTCTATTCGCTCGATGCCCCTGTATCGGGAGGCGATATCGGCGCTCGTGATGCGAAACTGACGATCATGGTTGGAGGAGATCAGCAGGCCTTTGACGAGATGGCTCCACTGCTCAAAATCATGGGTACCAACGTCATCCTGCAAGGCGGACCGGGCGCTGGCCAGCACACCAAGATGTGCAACCAAATCACGATTGCCAGCAATATGCTCGGCGTTTGCGAAGCGATCTCCTATGCGAAAAAGGCAGGCCTCGATCCAACCCGTGTGCTGGAGAGCATCGGGTCAGGTGCGGCGAACAGCTGGTCTTTGACGAATCTCGCCCCGCGTATGATTGCAGGCAACTACGCTCCTGGCTTTTACATCAAGCATATGATCAAGGACATGGCGATCGCGCTGGAAACAGCAAAAGAGCTGGGTCTTTTGACACCAGGGCTGGAATTGGCAAAATCGCTCTACGACGAAATGGCGGCAGAGGGCGAGGAAAACAGCGGTACACAGGCATTGATCAAGTGGTACGAAAAACAACGTTAAGATTTTGTGAAAAAAATGAAAGTGTTTTCATTGACAAATTTGGACAGTATCCCTATAATTCCCTTTAGAATACTTGTTAATCGACAATAAACAGTTCACATACGGTTAGGCGGAGAAAATGGAGAAAACCCTTACCCGTAAACACATGTCCCTAGGGGAGAAGTGTGTTTATGTGTGTGTAAGGTTTTTTTCCTTTTTTCTATGCCGATCACTTGTGCTGAACGAATGTGTCGATTGCATAGTTGATCCAAACAATAGAGAGGGGTCAGAAAAATGAAAAAAAGAAATTGGTTTCATGGAGTTGCGGCGGCAGCATTGCTCACATCTGTCGTGCTCACAGGTTGCTCTTCCTCTGAGGGTTCTTCCACAGGTTCGCCTACCACTGGCGGGGGAGAAGCTGGAGGCAAGAAAGAGCTAGGTTCCATTGCTTTTTATTCACCAGAGACACCTGATATGACCAAACAGATGGGACAAGCATTTGAAAAGCAAAACCCAGGTTCTTCTGTTAACGTGCAATACGCGGGTACCAACGTGCTCGTAAACCGCATGATCGCGGAAAAAGACAATCCGATGGCTGACCTCTGGTATGGCGGTGGTGGATTCCTGCCGTTCGAGTCTGCAAAGGATAAAGGCATTATCACTTCTTATACACCGGAAGCAATCAAGGATTGGCCAGAGGTACGCGATGGCATCAAAATCCGCGACAAGGATTGGAAATGGATCGGGGCAGAAGTATTCGTACTGGGCTTCGTCTACAACACAGACCTGGTGAAGCCAGAAGATCTGCCAAAAACATGGGATGATTTGCTCGATCCAAAATGGAAAGGCAAAATTCAAATGCCTAACCCGGCAGCATCGGGTACAGCTACCCTCTTGGTTCTGAGCCAGCTGATGGAAAAAGGCGATGAAGCAGGTTGGGCATATTTCGAGAAACTGGTAGATCAGATGAGCGCAATCCCGGATTCTGGTTCCGCACCTACGAAAGCGGTTGCAAAAGGGGAAGCACTGATCGGTATTGGCTTTGACTTTATGGCGTATGAAAACAAAGCAAAAGGCGAAAAAGTAGACTTTATCGTTCCTGAAAAAACACCTATTATCGTAAACCCTGTATCTCTGGTAGAAGGCGGACCAAACCCAGACGGCGGAAAAGCACTCATCGATTACCTGCTCTCCAACGAAGGACAACAGACGCTGGCTGACTGGTACCACATTCCAATCTCCAAGGATGTTCAATCCAAGACTCCATTGACGCTGGAGAAAGTCATTCCTCACGCACAGGAGCTGGATGTGGATTGGGTTGTACAAAACTATGACCGCGTGCGTAACGAATGGCGTCAAAAATTCCAATAAACGGTCATGACCGTTTATTGGCAGACTGCTAGCGGTCACATTATGTTTAATGAAAAACGTCGAGACGTTTTTCACAGAAAAAGGGGGATCTTCCAATGGGATCGGTGAAGATTGAACACTTAAACAAACAATATAACGGAAACACCGCTTTGGAAGATGTCAGTCTGGAGATTCAAGAGGGCGAGTTCTTCGCCCTCCTGGGTCCATCCGGTTGCGGGAAAACGACCACGATGCGTTGCGTTGCCGGCTTTGAGACACCGACCTCCGGCAATATTTACATCGGGGATCGCAATGTAAACCAGATTCCGGCAAACCAGCGCAACTGCGGGATGGTTTTCCAAAGCTACGCCTTGTTTCCACATCTCAATGTATTTGAGAATGTTGCATACAGTTTGAATATTCGCCGTTTTTACGAGGGCGGTATGGGAACGAAGATCGCGACGCTGGCACATATGCTGAACAGAAGACTCGGCAAGGTGGACCGCGTTACAGAACAAAAAGTGCGCGATGCCCTCGACTTTGTAGAGTTGGGACATCTGGCTGATCGTCTGCCAGGTCAATTGTCCGGCGGTCAGCAACAACGCGTGGCCTTGGCTCGTGCCCTGGTGATGGAGCCTGCCGTTCTGTTGATGGATGAACCGCTCTCCAACCTGGATAAAAAGCTGCGCAACGTGATGCGCGTCACGATTCGCCAGATCCAGCAAAAAGTTGGGATCACGACGATTTTCGTAACACACGATCAGGAAGAAGCGATGAGCATGGCAGACCGGGTAGCGGTCATGCACGGCGGACGTCTGGTGCAGGTGGATACGCCGACTGCTCTGTACAGCAATCCGGGCACGAAGTTCGTCGCAGATTTCGTAGGGTCTTCCAATATTTATAATGGTTCAACTAAAGGGGTAAATGAATTTGGTGAAACCCTGATTCAGATCGGTGCAAATCAACAGCTTCGCTCCACGTACCCTACCAGCAAGAAGGACGTGGAAGTCATCATTAGACCTGAGAGCATTCGTCTGTTGACGGGTGATACAGCCGCAAGCGATGAGAACATTTTGGATGGAACGATTGAACTATCCACTTATCTGGGGCCGACGATCCGATATGATGTTAAGGTTGGCGAGTTGCGCTTTGAGGTTGATACGGTGTTTGAAGCGGGCAGTCCAATCCTGCCATCAGGAACAGTAGTGAAACTGCAAATTGATCCGAATCGCGTGGTGGCGCTATGATGAAACGCTTGGCATCCCAATTAAACGGTTTTACGGTTCTCAAGTGGCTTATTTATCTCTTTTTCTTTGTATTCTTGCTCGTTCCGCTATTCTCCATCCTGATTGTCAGCTTCACAGGACAGCCGGTGAATATTTTCGGCAGCTTTACCAGCGCCAAAATATTCAACTCGACGATGGAGAAGCTGTCGAATATGTCGCTGGAGGCGTACACCTCGATCTTTAGCGAGGGGAACAGCTACTTTGCAGCCCTGATCAACAGCTTGCAGCTGGGAACGGGCGTAGCTGTACTGGTTACGCTGATCGTATTGCCTATCGCTTACGCCTTCGCGCGTACGGCTATGCCGTTTAAGGCTTTCTTTGCAGCACTGTGCACGATTCCTTTGATCATGCCTACCTTCATTTCGTCCCATGCCTTCATCCTGATGTTCGGGAAAACAGGCTGGGTGACGCAAATCTACCATAGCTTTGGCGGAGAAGGTGTGTTGTTTGATGTACAGTCCATGCTGGGGATTGTGCTGGTTCAAGTCTTTTTCTTTTTTCCGTATGCCTTGTGGCCGATGGTGGCAGCGTTCAAGATTTCGGATGCTACCTTGGAAGAGGCTTCGCAAAATCTGGGTGCGAGAAGCTGGTACACGTTTTTGCGCGTCACGCTGCCACTCGCCGTACCGGGCATTGTCTCCAGTATGCTCTTGATTTTCACGGTCAGCTTCTCCGATTTCGGTACGCCGATTATTTTGGCACCGAAGGATTTGAATCTGATCGTGGTGGAGTCCTACCGCGAGATTGCCGGATTCTTTAATTGGGCAGGTTCAGCGGTTCTCACTGTGATCATGCTGATCGTGGCTGCCTTCTTCTTCTGGCTGCAGCGCCTGGTGATCAAAGGAAGAGAATACGGAACCATCTCCGGAAAACCGACCAAGCAAAAGCTGAACGATCACAAAGGCACGATCACTGGCCTGACGATTTATACGTTTCTGATTATACTCATCCCGATGCTTGCACTGGGTTCGGTCTTTCTTTCCTCGATTGCGACGACATGGGGACACCAGGCCCTGCCAGACGGCTACACCCTGGATCACTACAAGACGATCTTCAGCATTTCCGGCAAAAACATCTGGAACAGTATGGTGCTGGCTGGCGGTACGCTGGTTCTGAGCGTGGTCATCTCTACATTCGTTTCCTACTTTGTCGTACGTCGCGGTTCGGGTGGACTTGATTTCGTTTCCTCCATTCCGTTGATCGTACCGGGGATTGCGCTCGGGATTGCGTTGATCCAAACCTTTAACACGATGCCTCTCCATTTGACAGGTACGGCATTGCTCTTGATCATCGCGTATACGATTCGCAGGATGCCATACATGATTCGTTCGACGATGAGCTCGATGATGGCGATCCGCAAAGACATTGAAGAAGCGGCAGTCAGCTTGGGTGCATCGAATCTCGTGGCTGCGATTACGGTCATCGGACCATTGATGCTGCCGGGAATTGCGGCGGGAGCGATTCTGGTTTTTGTCACGGTCATTAAAGAAACCAGTATCTCGATTCTTCTCGCACCAACAGATTGGGCACCAATGAGCTTGGCCGTATTCCAAAACCTGCTGCGCGGTGAATATTATACAGCGTGTGCGATGGCGATCTTGATTATCGTGATTGTTATCATTCTCCAGTCACTGGCGAAGAAAATCACGAAGGATCAGCTTTATTAATGGGATGACGGAACAGGAATGACAGGAGTGAGTCAGACATGAAGGGATTTATTTTTGATCTGGACGGTACCGTCTACCTGGGTGACCAGTTGATCGACGGTGCAGTGGAAGCCATACAAGCCTTGCGCGACAGAGGGGATAAAGTCGTTTTTCTCTCCAACAAGCCGATTGCAACCAGACAGTCGTACGCACATAAATTGACGAAGATGGGAATTCCGACTGGCATAGAGGATGTCCTGAATTCATCGCTGATCGTTGCACGTTATTTGCAAAAGGTTTGCCAGCTGGGAGACAAGGTTCTGGTGGTTGGGGAAGAACCGATTCGGGATGAATTGCGCGAGCACGGCATCACGATGAGCGAGAATCCGCTGGAAGTGAAATACGTCGTCCTATCCTGGGACCGCCATTTTACGTATGACCGACTCAATGACTTGTATCAGGCCGCTATCCGTGGAGCTGTCGTGATTGCCTCCAATCCAGATCGCACCTGCCCGTTGGAGGATGGAACGATACCGGATACGGGTGCTTTGATCGGTGCTTTGGAAGGGGCGACGGGTGCCCCGATCGATCTGGTTGTCGGCAAACCTTCTCCGATCGCGGCTGAAGCGGCTGTACAACATCTGGGTCTGGATTATTCCGCTTGCTATATGGTCGGAGATCGTCTGGAAACAGACATCAAAATGGGGAATGACACCGGAATGAACTCCGTCCTGGTACTGACGGGAATCAGCACGCGCGATATGGCGAGAACCAGCGAGCATAGTCCACGCTATATTTTGAATAGCATTAAAGAAATCGTTAACCTGTAATCAGCCATGCTATAATGGGGATGAATTCCAGTGTAATGGAGGTTAACGGAATGTACCCGATTGTTGATCTGGTTGATTGCCAGACAATTGCCGCAGTTCAGGACGAACAGCATTTGGAGATTGCGATCCAAAGCGAGGCGAACATCATTTTTCTGCTCACTGGTTCCATTTTCAACATCAAGGAACTGGTGGATCGAGTGAGGGCCGTCGGTAAACACGTATTTTTGCATATGGAGTTTATTGAAGGGATTGCAGCAGATAAAAGCGGTGTGGCTTACGTCGCCAAAAATATCGCACCTACGGGAATCATCTCGACGCGCAGCAACCTGATCCGGGTGGCGAAAGAGATGAACCTGATGGCGATTCAGCGTATCTTTCTGATCGATCGCAATGCTGTGATCAAAGGAATAAAGGTGATCGAACAGTCCCTACCCGATGCGGTCGAGGTGATGCCAGGTGTGATGCCCCGTGTCATCCAGGAGATGACGAACCTGACACCGCTGCCGATCATTGCTGGCGGATTGATCGATACCAAAAAAGAGATTAACGACGCTTTAGCCGCCGGAGCACTGGCTGTCTCTGTCGGAACAACTGAATTGTGGTTTTAGTTCCATAGCATTTTCAATAGGGAAGAGAACAGGAGAACCCCCTATGGAGAAGCTGCAACTTGTATTCGATCAAGTTGCTCTTTTCCATGGGGGTTTTTTCTATTTCGGTAAAGAACCAGCATGTGCTGGAAGAGAGGGAGAGCGGAGATGGACACACATTTTTCTGCACATAATCGGACTGCTGTCCTCACCAGAATGGCAGAGAAGGAGTTGGACCTGCTCGTCATTGGCGGAGGTATTACAGGTGCGGGAATCGCATTGGATGCAAGCCAACGGGGGATTCGAGTCGGGCTCTTGGAAAAAAGCGACTTCGGATCGGGCACCAGCAGCCGTTCGACGAAGCTGATTCACGGCGGGCTTCGATATTTGAAGCAAGGGGATGTCAAGCTAGTACAGGAGGTTGGCCGTGAACGCGCGATTCTGTACAAAAACGCCCCACATCTGGTCATTGCTGCACCGATGCTTTTACCCATTTACAAAGGCGGAACGTATGGATACCTGGCCTCTTCGGTGGGGCTGTACGTCTATGATTGGCTGGCAGGCGTAGAGCGAAAAGAACGGCGCAAAATGTTGAGCAGAGAAGAAACCTTGCGCCTTGAGCCTTTGCTGAAAAAGGAAGGCTTGAAGGGTGCCGGATTTTATTACGAGTATCGGACAGATGATGCCCGACTTACGCTGGACATCATGAAGACAGCATGGAGCAAGGGAGCAAACATCGTCAACTACGCAAATATGACCGAATTTATTTATCGCAACGGCAAAGCTGTCGGTGTCAAGGTAACCGATCGCCACACGGGTGAGAGCTACGACATCTACGCGAAAAAAATCGTCAACGCTACGGGCCCTTGGGTGGATGGGGTGCGCAAGCTGGATAACTCGCTGAAAGGAAAGCGTCTCTATCTGACAAAGGGCGTGCATCTCGTCGTGGAAAAAGAGAAGCTGCCTGTGACGCAATCCGCTTATTTCGATACGCCGGATGGCCGTATGGTGTTCGTCATTCCTCGTGGCAAGATCACTTACGTAGGGACGACCGACACCAGCTACAAGCAGGAGATTGATCAGCCTCGCACCACAAAGGAAGATCGCAATTATTTGCTTCGTGCAGTAAATGCCATGTTCCCGGACGTGAAGCTCGAAGAAAAAGATGTCGTTTCGCACTGGGCAGGACTTCGCCCGCTGATTTACGAGGAAGGCAAGGGACCGTCCGAGCTGTCTCGCAAAGACGAGATCTTCATCTCGGATTCCGGGTTAATCACGATTGCAGGCGGAAAGCTGACCGGATTCCGCAAGATGGCGGAAAAAGTGGTGGATTTGGTCGCGGAGGATTTGTCCAAAGCGCAAGGCCGTCCATTTGATACGTGCAAGACGGATCAGGTCGTGGTCAGCGGTGGAGAGCGCTTGGGTCATACCGATTATGAGGCGTGCAAACAGGAATTGCTGGAAACCGGCGTCTCCAAGGGTGTGGATGCTTCCACCGTACAGGAGTGGATCGATACCTATGGGACCAATACCCAGCATATCTACAATCGTCTGGAAGCGGTTCGAGAAAAAGGTCAGAAGCTAAATGAAGAGCAGCTTCTCCGAGCGCAGCTGTCTTATGCCATCGAAGAGGAAATGACCACGACAGCAGTCGATTTTCTGCGACTGCGTACGGGATGGACGTATTTCCAGGTCAAGAAAGCTGAAGCCAAGGCAGATGCGGTGGTTCGCCTGATGGGCGAGAAGCTGGGCTGGAGCGAAGCGGATCGGGAAAGAGAACGAGCTGCCATCGATCATCTGCTGGATACGATCTACAATCTTCCACAAAATGAGGATGAGATCGCTCCTTCGTCCCATCCACACACAACCAGAAAAGCGCAGTAGGCTACGTGGAGAAAAAGGTCCCTGTATTAGCTCAGTTTCTTTTTCTCCCTATTATTTCTCACCTGACATGGAGGGTAGGGTATGCGGCATACTGTTGGAACCAAATTGTTTGCAGGTTTTTTATGCATGCTGATTCTGATGGCCGGATTAGGCTGGCTAGGGCTGCGCACGGAGAATCAAATCAACAGCAAGGCGGAAGAGATCAACGAAAACTGGCTCCCCAAGACGACGGCTATCATGACAGTGAAATACTTGACCAAGCATTTCTTTGCCTTACAGCTTCAATACGTGGGCACCAACGATGAAAGAAAACAAATCTTTTTTCATGAGCAAGCACAAGAGACGATGGAGCAGATCCAGGAACAGTTTTCGCGCTACGAGCAGCTGCAGCTGAGCAGTGAGGAAGAGAAGTTTTTCCATTCTTTGAAATCCTCCTGGGCCAACTACCAAGCGGCGTATCAGAGCATGGTAGAGCAGAATGGGGGAATATCGCTTCAGGATTTGCAGCGCGAAGCAGACACCATGTTTCAGGTGATGGAGGGGTATTTGACCAACCTGGTGCGCTTGAGTGAGGAGGGTGCAGCGGCTGCCACGGCCCAAGCAGCTTCCGTGCATGAAACGGGAAGAATGGAAACCATGATCAGTATGGGAGTAGCTCTGCTGATCAGCCTGCTGCTTTCCATCCTGCTGACTCGGCATATCCGTACCCCGCTGCTTCAGGTCGTGCAGGCAGTGAAGCTGGTGACAGCAGGACAAATCGGACACGGGCAGCTCCATATCAAAAACAGGGACGAGATTGGCGAACTCGCGAAGCATGTCGATGAAATGCGAAACAAGATGCGAGAATTCACTGCGCAAGTGAATGAAACGGCGCACCATGTCACCCGGTCCTCGGTAGAGTTGAGTGGTCATGCAGGGGAGACCCTATCAGCAAGCAACGAGATCGCCTCTTCGCTCCAGGAAATTTCTGCGGGTACGGATGCTACAGTGGCCAGCGCAGAAGAGAGCGCCAGGGCGATGGAAGAGATGGCCATTGGCATTCAGCGTGTCGCCGAATCTACTGCTACACTTGCAGAGGCTTCTCTGCTGGCCGAGCAGGAAGCCCAACACGGGATTCATTCGCTGGTAAAAGCAACAGCCCAGATGGAGGCGATCACCGTAGCGATGGACGAGTCTACGACGGCAATTCAGCAGCTAGGTGAAAGCTCACAGCAGATTCAGCAAATCGTAGAGATGATTACCCAGATCGCATCCCAGACCAATCTGCTTGCACTCAATGCCGCCATTGAGGCAGCGCGTGCTGGGGAACAGGGCAGAGGCTTCTCTGTCGTAGCGGAGGAAGTACGGGAGCTGGCGGAACGTTCGAACCAATTTGCCAAGCAGATCGCAGTGTTGATCGGGAACGTACAGGAAGAGTCCTCACAGGCGGTAGAATCTATGAAGAAGATGTCCCAAGATGTGTACGACGGTGCAGCAGTCGTCAAGGCAGCCGAGTCTGCATTCGATCAGATCACACGGGGAATGGGGCAAATCACCAGTCAGGTACAGGAGGTCTCCGCGATCACGGAGGAGATGTCCGCAAGCGTCGAGCAGCTATCGGCTTCCGCAGCGCAGACTGCTTACGTGGTCAAAGGAGCAGCGGAGCAGACGCACAAGATCGTGGCCGCGACACAGACGCAGGTGCGTGCCAGCGAGGAAGTGACGGCGTCAACGCTGTCGCTGGAGAAGCGGGCGGAGGATTTGAAGCAGGCAGTGGGATGGTTTCGGTGACAGTAGAGGATAAAGTGAAAGCATATGATTACAGTCTGGAACGAGGATTTTGTTCCGGACTGTTTTTTTATAGGGGAAATCAGAGATAAAATGTAAATGAAATGGAAAAATGTCGAATCTTGAGAGTTACAGGTGTTATCATTCGGAAAATAGGGTATATTGGAAATATGTAGGATAAATTACCTAATTCTATTAAATAAAATCCAAATAGAGAGGTGAAAAGATGTCTATTGATCAGATTGAATCAGTAGTTCGTATCCGGTTTCCCTTGACGGGCGCTATCGATGTGCCACTCGATCATGCTGAAGCGTTATATGGAGCTTTATCGAGAATTTGCCCGTATGTACATGCCTCAGCCGAAGTGCGCATTTCTCCTGTAAAAGGGATGTATACAACACAGAAACGATTGGTTCTCGCCGATCAAGGAAGCTTCTATATTCAGGCAACTGCTTACTCTATTCCTCATCTTCTTCGTTTGGCAGGTAAATCTATTAGGATCGGACAAAATCGCCTGTACATCGGGATCCCTACCATTCATTCACTTACTCCTGCTTCCAATCTTCTGGCCAGAGTGGTCGTTGTAAAAGGAAAACAGACGGAAGAAGAGATGCACTCCTATCTGCGAAAAGAAATCAGTACCCGTTTTGGAGCCATTCTACAACACGAATACAACCTGCATATCCTCAGAAGGCGCGTACTCAAGTTGCACGGCAAGCTGATTTACGGTTTTGGCGTCGCTATAACCGATATTTGCGACGACAAACTGTCTTTGCAGATACAGGCAATTCCCATTGGTTCACGCATGAAGTACGGATGTAGCTTCTTTATGCCCGGGGAGTGGACGAGGAGTCAGAGGGATACCGACGCTTCCTTGCATGTGGTGGATTCAATTGAAGCGTAATCGTTTGATGGCAAAGGGATCCGGTGCTGATACCTCATCGCTTGAGAACGCTGCACATTTACTCATCGTGCATGCTGCCAACGTTTCGCGTGCATGTGTCAAGTTGGCGGATTGTGTAGGCGAGAGGGCTTTTCACAACATGGGGATGGCAGTAGACACTGTTCAGTTGCGAAAACATCTAGAGTGGTTTGGATGGCTGCATGATCTGGGAAAAGCGAATAGCCATTTCCAGAGTATCCTCATCCATTCAGGCCATCCAACTACTGTCCAAATGTTAAGGCATGAAGCAGTTTCAGGCATCCTAATGAACCTGGAACCGAATTTGTGCAAGTGGCTGCATTTGTTTCCAGATGACACTCGATACCTGTTATTGAGCGCTGTTGTTGGACACCATATCAAATTTGACAGAGGAGTAACAGCCAGACCTTCTACAGAAATGCAAGTACTGACGTCGAATCCTGAATGGTTGGAGATCTTGCAGGAAATCAGCAGTCATTTCCAGCTACCCGATCCGGTACCATCCAGTCAAAATCTTGTCATGTCATTTACCAAGCGCGACTTGGCTCTTAGAGCAGCAGACGAATTGACCAAACTGCAAAGAGAACTGGAAAAATGGGCCCTGAAATTTAGAACGAACAACGATGTAAAGAAACGCTTGGCTCTGACCAAAACGTTGGGCATCGCCGGAGATGTCGTGGCCAGTGCACTTGGAGAATTAGGACAGTCTGCTGATGAGATAGAGGAATACATTGATGATCATCTGGTTGGAACAGGATTGACGCAGACAGATCTGGACGAATTGCTTGAGAAAAGCATGAGATCTCATGGAAAAGCGATCTCATTGAGGTCGTTTCAAAAGGAAGCCGCCACGTCTACGAGTACTGTAACACTGATCGAAGCGGGATGTGGTTCAGGTAAAAGTCTGGCTGCCTATCTGTGGGCAAAGTCCTGGTGCCGTAGTCATCCGGGTAGATTGTTCTTCTGTATGCCGACGATGGGTACAGCGACGGAACAGTATCTGGATTATGCGTTGCACGGAGATGTAGGGGCGAAGCTAATACATTCCAAAGCAAATGTCGATTTGGAGCGAATCCGAACACTGTTAGCCGATCAGGTAGAGGAAGATGGGCTGGATGCATCCGAAAGATTTCACAAACAACAGGATGTCGTCGAATCGTTGGCGATTTGGAGCACTCCTCTGGTCGTCTGTACGGTAGATACGGTATTAGGGTTGTTAGTTAACTCCAGACGTGCACTCTATAGTTTTCCAGCTATAATGAACGGACTGTTCGTTATAGATGAAATTCACGCCTTGGACGAGCGTATGTTCAAACTTCTACTTGCTTTTTTGAAATACTTCCCGAATCTTCCTGTACTCCTTATGACCGCTTCCCTGCCTGATTGGAAAAAACAATTACTCTATCAGGTAAGAAATGATCTGCATGTGATCAGCGGCCCTCAAGAACTGGAAGAATTACAGAGATACCAGTTGGTTCAAGATGTGCAATCAGAGGAAGTGCAGTCTTGGATCAGACAAACGCTCGCTGACGGGGGCAAGGTGTTATGGGTACGCAATCAGGTGGAATGGGCGATGGAAACCTATCGGGAGTGCCAGAAATTATTCCCGGAGTGTGATGTCGAGGTGTATCACTCCCGCTTTCGTTACAAGGATCGAAGTGAACGCCATCGCAAGGTCATCGATCAGTTCAAGGAACACAACAAGCCCATAATTCTGGTCGCCACCCAAGTGGCGGAGATGTCTCTGGATCTCTCGGCGGATTTGCTGATATCCGATATTGCGCCTATACCAGCTTTGATCCAGCGGCTGGGACGTGTGAACAGAAGAGCAACTCCTGACCAGACTGTACTTCCCAAACCAGCACTGATTCTCCCGCTGGAAGGAAACAACTGCAACCCGTACAAGGAGGAGGAGCTGAAGTGTGCGCAGGCGTGGATTGCATCCCTGATTCAATTAAATCGGACTATATCTCAAAAAGATTTGAAAGAAATCTCAGCCATGCATGAACAGGAAAGGAAGATTTCACTAACGGAAGTGGAACAAATTACGAACTTTTTTTCTGGTATGTGGGAAACGAGTCCCCATTCATTACGCGAGCCTGGGTATACCGTGCCAGTACTTCTCGAATCGGACGTATTCGCATATCGCAGGGAAATTGGGAAAGAACCGCACCGGGACTGGATCCGGGAACATGAGATTCAGATGCCGAATCGGAAAGAAATATTTCTGTGGCAAAAAGTACGCGGCATACCTGTGGCTCCAACCGGGGCTATCCAGTATAACTTCGACGTAATGACCAGTAGGGGGGAGGGAGCGACGTGGAGTATCAACTAATGTATCGTCTCCAAGACAAGGGATACACCGTGTATCATCGTGCAGCATTAGGCGGTCTGGCAGCGACGATTCACGCCTGGCAAACCAATCGATCTGATATTGCTCCACTTGATCTTAAGTACGAATATGACGAACAGAGCGTATCTATCGGCTGGGGAGAGGAAGTGTCCGACAAAGAGGCAATCATGCGCCTGCTGGCGGCTTCTTTTCGCTTGACGAGCAACAAGTTGATTGATCTTCCAGGTCTGGGGCTGGAGGATAATCAGGATGGGCTGCGGGTCGCGATTCACAACGGAATCACCGGAAGTTTTTTACAACATAACAAAATGAGGCCAGGAGAGAAGGAAAACAGAACCGTCAATGTCGCGATGGAGGAAGATGACGTTCAAATGGTTTCCTACAAAGGACTTTATAGCTATGCGCATCAAACAGCGCAGGGGACAGATTTATTTACGAAAAAAGGGGGACTGTCCAAGATAGCCACTATTCCCCAATCGTTGATTCCCGGTTCGACAGCTGGCTCTGGTGATCTGCAGGCATCGTGGAAAGAAGTATATTTACTGCTGTATCTCATAGTGGGAAGCCCGATCTATCTGTTGCGTCCGCGAATACAGCAAGAAAAATTACAGACAGCGATTATTGTTCCTTATGTGACTAATCTGATCGATTATACATTTACGATCAAACAGTTCGCTCGGTCGCCACAAAAAGCGAGACATTATGCCGATTATGACCGGCGAATTGTAGGTGGTGCACAGGAGGCGGGGATTCGCTTTGTAACGGAATTGTCACTGGAGCAAACGCTCAACTCCGAATGGGGTGGTGTAGGTGGATGTATGGTTGTAACGATGGGAAAGGTCTCTTGGGACAATAATCAGATCAACAGAAGCTCTACCTACCATATCGGCACGAATTACGAAGAGATTGACATTTATTTGGCTGCCTACCAATCCGCACTGGGTGGAGTCACCAAGCTGAAAACGAAAAAGCAGGGTATCTTCGCGATTCCTTCATCCTCGGTTCCTGCTCTAGTAGCTTCCAATCTGGCCAGTGAGCGTCACTGGTGTGCTGGGTTGCTGGATTTGGTTAAGGAACAGAAGGATTTTCGGAAATTGCTACCCCTGAAAGGAGGATTTCAAGCGATGAAAGAAGCGATTCGCAACAAGCAAGATCGCATTATCATTGAGGCATTTCATGAGGCGTGGAGACGAACGATGGGACAGATGGGTGAGCGTGCACGGCGTGAAGGACTGGATTTTACTAGACAACTGGAGGTAGAACAAGAAAAAATTCGCAACACCATTTTACGACTAAAGACTTCAGACTCACTGGCAAACTGGTTTTTGCGTTTTTGCGCATCCGCAACAGGTGGAGGGACCTTGTCCAGTTTTCAGACAAATATGAAAGAAATTCATGCCTTTATAACAGACGCTCGCAATTATGAACGTTTTCAAAACCTGTGCCTTTTTGCCCTGCTCAGTTATACAAAAGATGAAGCAAATCAAGCTCAAGAAGAGGAGAGATAAAAAATGGCAACTCATTACTTGTATGGAACGATATTGACCGGAGAGGGTGTTGCAGCCAATAACCGCGGTGACAATATAGGGAATACGACTACGCTGCAAAAAGTATTTCATCAGGATGATCTGCACACGAGTGTGTCAGCGGAAGCGATTCGGTTTGCGATTCGTTATCGGTTTCAGCTTGAAGGCTTGCCTGTGAATCGAAGCTATGATTCCAGCCTGGGAAAACTGTTATATGAAAACGAAAAACGAACCTATTGGAATGGTACAGGAACTCCTTTCATCGATGATGATTTGATGGGATTCATGGATGCGGCAGCAGCAAAAGCAGACCGTGAAGAAGAAGAGAGTAGTGACACGAAAAGTAAGACCAAAGGCAAGGGAAAGACAACACGTCGCCAAAGTCCCTTGGCGATCGGACGAGCTGTGTCTCTTAGACCGTATCGTGGAGAAATCACTTTTAACGCAGTGAGCGGAGAAAAGGAGAAAGGAAAGCTGTCCTTGTACAATGCTGAGATGCACACGACTGAGTATCAATATACATTCGGCTTAAATCTCGGAGATGTATTGAACAAGGAAAACATTTCGCATTTTCTGGATGCAATTGTGGATATGCCAGCCGTTGCAGGGAACCACGCCCGTTTTGCCTACGATTTTTCTCCGGCTTCACTTGTGCTTCGTGTTAGCAGTGCCCATTCTTCCAAAATTCATAACTGTTTTGAGCATAATGAAGATACACGTTCCTATACGGTTGAAAAGCTGATTCGTCGTGTAGAAAGCGGAGACATTGCGCCAAACGAGCTGATCGTCGGTGGTGAAATAGCAGAACGTGAGGAAGGAAAACAGTTGCAAACACTTGGTGTAGAAGTATTCGGGGGGACTCGGGCTGCAGCAGATGAAGCGAGACGACGTATTGTCCGTTTAGATCAAGCCTATTCCGTACTTGAGCGATAGGAACGAGGGGATTATAGTGTTAGCCATTTACATCGATGTTCCATATGCCAGTTTTCGCAAGTCTTTTGCCCGTTCCTATGCCGAGACGTATTTGTTGCCACCACCAGCTACTGTGTACGGTATGTTACTCTCGTTGGTTGGAGAAAAGCTACGCAGTGCCCATGAAGGTGTCAAGCTGGCTTTTGCTTATCGTAGAATCCCACAGGTAGCAGTAACGCTTCGCAAATTAAGTCGGTATAAATACGGGGAAGCGAAGAAACAGGAAACTCTTGGAAGTAAGCCGGATTTTGTAGAAACGGTTTGTGGAATAGAGTTAGTATGCTGGGTCGATTCCTCTGAGGAGTATGGTACGCACGAAGAGACGTTACAAGCCAGATTGGAAGAAGCTATTCATCGTCCTGAAACGGTTTCGCGGTATGGTGTTCTCAGTCTCGGACTAAGCGATGACATGGTGAATGAAGTGAGAGTGTGTCGATCATTAGAGGGCAAATGGCATCGCCTACTTCCTAAAGCAGATGGAGAAATGGAACTGCCAGTATGGGTGGATCATGTCGGAAGTGCCAAGACCAGGTGGCAAAGATTTCAGTTAGACGAGCACTCTGCAGAGCTGAACGAGCTGCCAGGCAGCACTGATTGGGAATGGGTACAAATTGTATCACCATAAGAACTACCATAATTTTTGATTGACAGGATGTTTGCTACACCCCGAAACAGGCGAAACTAGTACAAATGTTTCATCTATTGGTAAAAGGGGTGTAGGAGATGCAGGAGATTTCACGAATTCAGGAAAAAGAGCCGCTGATCCGCGTCATGGCATTGCATGCTTTGGAATATTGCGAGAGACTTTTTTATCTGGAAGAAGTAGAGGAGATACGGGTAGCAGATGCTCGCGTCTACGATGGCAGAAGATTTCATGAGCTAGTGCCGGAGTATTCAGAGATAGAACGATTTGTTCTGGAAGATGAAGAACTCGGTATTATGGGCAAAATCGATTGTGTTCGTTCCAAAAAGGGAGAATGGATTCCGTTCGAGTACAAAAAAGGGAGAGCCCGCAAGGAAAGTGACGGTACTCCTGGTGCCTGGCCTTCCGATATCTTGCAGCTTGCCGCTTACGCCCTACTCCTAGAAAAGCATCACAAGCAATCCATCAGGGAAGGTCGTATCTACTACGGAACAGACCGAAGGACAGTTCAAGTACCCATTACACAGAGAGAACGAGACTGGGTACGCGATACGGTGGATCGGGCACGACAGTTGCGTGCAACACCGCTGAGACCGGATATCACTTCCAACGAGCGCCTTTGTAACCGTTGTTCACTGGCACCTGTCTGCCTGCCGGAAGAAGAGAGATTACTCATTTCTCCAGAGCGTGAAACGTTGCGTCTGTTCCCAGAGGATAAGGAGACCAGAGACGTACATGTTACTTCACCTGGATCTACAGTTCGAAAAAGCGGTGAAACGATTGTGGTAGAGACGAGAGATGGAAACAAAAGCAGCATACCCCTTGCCGAGGTCGGATCGTTGACGTTGCATGGCCCCTCACAGATCACAACCCAAACCTTGCATCTGTGTGCACAGAGAGGTGTCGCCGTTCATTGGATGACAGGGGGAGGCAAGTATATGGGGAGCCTGGCAAACGCAGCTGGCGGCGTGCAAAGACGGTTGAGACAATATAAGGGTTTGACCGATCCGGTATTACCCCATAGATTATCCGTTGCGTTGGTGTCCGCAAAGATAGAGAGTCAATTACGGTATATGCTGCGCATGTCTCGGGGCACCGAATCTCGTGTAATGTTGGAAGAAGACCTGCAGATGATCAAGACGATGCTGCGCAAAAGTCATCAAGCAAAAAGTAACGAGGAATTGCTTGGCTATGAGGGGAATGCCGCCCGTGCCTACTTTTCATGCCTGCGTTCCCTGACGCAAGATGATGTATCATCCGGCATGTCCTTTGTCCATCGGAGCAGACGACCGCCGAAAGACCCTGCGAACGCTCTGCTCTCCTTTCTTTATTCCATGCTGTATCGGGATTGTGTTCAGGCCATACTGACTGTTGGTCTGGATCCTACTATTGGCTTCTATCATCAGCCTCGTTCTTCTGCATACCCACTAGCCTTGGATCTGATGGAATTATTCCGGGTAGCATTGAGCGATATGGTCGTGCTTGGCTCCATTCATCGTGGGCAGTGGGATGTTGATACTGATTTTGAGATCGCCGGAGAGCATGTATGGCTGAATGAGACAGGAAGAAAAAAAGCGATCGCTCTCTATGAAAGACGCAAACAGGACAAATGGAAGCACCCTGTTATTGGATACTCCCTTTCCTATGCGCGACTATTGGAATTAGAGGTAAGATTACTAGAAAAAGAATGGTCCGGTCACCCTGGCTTATTTGCACTTAATCGATTGCGATAAGGGGGTGGAAGGGTATGCCAAAACGTCAAGTATATCTCATTTGTTATGATATCGCTGATGCGAAAAGATGGCGTAAGTGTCACAAGCTCGTTAAAGGGTATGGTGAGCGTGTTCAATACTCTGTATTTAAATGTCATTTAACTGATAAACAGTTAGCAGAAATGCGTTGGAAACTGGTTAAATTATTGGAAGAGGAAGATCGATTGCTGATTGCTCCGATACTTCCGGAAGCATTGAAAGATGTGTTTGTCTTTAATATGAATGAGAAATGGGAAGTAGAGAAAGAGCGGTTTCTATTGTTTTAGGCTGCTATGGATAATTCAAGCATCAGGTACCTTCTTTTCTAAATAACCTCTCAAATGAGCAGAGTCCTTTGCCTGGCAAGGGTTTCATCGCTTTATGTGGTCGGATAGATGCTTGAATCTAAAAGAGTGTTGATTTATCAATAGGTTTACGGTTGGTTTGGGACAATAGAGGAGATTTAAAGGATTGAGCAAGCATATACTTCGGAGTGCTTGAATCTGATCGTAAAGAATGCGATTATAGTAATGGTTTTAGGGGGGTGCTCTGAAATTAGCTGTGATGCTGAAAAGCGTTGAGCACAACGCTTAGAAAGCGCATAGGCTAACGGATTGGCCTGAAATTAGCTGTGATGCTGAAAAGCGTTGAGCACTGCCCATTCTTCCCGAAGTCCGATAATGGCGCAAAGCCTGAAATTAGCTGTGATGCTGAAAAGCGTTGAGCACGAATGTACTAATTGGTGAGTGTGATGGTCGATTCTCCGGCTGAAATTAGCTGTGATGCTGAAAAGCGTTGAGCACCATTATCAAGCGCGGAATCAGGTACAGTCAGCTTTGTACTCTGAAATTAGCTGTGATGCTGAAAAGCGTTGAGCACTTCGATCGCCTATAATAAGGTGGCATAGTGTTGATCAGTCTGAAATTAGCTGTGATGCTGAAAAGCGTTGAGCACATGAAGATTTCGATTATGTAAATTTGTATGATCTACCTGAAATTAGCTGTGATGCTGAAAAGCGTTGAGCACATATATGCTGAGTTTGTACTCCTCACCCCATGTGATGCTGAAATTAGCTGTGATGCTGAAAAGCGTTGAGCACAAAAAACAAAAAAGGGACCCCCCCACGACAAAGAGACCTGAAATTAGCTGTGATGCTGAAAAGCGTTGAGCACAAATCCCAGCAGACAGCGGCGACGGCCTGCTTTATCTGAAATTAGCTGTGATGCTGAAAAGCGTTGAGCACAGGAAGGCGAGGTCCGTCTCACTCGTCTGTTCGATGCCTGAAATTAGCTGTGATGCTGAAAAGCGTTGAGCACAAGAGATCTACACCCTGCTTGTGCAGGAACGTCAACTGAAATTAGCTGTGATGCTGAAAAGCGTTGAGCACTAGTAAACGAACTCTGGCAATTCCTAACTGCAAACGAGGCTGAAATTAGCTGTGATGCTGAAAAGCGTTGAGCACAAATTACGATCTACGAGGGCAAGACGACCGCAGCTGAAATTAGCTGTGATGCTGAAAAGCGTTGAGCACAAGAATGGTCATTGTAAGGATAGTAGGTTGTCGATTCTCTGAAATTAGCTGTGATGCTGAAAAGCGTTGAGCACAACAGCAACGCCGCCCGTCTTGGCAATCTCGACTTGCTCTGAAATTAGCTGTGATGCTGAAAAGCGTTGAGCACTTTTAGTGATTGATCACGCATAAAAGAGATTCTCTCACTGAAATTAGCTGTGATGCTGAAAAGCGTTGAGCACGGGTGAGATCCATAAACATCACTTCTCCTCCTGGAGACAACTGAAATTAGCTGTGATGCTGAAAAGCGTTGAGCACACTTTGATTGTTTTAGCGTCGTTGAGTGTCCAGTCCTGAAATTAGCTGTGATGCTGAAAAGCGTTGAGCACAGGGCAATGTCCCCCTCATAAATCTCCTTGCCGTTTTCTGAAATTAGCTGTGATGCTGAAAAGCGTTGAGCACAGGCTATTGTTATCATGTCTCTTCTCGATGCACACTCCTGAAATTAGCTGTGATGCTGAAAAGCGTTGAGCACGTATTGGCGTTGGTGATACCCAATACATCATATCTGCTGAAATTAGCTGTGATGCTGAAAAGCGTTGAGCACATTAGCGATGTAGAGAAGGATACATATATGAAGGGCTGAAATTAGCTGTGATGCTGAAAAGCGTTGAGCACTTCTCGAAGGCTTTTTGAAGATCTGGCCAAATCTTAACCTGAAATTAGCTGTGATGCTGAAAAGCGTTGAGCACTTCCAGGCCATAGATGCCATGCGGGAAGAAAGCCCGTCGTCTGAAATTAGCTGTGATGCTGAAAAGCGTTGAGCACGCTTGTGCCCGAATATTTTGCACATCAATCGCACCCGAACTGAAATTAGCTGTGATGCTGAAAAGCGTTGAGCACTAGCGTAGCGTGATCGACGGGTGCGAGTGGTTGAAACTGAAATTAGCTGTGATGCTAAAAACGTTGAACACCTGTCATACTCTAAGCCGTCTCTAGCACAACTGAAATCAGAAGTGATGCATTGGAAAAACACCTTGGTGTATATAATGTTCATGATTCAAAGGTAATTCCAGTATCTGAACCAGAAAAATGAACGAAAAACATCCCGTTTCACTATCAAGAGTGGGACGGGTTGTTCGTTATTAGTGTTCAAACTTCCTAAAAGCTGGGCGCAAAAATCCGAATATGGCTTTAGGGGCAGCACCTCCATTTAGCCATAAATCCCACCCGTATACACCGCCGTCAAATTATGAGCAATTTCCTCTACGGTAAACCCGTATTCGTTCTTCACGATCTCCCAAAGGTACATCTCATTCGCAAAAAACCAGCCTCTGGCCACCAGATTGTGGTCGACATCGGAGCGGGCCAGACCGTTGGCTTGGGAATATGCGATATCTTGGGCAATGCGCTTGATAAAACGCTCCCGGATATCCTTCCATTTGCGGTTGACATCCTCCGACAGTCGAATCGCTTCTTCGATCACCTGCATCATGCTGCGTTCTTCATTCGCCATTTCCAGAAACAGGATGGCTTGCTTTTCAATGATGTCGTAGGCTTCTTGCTTGGATTGGGGTTTAAAAGGCAGCTCAGCGATTTCGTAAAAGCGATCCATGACCTCCTCCATCAGCTGCATCAGGAGGTCGTCTTTCCCTTTGAAATGCACATAGGCGGTCCCGTAGCCGGTATTTGCCTTTTTGATGATCTGGGCAATCGTTGTTTTTTGAAACCCGCTTTCGATGAATTGCTCACGTCCAGCAGCCAACAGTTTTTTTCTCGTTTCCAGAGAGCGCAGTTTACGGGAAGGGAGTTTTTCACTGGACTTTTTCATTGGATGTCCTTTCTTTTGTTGGAATAATAGCTAAAACCCTAATGCGACAACGATTTGGCAGCGAACCTTCCACCTTTGAAATTTCGCCGATTAGATGTCATTGACACGGAGTCACCGATGTAATAATCTTAATTTACAGAAAATACACACAAAAGGAAAGGGGTGATCTAGAAAAAATGAGTAGCAGTTATTTACCCCCACACATGGAGGAGGTTCATATGGCTGGAGATGCAAATCAATTTCAAAAAATTATGGATCGCGAAGGTGGGCTACAGCGCGGTTTGACGACTGGTCAGCTCACGATGATTGCCATCGGTGGCGCGATTGGGACTGGCCTCTTCCTGGGAAGTGGCTTTGCCATTGGCTTCGCTGGTCCAAGCGTACTGATCAGCTACGCGATTGGGGCGGTCATTGCCTTTCTGTTAATGGGATGTCTAGCCGAAATGACGGTGGCGCACCCGACGTCTGGATCGTTCGGCGCTTTTGCTGAACACTATATCAATCCTTGGGCAGGCTTTGCCGTACGTTATTCTTACTGGGCATGTATTGTGGCGGCTGTAGGGGTAGAGATCTCGGCAGTAGCGGTGTACATGAAGTACTGGTTTCCTACAGCACCCGGGTGGATCTGGATCGTTCTTTTTTCTGCCGTCCTCATTTATGTAAATGCAACGAGTGTCAAAATGTTTGGTTCAGTCGAATACTGGTTTTCCATGATTAAGATTGTAGCTATTGTATCTTTCATTTTATTAGGAGCTTATGTAGTATTCGGCACCAGTGGCAGTCCAGAAATCGGCTTCCATAACTATACGGACCAGGGTGGCTTCCTGCCGAATGGCTGGTGGGGAATGTGGGTTGCGGTTATCGTAGCCTTGTTCAGCTACCTCAGTATTGAAATGATTGCGGTGACAGCAGGGGAAGCGCAGGATCCGGAAAAAGCTGTGCCAAAAGCATTGCGCTCTACGGTTGTCCGCTTGATTGTCTTCTATTTGCTGACTCTCACCTTGATGCTGGCGATTGTACCTTGGAAGGGTGCAGGGGTGGACAAGAGCCCGTTTGTGAAGGTAATGGAGCTGTTTTCCATTCCGGGAGCAGGTGGCATCATGAACTTCGTCGTGCTGATTGCCGCGCTTTCCGCCATGAACAGTCAGCTGTACATTACGACCCGCATGATGTTTTCTCTTTCGCGTGCAGGCTATGCGCCTAAGCGCTTTGGTACCTTGAGCAAGAAAGGAGTTCCGACTTCAGCCTTGTCCTTGTCTACCATCGGGATTGCCCTTGCGGCGATTCTGGAGGCTGTAGCCCCCGATGAATCGTTTATTCTGATGATGGGTATCTCCTTGTTTGGCGCGATGTTTACCTGGTTCATGATCTTTGTCACGCACCTTTTCTTCCGCAGAAAATGGGAAGCTTCCGGTGGGCGCAGACTGCCTGTCCGCATGATCGGCTTCCCGTATCTGACGCTCTTGGGTGCTGGACTCATGCTGGCCATTATGTTCACGACTTGGTTTACGGATGCTTTCCAGATGACGCTGCTCGTCGGCGTTCCTTGGATGATCCTGATCACATTGGCGTATTGGCTTTGGAAGAGGGCAGCCTCGAACAGAACAGAGATGACTGAAGGCAGCCAGCGAGATCAAGTGCTTTAATAGGAGAATGCAAGAACGATAAAGCATGATTCTTCCGTTCTTTCTTCACCAACACGACAAAGGCCCCCCTGTGACAGGAGGGTCTTGTCTTTTATCATTAAACAAGTAGAGAGTAGGCGATGTCCATTGTGGAAAGAACGATTTCAAGAAGCAGTCGTAAGAAGTGATATTCCTGAAATGCTTGATATTTTGCATATGCAAGTCACAAAACATGCAACAACTCCAAATCAATCAGTGAAAAATATGGCATTAAAAATAATGGAAGAGATTTTACAACAACCAGCGGCAATCTACGAGGTAGGTATTCAACTTTCGAATTCGAAAAGCCCGACAGGTGAAGAGTTAGGGGCCATCATAGTAGCCACTCACTACGCTGTTAATCCTGCAGAAGTAAATTCGGTTTTATTACGTCTAGCTGATAGCACCGACTGGGAAGTAAGGGAGTGGGTTGCAAGTGCCTGTGCAATTGTTTTAACCCATAACTTTAAAAACTTTTATCCCACTCTACTGGAATGGACGAAAAATGATTCACCAAATGTGAGAAGAGCTGTAGTAGTAGCGGTAAAATACACGGCAAGGAAAATGGAAGATCAATATGCAGAGCTACTAATTGATTTGATCGAGCCCTTATTAAGTGATGAAGACATATATGTGAAAAAGAACTTAGGAGCGTTTGCAATCGGGGATGGATTATTAAAATACTATCCAAAACAACTTATCAATAGATTAAATACTTGGATTCATTCAGAAAATGAACATGTGAGATGGAATATCATTAAAATTTTCTCGTCTGCTGAGGGAATCAAATATATCGAGGATTCGATACATCTTTTAAAAATTTTATCAAACGATCAGAGAAAAATAGTAAAACGTGTATTCCATAGCACAATGCAATCAGTAAAGAAACGAGATCCTGCAATCTTTCTCAAGCACTTTGAAAAATAAGAAAGGATCGCAGACATTCCATAATGCCATTGAACTTTACCCATTCATCAGTTGAAATAACTTTGATATGATAAATGAGAAGGAGGAGGTCGAGAACATGTCGTACCAATTAAAACTGAACATAAGCCCTGTTTATGATCTTCTTTCAAGTTTGATGGTCTATTACAAATGTTCGAAAGCATTTGATTTGGACAGTCAATGGGTAAAAAAAGTGAAGAATGAGTTAGATATAGATTTTGTGGCGGAATTGGATAGCCTATCATTACCATTTCCACTTATTGCTTTATTCATCTGGAGGTGTCCGGACCATTCAAAAGTGGATGCTGTTACAAAATGGTTAGATTCCTTAACAGCAGGTGAGGTATTTGAACAAGTTTCCCCCTTTTTACTCGACAACGTTCCAAATGACATTGGGGAAATCAAAAAGAATGTTATCTCTGTTTTTAACCAATGGTATGCAAACTACTACAAAGATCAGGAGTTTGACATCCAAAAAATTCTTTTTCAAGAAAGAGTTCGATTTGATGACTACTTAAGGAATTTCGGCCCTGAAAAAACGATAGAAATGCTATGCAATGGATTAGTAGTAGAAGAGCACGCGGAGTTGAAAGAAGTATACTTGGTTCCTGTCTATTATACCAAACCAGCGAATGTCATATTTAATGATTATAAAGGGTTCATGATCATTCTATATCCAGTTGAGACAAGGGAAGTAACCGATTTTATGCCTCCAAGTGGCTTAATGAGAATGACGAAAGCGTTATCAGACGAAAAGAGACTCCGTATCTTGAAAATCCTTGCATCAGGAAATAGAAGCTTTTCTGACTTGGTTGAGTTAACGGAGTTGTCGAAAAGTAACGTGCATTATCATTTGTCTTTGTTGCGAACAGCGGGTTTAATCACTCTCCATCATGTTCCTTTTTCAAACCAAGATAAATATGGAGTACGAACGGGAGTTTTTGATGACGTCAAGTTGATGCTAGAAACGTACGTTTTTCATTAAATGTAGATTATAGGGAATAGTTGTAATTTTTCCTGAACTATGTTACTAATACTTTAGTTCAATTTTTTTTGAACATAGATACAGTTCAACTTATGAGGTGGTAACGTGAGTATCCTCTTTTCGCCAATTACGATTGGTGGTGTATCTCTAAAAAACCGAATAGTCATGTCACCAATGGGCATGAATGCTTGCAAAGCAGAAGATGGAAAAGTTACGAATTGGCATAAAATTCATTACCCAAGCAGGGCTGTTGGACAGGTAGGACTCATCATGGTGGAGGCAACCGCAGTGTCACTCGATGGGAGAACAGATCGGGATGATCTAGGGATCTGGGAAGATGAACAAATCTCAGGTTTAAAAGAGCTTGTAACAATGGTGCATGAACAAGGAGCCAAGATAGGGATTCAACTCTGTCATGGGGGTAGAAAATCTAAAATACCAGGTAAGATCGTGGCTCCTTCCGCAATCCCTTACGATGAAAACAGCATCGTCCCTGAAGCGATGACGGAAGAACAAATTCATGAAGTGATTTTATCCTTTAAAGAATCTGCTAGACGAGCAAAACAAGCTGGATTCGATGTATTGGAGCTCCATGCTGCACACGGGTATTTAATTAATCAATTTTTATCTCCGTTATCGAACAAACGCGATGATAACTATGGAGGCAATCCTGAAAAAAGGTACCAATTTCTGAAAGAAGTCATCCAGGAAATTGAAAAGGTATGGGACGGAGCACTATTTGTTAGGATTTCAGCGACCGATTACCACCCTGAAGGATGTTCCATAAATGACTATATTCTCTATGGAAAGATGATGAAAGAACAGGGTGTTCATTTAATCGATTGCAGTTCGGGATGGGTCGTTCCACCTAACTTTCCGGAAAAACCCGGTCCAGGGTATCAGGTTCCCTTTGCATCACAGATTAAAAAAGAAGTACAGGTTCATACAGCGGCAGTTGGTTTTATCAAAAGTGGATTACAGGCCGAAGATATATTGGTTCAAGGGCATGCTGATTTGATATTTATTGGCCAAGAATTGCTAAGAGATCCTTACTGGCCAAAAACGGCAGCAAAGGAACTTCATGTACCCATTGATGCACCGCCATCGTACGAATATATCTGGAATAAATAAGGTAACTTCTTTCCTACGAAGACGGAGATATGCTATCTGTATGATACGTATCAGTTCAAACAGAATTTGAAGTGAACGCTGTCGCAATAGAGATGGTATCGTTCTTCACGATGGCGAGATTACGATCGGACATCTCCAACTTGGACATGACGTTGCTTTGGAAATAAATCCGTTATTAAGGGTGGCCAATGCCCGTTTTCACACAGCCGGTCACTTCATTGCTTTTGCGGGAAATGAGCTTTTTCCAAAACTGAGAGCGCAAAAAGGAACTTATTACCCGACTGTAGCATATATTGATTTTTTGGGTCATCTCCTAGATGACGAGAAAGAACTTGCAGTGAAAATGATCGGGCAGCTTTCAGTAACTGGAGAACAAGCCCACAGGATGTAGAAGTAATCTGGTTGCACTATGTGAAGCAAGTAAGTCTCATTCATTTGCCCGAAACACCTGGGAGTGAATGTGTTTGATACAAAATTTCAATCATCGGTCCTTACAATATCCAGATAAAAATAAGGGTGAGGAACAACAAAGCTTGACAACTATTAGTGATAAGTGAGGGATGTTACTTGATCAGAGGATTGTACGAGGCTCATTTACCTGTAAAAAACTTGGAAGTCTCCATTGAATTTTACACAAGACTGGGACTGAAATTTGCTTGGCGAGATGATGACACGGCCTTCTTTTGGATTGAGGAAGGAAAAAGCTGGATCGGTTTATGGGAAGGGGAAGAGTATCAGACTTCTTACCATCCTTCTTTGCGGCATATTGCTTTTCAGGTAACATACGACGATTTAAAGCAATCTTTGAAGTGGTTGGAATCCATTCAAGTAAAGGCAGTACCATTTGGGAGAAGAAGCACTATTGACCCATTTATTCGTCCGAATCAAGGGAATGCTTCCGTCTATTTTGATGACCCAGATGGAAACAGTCTTGAATTGATGTGTTATATTGAAGTTCCCGATCATCTCAAACATATTACCGATAAGTTGTCTTTCCATGAGTGGGAAGAACTATTGAAGAAACAATAATTTGAAAATGAAATACATTCCTTTAACCCTCTATCTGTTTGAGATCGGGGGTTATTTTTGTCGAGGATATGGCTAATGATCAGGCAAGGAGGAAGGGCTCATGCTGTTTGGAAGGGAACATCCAATTCCATCAGGGATGAGGCCCATCCTTTGCAACATAGAGAGCAGCCATGTCACGGATTTTCTGCCTGATGTAGGCAACGGCTTCTTCTGGCGCTGCCACTTGGGCATCAGTGCCCATTTTCCAGAAGAAATCAGCGTTAAACGGGATATGTTTCTTAGCGACCTGCACCACCGCCTTGCCACTGCCATCTGTGTTGCGTATGATCGCTTGCCCTAGCCAAGAATCGGATTCCAGTAAGCGTACACCGTTTTTCGTCAGATGTACGACGAACGTGACTTGTTCCGAGTTTTCATCAGGAATATCCACTAATGTCCGCTTGTGCACTTCTTCTAGACCCGCTGTTTCTTCATTCAATTGAGCAGAATGAATGCGATCTGCGCGGAACAGTCGATAATCCTGTCGCTTGAAGCAATACGCAGGACAGTACCAGTATCCGGCACTGGCGTACAGGGCAAAAGGCTGAATATCACGCTTGGATGTACCCTCGCTCGAGCTGTACTCGATCGTGACAACAGCTCCTTGTGTGAGGGCTTGCAGCAAAACACGCAGATTTTCGGGGAGCATGGGACGCTGCGGACTCCAGATCGCCACTTTGTGCCTGAGCAGATCGATCTGTTCCTGAACATCGGCAGGCAGGTAGTGATAGAACTTATGAAGAGCGGATCTGGCTCCTTCGTCGAAAGGCAGCGATCCGAAAAATTCGAGGGACTGACAAGCGATGAACATGGCGAGTGCTTCACTCTCGGTAAAGGAGATCGGCGGCAGAATTCGCTCTTGCAGCAAGCGATACCCTCCTCCCCGACCTTGGACCGAATAGAGCTGGACACCCAGTTCGCTTAGTTCCAGAAGGTCTCGCGTGATGGTGCGAGTGGACAAGCCCAGCTCATCTGCCAGTTCTTGCACCGTAAAACTCTTCTTGGCGTTGATCATCATGATTAATTGGATCAGCCGTTGCGATTTTGGCATTTCCGCGCATCCCTTCAAGGAGTTTTTTTCATTTTATCATGTAAATAAGACGAAATCTGTCTTGTTTAAACGGTATAGTGACGGTAACAACTCCGTTTGGAGCATTCGATAGGGGGTAACGGATATGGAAATGTCAGGTCAAGAGAAAATCGGTGTGGTCTTTATTCATGGAGCAGGGCTACGGGGAAGTGTTTGGAAGGAGGTAGTGGACGGATGGGAACATCCTGTGCTGTTGGTCGATTTGCCCATGAGAGATGGCGACGATGTGACGAGAAAAGGGCTCACTGCCGATGACTATGTTTCTTGCATTCAACAACAGATCGAGGCATGGGGTGTTACAACCTTCATTCTGGTGGCTCATTCGTTGGCCGGAGCACTCGCCCTTCAGGTGGCACAAGCATATGCGGGGCGCATGGTGGGATTGGTGGCGATTGGTGCTGCAATTCCACAGCGGGGAGGATCTTTTTTATCGACACTGCCCCTCATCAAGCGAATGATTTTCTCCCTGGTCCTGCGCAAGCTCGGAACGAGACCGCCCGAGTCTGTCATCCGTGCGGGGATATGCAACGATTTGACTGCAGAACAGACAGCAGAGGTGGTGCGAGGGTTTGTGCCCGAGTCTGTCCGGGTCTACACGGATGGGATCGACGCTCCACTGCCACAGGTACCTCGATACTACGTCAGGCTTGGGCAGGACAAGGAATTTTCGTTGGCCTTGCAGGATAAAATGATTCGTCACTTCGCACCGGACCAGGTCGTTCATTTGAATTCGGGTCACTTGCCGATGCTCAGTAATCCAGCTGAGCTGCGAGACGTGCTACTGGGTTTGCTGCTTGCGAATCCAATCTCGGGTAATCAACAAAAAATTACCAAAATATGCTAGAGTGAAGACGGTAGACAAACCAGCAGAGGAGTATGCGGATGACGAGTAAAAAAAGTCACATTTTTGCGGAACAAATCATGCTGTTTCACAATGTAAAGGGCTGGTACCCGCCTGTCAGTGAAGTCGTAAAAGGACTCACAGCCGAGCAGGCAAAATGGAAGGAAGGGGTTAACCATTCCATCTGGGAGCTGCTGGCTCACCTGACGTTTTGGAATGAAAGATGGCTGAAGCGTTTTCTGGCAGAATCGGTTGACCAGCTGGAGACGAATGAGGCTACCTTTTTTAAGGAAGAGGCTGATCAGGGTGATTGGCAAGCAGCAGGGCTCCTGGAACCCATAGAAGTTACGTACCATGAACGAATAAGAAAAGCCCCGAGTACACGATGTGTTTCGGGGCTGCTCTATGCTTTTGGCTCCATTAATTTTCGCAGCTTGCCCTCTGTCGGGGAATCGGGATCAGGGGTGTAAATGCTGCAACGCAGATCAGCGCTTCCTTGAACCTGCACAGAGGTTAAATGAAACAGCATCTTGCCAGCTTTTGCATGGCGAAATTCAATCAGTACCTCAGGAGCAGACTGTACCTCACTTTGCTGCCAGAGAGGCTCGAAATCGGGATGAACCGCCTTCATCTCTTCAATGAATGCATCATACCAGTCATCCTCCACGTACTGGCCGTAATAAGCGCGAAAGATGGCCAGATAGCCCCGAATAAAGTGCTCCCAGTTTACCGCCAACCGCTGAAGCTCTTTTCTTGTGAACAGCAGTCGGATCAGATTGCGCTGTTCCATGGGAACTTGCCCAAAATCTAAAAAGACATTGGCGGCAGCCTCATTCCATCCGACAATAAAAGTTCGTCTGTCCGTGATGATGGTAGGACAGTAGGTGGTTCTTCCTCTTTGTCTGTGACGCCTGTACCGGATTCCAATGCCAAAGCGTAGAGGTACTTCCGTTCATCGATGGTCAGCTGTAAGGCCGTTGCGATGCAGTCCAATACCGAGGGTGACATTCGGATGTCTCGCCCTTATTCCAGCCACGTATACCAGGTTGTACTGACGCCTGCCAGCTGGGCGACCTCTTCTCGTCTGAGCCCCGGTGTTCGACGACGGGTGCCTGGAGTCAAACCAACTGATTCAGGCAGGAGCTTGGCCCGTTTTGCTTTCAGAAAAACGGATAGAGCCTGGAGTTGAGGCCATTGCATTGGTGAAAACCGTTCAGCAAAATATCATTCCTCCGACTATCAATCAGGAGCAGAAAGATCCGGAATGTGATTTGGACTATGTACCCAATGAAGCGCGTGAAGCTTCACTGAATATCGGGTTATCGAATTCCTTTGGTTTTGGCGGACACAACGCCGTCATTGTGGTGAAGGCGTACGATCATCAATAACAAACAAACCCTTCCAGAGTGAAATGGAAGGGTTTATGATGGTATAGTGTGTATATTTATACGGATGAATGAATTTATATAAAAGAAGGAGATGAACCTGCATGATCACAAAACTAGAGGAGCTGTCCATACGGGCATGGCCTGCTTTGGAAACCATCATCGCTGACGGCTGGGTCATGCGGTTTGCGGCGGGCTATACGAAGCGAGCGAATTCCGTCTATCCGCTTTATCCGGTCGAAGAAGAGCTGGAGCGTAAAATAAAAGCCTGTGAAAGCAGCTACGCAAGCAAACAGCTGCCGCCGATCTTCAAGCTGACACCGTCTTCGCAGCCTGCGGGACTGGATTTTTATCTGGCGAAAAAAGGATACCGGGCAGATGGGCGTACCAGTGTCCAAGCCTTATCGCTGACAGATGTCGCAGTGCCTGCCTCGCAGACTGTGCGGATGTACGAGGCATGTACGGATGAATGGCTGGAAGCCTTTTGCCGATTGTCTGAAAAAAGCGGTAGCGAAAAGCAAACCATGTCCCAGACGCTGCGCAAGATCATTCCACGAACTTGTTATATCGCTTTGTATCATGAGAACGAAGTGGTCGCATGCGGATTGGGCGTGCTGGATAGCGGATATATCGGTCTCTACGATATCGTCACCGATTCATGTTGTCGCAAGCAGGGATTTGGTGAGCAGCTGGTTCTGCATCTGCTGCAATGGGGAAGGGATAACGGAGCCGAGATTTCCTATTTGCAGGTCATAGCGGATAACCGGCCCGCTTTAGGACTCTATGCGAAGCTGGGTTACCAGGAAGTGTATCCGTATTGGTACCGCATCAAAGATTTGTAGCATAGGAATCGCTCCTATGAAACCTTTTCCTTTTCTCGACGTCTGAAAAGTATTGGAAGCAACGAGAAGGAGGAGGCAAAGCATGAAAAGCCGCATAGCCAAGATTGGCGTGACTGCTCTGTTGTTCGCACAGGTATCGACCTTCCCTGTGCAAGCGGCTGAGTTTTCTACCATTCAACCCTATGTCCTGAGCAACAACAAAATTGGCTTTACCAATGGAGAAAAGCTGGTCACCAAAGCCATTTACGATAGCATCCATCCATATAAGCATTATGTAGTGGTGAGCACAGCAGGGAAATATGGGATTCTGGATGGAAAGACTGGCAAGACGCTCACCCCCGTCATCTGGGACTCCATCGAGCTGGCGAATGACGGAAAGATCGCCATTGTCCAAAAAGGAGGATGGTTCCAACATCTGAATCTGACCACCCAGCAGCTCTCTGCTGAGAAATTCGTCGGTGCCCATACGTACTTTCTGTCGGAAGCCTACCCTGATGCCGTTGTCATGGGGGGACAGAAAACAACGATGCTGGATCCCTCGGGCAAGGTGCTGATTCCTCTTTTTGCAGGCAAAATTTCCTTCGCCGATTTGACCTTCGTAGAGAATGAGGACGAGCCGAAAGAAAAACAGGTGCGCTACGTTTTGACCCAAACGGCCAATCAATTGACCTTGTACGATCCCGTCACCCTGCAGCCGAAATTTACCCTGAACCATGCGGAATACCTACCTCAAGATGGAGCGAAGTCAGCCTACATCCGGGTACGAGTAGCAGGCAAGGAAGGACTGGTAGACAGCAGCGGTACCTATGTGCTAGAGCCGAAATACAAGAAGCTTACTTTTTGGAATCACGGGTATGTGCAAGTAAAAGGTGAGCAAGGCATTGGTTTGTGGCGCAATGGCAGAATGCTGGCTGAGCCGCTTTATGCCGAGGTCGGGATTGAATCCGGTACGGACGAAGTGTTTAGTACGAAGAGCGCTGGGAAGGTCACGTATCACTCCTCGTCACAAACATGGTCGTATTCGTTCAAGCCGGGTGCTGAAATCGTGCACAATGACTATGTCCTCGGGCAAGATTTGCAAACAGGTATGTACGGTGTGGTCAAAGTAGGCGGAGATGTGGTCATTCCGTTCCAATATCCACGCGTGGAAGGACCTCCGGCGGCGCGACTGCTCGTCCGCCAAGATGGAAAAAAAGGACTCCTTCCCGCCTATGAGCTGCCGATGGAGGAGCCGCAATTCTGGTTTGATACACTGACCACCCTCGGAAGCTACAGCATGCTCAGCATCCAGGACGGAAACAAAATCGGTCTTTATTCGGAAACAAAGGGACTGCTCCTGTCTCCACAGCAAAATCGAGTGATTCACTATGAACAAAATAACGGCAAGGTAAGAGTCACAGAACCGGATGGGAAAATCCTCTACTACGGCTTTGACGGAAAGCTGGTTGATCCAAATAAGTGGCTTGTTCAAGACCTGACAGATCGTCTCAGCAAAAGGGTATCGCTGGACAACAAAACTGTTCTGATCGACCGCGAGACGGATCAGCAGATCGGCAAAGCCTACACGCGCGCTCTCTATCTGGATGAGCAGTCCAATCTCGTAGTCGGAATGAATGCAGATTCGGACCTGGCAGACTTGTTCACGGCTGGTGGCAAGCTCCTCACGCAGGAAATGAAGGTATTGGCACAACCGGACTCGCCATACGGAATGCCTGTTACTTTGGTCAAGATCGGAGACGAGGTCTACAGCATTGGAAAAAAAGAGAATCAGACCGGGTTGGCGTTGCTGAAGTTGGAAGGAGATCAGCTCACGCCTATCAGTCCTTTTGATTATCGAGACATTCAGGTACGGACTTTGAAAGATAAGCAGCTCTTGATCGTGACACGAGCAGATGGAAGATTTGATTTGTGGGCGGATGCTGGGGAACAGGGCTTGCGCATGCTGGAGGAGGCAGTATTCAGCTTCGACACAATCGCCCAGCTCGGCGTCATTCTGGTAAAGCACGACAGTGGATGGGATGCCTACACAGATACCCTGCAAAAAAAGACAAACGGAAATTACCGCTCTATGCAGCTGGTCGCCTCCTATGATGAAAAAGATCGGGCAATCGCGGTTCAGGATCGGCAGACGGGGCTTTACGGACTGCTTTCGACGGATCTGAACCCGATGACGCAGCCCGTGTATGAATCCATTCAAGCAACCGATCACGTCTTTTTGCAAAGCTTCTGGACAGGTGTTGACTCCCCGCCTTTCGTGTTTACCACCAAACAGCATTTCGGCTATCTGGATGAACTTGGAAAAGAGCTGTTCAAAACCAGCCGTACCGGCAAATAGGGAGAATGGCTAGGCGTACCAGTACTGCATGACCAGCGTGTAGAAGATACCGATGACGACGGCTGTAGCAACCAGAAGCATGACTAGGGCGAACAGGGAGATTTGCTGGAGCTTGTAGGCTACCAAAAAGAAGATGGAAAACGCCAAATAGGCAAGAAATGTACCTGCTTCAAATTGACTCATGGGAAGTCACCTCGCATTGTGAGAGATAGGCTTTTTCTATGGTAACATAACGAAGAGAGGAACAGGCTTCGAAACGAGCTGCTCCTCTCTTTTTTTCCAGGATCGTGTGATGAGAAAATGACAGTAATACGCTCAATGGCGATGATGGTTAGCGTTAGAGAAATCTATCTGGTCAGATTTCTGACGTAACTTACGAGGACGACCGACCTGTGTCCGTAGTCCATACATCCGTCATCGATGGCGAAGATGTGGTCACCGTACAGTTGAATAATCCTGACAAAGAGTTGATGCAGGAAATGGATGTGGAGTAGACGATGAGCCAATATACTGGATTATTTGGAAAAGAGGTTCAACGGCTAACCGTAGCTGCCGATCAGGACCCCACCGTAAAACAGATAGATGAGGTAGAGTGCCCTGTGAAATCTGGAAGTTGTGTCTGACATCAGGAACTACTACGAAGGAAGCGCCAATCGAAACTATGTTGAAGAACACGAGATTCAAGAGCAGAAAAAGAGAGCAGAAAGGTGAGTTGTACAAATGGATCTATTTAAAAACAGCTTGAATATCATCTATGCCATCATTTTGGCTGTGGTCTCGATTTTTACACAGGAAATCATCACGTTCATCATGCTTGGCTTTGTTCTGATGGCTTTATTGATGATCCACGAAACGCTGAAGAAAATATTGGCGAAGCTGGACAGCAAGGGAAGGTCAGAGCTTTGTTTTTATGGGGACTCCGCAAAAATTTGCGGGATAGCCTGCAATGTTTGCGCGGCTTCGCATCTTCTTTTGCCTTATCATGATCCTATCTGAAGATCTGGACAGGAGGGGAAGAGGTGCAGCTATGCTTTGACATCATGCGCTGGCTTCACATCGTCAGCGGGTTTTTTGCGTTATGTGTGTTTTGGATTCCGATCGTGACCAGGAAAGGAGGGCGAACCCATCATAGAGTAGGCTGGCTGTATGTGATAGCGATGGGAATCGTCTCCTTGACAGCCTTTTTTATGGGAATGTATCGCATTGCTTGGGATGCTGGTCCAGACCCGGATGCCATCCCGTACTCCTGGTTCCTGCTGTTCGTGGCTGTTTTGAGTTCCGCGACCGCTTGGTATGGCATACGCGTACTCTATCATAAAAAGAGGCAGGTGGTTCATCGGAAATGGAGTGATCTGCTGTTCCCACTCATCCTTTTTGGCTCAGGGATCGGCGTTTCCCTGTACGGCTTGGTTATCGAACGTGCGTTGCTTCAGTTCTTTCCATTGCTTGGAATTTTCCTTGGCGGAACCCAGCTGTTGTATTGGCTGACCGTACCGGTGAAGAAGTCTCATTGGGTGGTGGAACATATTGTAGGCATGATGTCATGCTGTATCTCCACCCTGACAGCTTTTTTGGTCTTTGGTATACCGCGTTTATTGCAGGTTGAAGCTGCTAGCTTATGGATCTGGCTCTTGCCAACCGTGGTGCTTCTTCCGCTGATTTTTGCGTTCACGAACACGTATAAGAGAAATCTCGATAGGCCCAGGAGACTTTAATTCATTTGAAAATGAGAAGGACGAATTTTTGCCATGAAGGAGAAAGGATAATGGATGCGTATTGCGATGTGATTAGAGGTGCAAAGCTGCTGCTTCACCACATGCCAGACCCCATCTATGTGATCGATCTGCACGACCGAGTCCTTTGGCAGAACGAGGCATGTAAGATTCGTTTTGGGACACTGGATCGAGTGAGTCACGATGAGGCTCTTCGCTCGAAGCAGCATCCCATTCCCATACTAAGCGAAGACGGTCAGACGATCGGGTATACGGTCATGGTACGGGAAGAAACGTCGGACACCTTTGACGAGAAATACAAAATTATTGCGGACAACACGTACGATACGATTGTTCTGGTGGATAACCAAGCCGTTGCCCGATACGTCTCTCCTTCTTTTCAAGATTTCTCGGGGTACAGCGTCGAAGAATATGTAGGGATGGATGCCTTTGATATCATTCATCCGGCTGACAGGGAACGAGTCCGTGACGCTTACATCGAGGTGGTTCAGTCCAATCGAACAGTGGATATCGGGTATCGGATCTTCCATGCGCAAGGTTCACTGATTCACCTGGAGGCTCGTGTAAAACCGGTGCTGGGCGATGAGGGAGAGGTCAAATACGTTGTGGCAGTCGTGCGAGATGTGACTGAACGGAAAAAGTCCGAGGAGCTGCTGGATAATATCTTGGATAATGTGAATGCAGCCGTATGGTCAACTGACAAGGATTTTCGTCAATACACGTTTTGCTCCGAAAGCATCGAAAAGATATTTGGCATCCCCAAAAAGGAAATCATCCATAATCCCATTCGGTTGCACGACCACATCCACCCTGAGGACAACGTCATTCTTATGGGAGAAATAAAGGAAAAGCTCGACCTGGGGATACCGATCAACCAAGAATTTCGTTTTATCCATAGAGAAGGGGAGACGGGGTGGGGCAGACTCATGGTGCATCCTTCAGTGGATGCAGCGGGTGCGGTTGAGCGGTTGGATGGGATCGTGCTGGATATCACGGATAAGAAACGTTCTGAGCTCGCTTTGGAAGAGAGTGAGCAAAGGTATAAGTCGCTCTTTGACCATAACCTGGATGGCGTATTTTCCATTGAATTGAGCCATTTTTATTTCGTGAATGCGAATCAATCCTTTGAAGCGATTACGGGCATCACGTTGGACCAACTGCCAGATCGCTGCTTTCTTGGGTTGATTTACGATGAGGATCATGTCGCTGTCTACGAAACGCTCTTTCAGGTCATGGAGCAGGGGGAGCCCAGGGATATTGAATGTCGTCTGGCGTACATCGGGAACCAGGAAAAAATTGTGAGCATCACCTTCGTGCCGATTTTTCTTTCTGGGAAATTAAATGGCATTCATGGAATCGTAAAGGATATTACGAAAAGGAAAAGAGACGAGCAAGAACTGATTAAAAGCGAAGAAAGGTATAAAGCGCTTCAGCAAAGCTTGAATCGTTTCTCTTCAGATCTAGCCAACGTGATGAAGGTATCCGAATTGGAGGAAAGGCTGATCGAGGAAGCAGGGACGATTCTTCCGATCAGCCAGGTATCGATCGAAGAAGTACCGAGAGGAATGGAGCAAGACGAGAAGAACGAGCATGACATATGGATCAAAATCGGTGAAAAGAAACATCCGGTCTATCTGCGGATCATGACGGAGCATTCGCTTCAGAAAATGGAAAAAGAATGGCTGGAAACGGCGGTTCATTACGTGACGATTCTATACGATAATCTCCATCTGCTCGAAGATTTGATGAAGCGCCTTGAGGAGATGGTCGCAAAGAATGAGACGCCCAAATGGATGCTGAGACTGCTGTTCAAGCTTTCGGAAAAGGAGCGAGCTTCCCTTTCCAGCGACTTGCATGATTCTGTGCTGCAGGATCTGATCATCTGGTATCGCAAGCTCGAAACCTTGCAGTCCTCGAATACGTTTTCCCAAGATATGAATCAGGCTTTACTCCAGATTACGGAAGGATTGCTGGACGTGATTCATCAAATTCGCATTACCTGCAATGAGCTGCGTCCGCCGTTCTTGCTGAAAATGGGTTTGGTGGAATCGCTCAAAAGCTTGTTTTCCTATGCACGGATGTTTTCGAATTACGAGATTCACTTTTCCACGGATCAGCTGGATGTCCACCTGAATGAAGAACAGATTCTGGGGGTGTATCGGATTGTCCAGGAATTGTTAAACAATGCATCCAAACATTCTCATGCCACCCAAGTGGCCATGACACTAGGCAGCACAGAGGAGCACATCACCTTTTCCTATTCAGACGACGGGGTTGGGATGGACCTCACCGCCTTTGAGGGATCGTTCCAGCACATGGGGATAGCGGGCATCGAAAAGAGGGTGCTAAGTCTGGAAGGAATTGTGCAATTTCATACAGCCCCAAAAGAGGGGTTTCACGTGACAATACGCTTTCCCAAAATGATGATGGCAAGGTGAATGCGATGGAAATTTTATTGGTTGACGATCATCGTTCGGTCGTAGAGGGTACGAAAATGCTGATCGAATCAGAGCCGGATATGAATGTAATGATTGAGACGGATGTGTATGGTGTCACAGATCTGATTCGTCTCCATAAATTCGATGTGATCTTATTTGATTTATATATGCCTAACATCAATGGTGCTGACTTGGCGCGCAAAGTGCTCCAGTATGTCCCGGATGCCGTCATTTTGATTTATTCAGGATTTGAGATCGTTCCCCATTTCAATTTATTGATGGAGTCCGGGGTTTCAGGTTTTGTCGCCAAAACCTCCACAAGAGAACAGCTGATTCAAGCGATCCGCTGTGCCGCCAGGAAAGAGGCGATCGTTCCCATGCATCTGCTCAAGCAGCTGAGACGTCAGGAAATTGTAGTCCAAGGGGAAGCCGGGCGCGAAGAAACCACAATTACCCATGAAGAAGACAAGCTCTTGCGTGAATTGGCCAAGGGAAAGAGCAACAAGGAAATATCGAAAACGCTCATGATCAGTCAGCGTTCATTGGAATACAGCCTGACTGAGCTATTCCAGAAGCTGCAGGTGAGTTCACGCGTTGAGGTGATCAAGAAAGCCAAAAAGCTAGGGATTCTCCCAGCTGAGGATTTATTTTAGCCACTCTGGCATCCCTTTGCCGTGGCACACCAGCTTTTGCGTGCTGAGCGCAGATTTTTGCGTGACACCGACCGATGTTTGCGCGTTGCAGATCCCCTTTTCTTCTTATGATCATAGTGACAATAAATCATAAGGAGATCGGTTACCATGTGGAAATTTTTGCTGCGCTCAGTCGTTTATGCAATGATCATCATCCTGTTAGTAGGGGGAATAGGAGTTTCCGGATTAGTCTATTCCCAAGGGCTGTTTTGGGGCTCGATTCGCCAGGAGCCCGTTCCTTCCTTGGAGGGGATCCAGAAGCCTGTGCATGATCCCAATAAACCTACGGTGGCTGTTTTACTGGGAAATGAAGCGACAGAGAGCATGGATTTCACCATTCCCTATCAGCTTTTATCCATGACAGGTGCGTACAATGTTTATGCTGTTGCGGAGGATAACCAGGTGAGGTCGCTAACAGGCGGTGTTGATATCGTTCCTCACTATTCGTTTGCGGAGCTGGATGCGTTGTTGGGAAAAAGCGCGGATATAATCGCGATTCCATTTATGATGACCCAGGACGCACAAAAATTTGAACCGATTCGAGAGTGGATTCAAAAGCATAAGGATACGACCCTGCTCAGCATTTGCGCTGGTTCCGGTAATCTGGCAGCCACCGGATTGCTGGACGGAAAGACGGTCACGACTCATTGGCAGACGGTTGCTGATCTGATAAGGCTGTATCCAAACGTGAACTGGGTGACGGATCGACGCTACATCACGAATGATGAGGGCAAAATCATTTCCTCTGCGGGAGTTTCTTCAGGAATTGATGCCACACTCTACGTTATCAGCCAGCAGCTAGGGGAACCAATGGCAGAAAAAATAGCGAAAGACCTAAACTACCCATCCTATGATTTCGTGAAGAATCCGAAGGTTGAGCCTTTTTCCATCGACATGAAATACTCGACCTATATCCTGAACAACGCATTTCAGTGGAATAAGACAAAAGCGGGCATGCTCCTCTACAACGGTGTCGAAGAGATGGCGATTGCATCGGTCCTGGATATTTATTCTGACACCGGAACGACTCGGATCCTATCGGCTACCAGCGCAGGTCAGCCAGTCGTGTCGAAGCATGGTCTGAATCTGCTGCCGCGCTATGAATGGGCGACTCTCCCTGCGTTGGATAAAATGATCGTTCCCGGTACTCAAGCAACGACCCTCGCAACAGATGAAATCGAGGGGTGGAAGGAAATCGGAAATGGGTTGGAGCCACTCCTGGTGCACAGTGATCCGAATCGTTTTATCTTCGAGGCTCAGTTTGAGGATTTAGCCAAGCAAGAGGACTTGCTCACAGCCCTGCATGCAGTAAAACGACTGGAATTTCGGGCGGAAAATTACCAGCTTGAGGGAAATGCGCTTCCCTATGAGACATACGGCAACCTGCTGTTGACTCTGATCGGCGCTATTGGAATCGCGTGGTATACAGATAGAAGATTCATTTTGAAGAAAAAAGGAGCATGCTGTTTGAAAGGGAAATCCAAAACAGCCTGAGAGCTCCTGGCGTTTAGAGGGAATAAACATGAATACACGGCTGAGAGAAGATCTTCACCATTTTGAGAAGCTGGCTAATTTCAGAGACATCGGCGGCCTGCAGACGGTTGATGGTAGAGTCATGAAAGCAGGGCTTCTGTACCGGTCAGATGATATCTCGAAAATGAGCCAAAAAGATACAGAGAAGCTGAGTACCTATAACATCAAGGTCGTCTGTGATTTGCGCACGCCCAAAAGGCATCGATCCAAGCGATTACGGCATGCATCCAATGAAAGCTTCCATTTGTTCAATTTTCCACTTCACCAAGATGAGACTCAAGCCAGCAGGAGGATGATACTCGACTTCTTTTTCAGAAGGTCGGGCGGGGAGCGTTTTTTGGAGTTTAGCAGCGGGTATTATCAGCATATGGCTTTCAAAAGCACTTCTCAGATCAAAGCTCTCATTACTTTGCTCGCCCAAGAGGAAAATCTGCCGGCTTTGATTCACTGCACAGCTGGAAAAGACCGGACAGGATATATCGCCGCTTTGATCCAATTGTTCGCAGGTGTGCCGTATGAGACGGTTTTACAGGAATACCTGTTGACGAATCACTACTACGAGACCCGTTTGGAAACGGTAGCTAAGATTGTGAATGGGGTTACCTTGAAGCGGGTTTCGCCTGCGCGCACGAAACTGATCCTAACGGCTCATCAGCGATTTTTGGATGAGGTCTACCAGACTATGCTGAAAAAATACGGGTCTGTTGCCGTCTATTTGCGCGAAGGCTGCGGGATTGAGGAAAGCACGCTGGCAAAGTTCAAGGAATCCCTGCTTGAAGCACAGCAATAAACGCGCATGAGGCTGACCTCCAGGGTCAGCCTCATGCGCGTTCGTTACCGATTATCGACTTTCTCCGGGTACAGATCATGATTCATCATCCGGAATTGCGCCATCTCCTCGTACTTCGTGCCCGGCTTGCCATAATTGCAGTACGGGTCGATCGAAATACCACCACGTGGAGTGAATTTGCCCCATACCTCGATGTAACGGGGCTCCATCAGCTTGATCAGGTCATTCATGATGATGTTGACGCAATCCTCGTGGAAATCCCCGTGATTGCGGAAGCTGAAGAGATACAGCTTGAGCGACTTGCTCTCCACCATCTTGATGTCCGGGACATAGCTGATATAGATCGTAGCAAAATCAGGCTGCCCGGTGATCGGGCAGAGGCTGGTGAATTCCGGGCAGTTGAACTTGACGAAGTAATCCCGGTACGGGTGCTTGTTGTCAAAGGTCTCCAATACACCCGGATCGTACGTGTAGTTGTAGGTCGTTCCCTGGTTGCCCAGGAGAGTCAATGAAGACAAGTCTCGTTCTTCGTGGTTTGCCATCTATCTTATTCCCTCGTTTCTTCCTTGATTATCATCGCTATACGCCACGCTTGTTGCCCCAGACCAAGGCGTGCAGCTGCGGCAGAACCTTGGCATCGTTCATGTCTGTTGCTGACATGGCCTGATCGATCAACCATTCAAAAGACTTCAGCAGTTTTTCGCGCAGTAGGTCGGTGTCGGCGTCCGTCAGATCGCCATTGCCTGGCTGCAGGTAAAAAGGCACCGCAGGGTAGCGGCTGTGGATCATGCGCGCATAGGCAAAATCCTCGTCATTGAACACAACGACTTTCAGACTGACCCCAACATGACCGCCATCGACGAGCCGATGGACGATCTGATCGAGCATGTCCAAATCCGTTTTCATTCCGGAGCTTGGCGGCTTGGGTGAGATCGTGACGTCATCGATTTGCATGAGCCAATCCTGCCATCTGCTGCCTTGTGTCTCCACGGCTGTACGAATCCCTTTTTCCTGCAGCAGCGACACCAATGCCCCGATGCCTTCGATCAGCGCGGGGTTGCCGCCAGAGATCGTGACATGAGAAAAACGGTCTTCGCCCAGCCGGTACAGCTCTTGCCAGATGGCTTCGGCGGACAGAAGCTGGATCTCATCCCGAGCAGAGCCATCCCAGGTAAAGGCGGAATCACACCAGCTGCAGCGGTAGTCACACCCTGCGGTGCGCACAAACATCGTTTTTTGCCCGATGACCATGCCTTCGCCTTGAATAGTCGGCCCGAAAATCTCCAAAACAGGAATAGGGTTCACTCCATCATCCACTCCCGTCTCGCTTCGGCATAGCTGGTCGGCGTCTCGAACAAGCGAACGAATTCGACACGAGCTCCGTTGTAGCGGTCGCGATAAGCTTCTGATTGCAGCTGCTGCTCCATCTGTTCGAACAGCCAGACGACCATATTTTCTGCCGTGGTGTTCATCGCAGGCAGCATTTCGTTGAGATAGCGGTGATCCAGGTAGATTTCGATGTGTTCCTTCCAAATCTGCTTGATGTCGCCAAAATCGATGACCAGTCCGATTTCGTCCGGATAGCCGCTGATCCCAAATACGACGGTATACGTGTGTCCATGCAGGTTCTTGCATTTTCCTTCGTAGGCGTGCAGGTGGTGTGCCGCGTCGAAGGTAAACTCCTTGCTCACAAGAACGCGCTTGTTGTGGTAGCGAAGCTGTGATCTATCAATATGGGTACCCAAAGTCTGCATGCGGTCGACGATACGAAAATCGAAGTTGGCGCTCATCAGACAGTGGTCCCTTGTTCATTTTTTTCGGATAGGTAGGTGTCCAGTCCGGCTTTTCGCAGGTGGCAGGCAGGGCATTCCCCGCAGCCGTCACCCTTGATGCCGTTGTAGCAGGTGAGTGTATTTTCGCGGATATAGGTGAAGGCACCCAGATCGTCGGCGAGCTTCCACGTCTGTGCTTTGTTCAGCCACATCAGCGGCGTGTGGATCACAAACGGGTAATCCATCGCCAGATTGAGCGTCACATTGAGCGATTTGATAAACGAGTCGCGGCAGTCCGGATACCCGCTGAAGTCCGTCTCGCATACGCCAGTCACCAGATGGCGTGCGCCTTTTTGCTTGGCAAAGACGCCTGCGAACGAGAGGAACAACAGGTTGCGACCGTCGACGAAGGTGGAGGGCAGCTGGCCTTCTTCCTGAGTGATGTCAATGTCGGTGCGGGTGAGGGCATTGGGTGCGAGCTGGTTCAACAGGCTCATATCCAATACCGTGTTGTTCACGCCAAGCTCCCGGGCAATTTGCTGGGCGCATTCGATCTCCAGCTTGTGGCGTTGCCCGTAGTCAAACGTGATGGTTTCTACTTCGCCGAATTGTTGTTTGGCCCAAAAGAGGCAGGTTGTACTGTCCTGACCTCCGCTGAACACAACGACGGCCTTTTCTTGTTTCATGCTCTCCATCTCCTTTTTTTTAAGTGGAAGAAAGAGAGTTCTTGAACATGCTCACAAAAAAACAAAACAATACCAAAGGTACTGTTTCCCACCTTAGTTTTTTATAGAGGGAGTTCGCGAACCTCTCCCATGCCGCAGCATGGATTTCGTGTGTGGTTGGGGCAAGCGGATGCTGCCCACGAACATTATACATCATTAGGAGTGTGACTTGAACTATATATATTTACTCAACTTTCGCAGCTCAAATTAGGTAGGTAACCCTGATATAGCTGGGTAAACCCATGATCCATTGTTGGAGT